>NZ_JADYWQ010000053.1:0-642 GCF_015864725.1 Pseudoalteromonas sp. NSLLW24 | reverse complement strand
TGGTTAGAACCAATTTTTTCTGCCGCTACACTCGATAGTGATACGTTAATTGTTTCGTTTGCATTTGAACCAATTTGGAATGATTTTGAACCGAAGCTGCCGTTCAATAATTGCTGACCACCAAACGAAGTCGTATCTGAAATACGTGTTAGCTCTGTTGATAAAGCTGATACTTCTTTTTGTAGCGCTTCACGGTCTTCTGATGAGTTTGAACCATTCGCTGATTGTAGTGCTAATTCACGCATACGTTGTAAAATACTTGTAGACTCACTCATTGCGCCTTCAGCTGTTTGCGCCATTGAAATACCATCGTTTGCATTTCTTTGAGCTACGCCTAAACCATTCACTTGTGATGTTAAACGATTTGAAATTTGTAGGCCTGCCGCATCATCTTTTGCGCTGTTAATACGCATACCCGATGATAAACGCTCCATTGATGTCGCTAAATCAGAACCTGATTGAGATAGGTTACGTTGTGCGTTTAATGAAGATACATTTGTGTTTACTGAAATCATAAGAAAACTCCTGATTACTTTCGTAAAAGTACTGTTTTGATTTAACCAAGAGCCGTAACAAATTTATGTACAAGCCCCTTACTGATTAAGTTAACGGCAGGAAGTGAAATACCTTTAGCTTTTATTT
>NZ_JADYWQ010000052.1:0-655 GCF_015864725.1 Pseudoalteromonas sp. NSLLW24 | reverse complement strand
AGGATGGTCCCCCCATCTTCAAACAGGATTTCTCGTGCCCCGCTCTACTTAATATGTTAACTCTAATGTTTCGAATACAGGACTATCACCTACTACGGTCAGCTTTCCCACGCTGTTCTTCTACATTAGCACTAATCGGCTTCTCCCCGTTCGCTCGCCGCTACTAGGGGAATCTCATTTGATGTCTATTCCTAAGGGTACTGAGATGTTTCACTTCCCCTCGTTCGCTTCTTGTACAAGTACAAGATACCTACCTTATGGTAGGTGGGTTTCCCCATTCAGAAATCTCCGGATCACAGGATATTGCCGCCTCCCCGAAGCTTATCGCAGGCTGTCACGTCTTTCATCGCCTCTGACTGCCAAGGCATCCACCATGTGCGCTTCATTACTTGACCATACAACCCCAAGTAGTCTCTCGACTTCTAAGTGTCATACAATCTAATTATGATAACGATATCACCTATGTTTATACGCTTGATTCAGTTCTCTTATTACTTTTTTAATAACTCACCCCTGGGATAACAACTGATGTCGTTAAGAGGTGAGTTATTAAGGTTAAGAGGTGCGCGTGAACACGCTCCTCCTAACCCAGACTCATATCTATGTTTTTAAATAGTTCCTGTATTCTCGTCGAATTACAGGTTCTGTATAAAAC
>NZ_JADYWQ010000051.1:0-663 GCF_015864725.1 Pseudoalteromonas sp. NSLLW24 | reverse complement strand
GGGGATATATTAAGCCTTTCTAACAAAGGAAGGTTCATATTATCAATATGCCCACGCTTATCCTCTCGTATTATTCGCTCTGTTAGCTCAACAAGTTCAAGGTACGATTTAAGCTCAAACGGCAGCCCTTTGGGCATAATCTGACGAGGCAGACCAGCAAAACGTAGTAACTGTTTTGGTTGTTTACCTTCTGCTGCGCATGTTAAACGCTTTTGTACACTGGTATGGTCTGACTCTTCTGGTGTGTTAGCCATTTTTGCTCTAATGGGATTTAAATCGACATAGGCCATACACGCTGCAAGTGCTGCTTCATCTAGTAATGCTTGCGATTTGAATCTACCCTCCCAGAATCGTCCTGTGCAGTTATCTTCTTTATTTGCTCTACGCGCAATGTCTTCATTTAATAGCCGCATAAACCAGCTAATACTTGCTAGGCGTTCGCGGTATTGTTTAACCGTTTGGTTGAAAAAGATGAGTTCAACTTTACTTAGCTTTTCACCTTGTACATATTTTTGCGTTAACAATGTGCCTTTACAGAGTTTATGCCAGCGAATAACAATCGCTTTATCATTCAGCCTGTTTGCTTGATTATCATCTACATACAGGACTAAGTGAGTGTGATTACTCATAACAGCATAAGCACACACATCAATACAAAATACC
>NZ_JADYWQ010000050.1:0-675 GCF_015864725.1 Pseudoalteromonas sp. NSLLW24 | reverse complement strand
TACGGGAGCCCGAGAAATTGTCCCTTTCTTGGATACAACGTTTGGGCAGCATGGCACCCAACGTATATTTTTAAGAAGGCGACACGGACCCTCCGTCGGTTTGCTAAAGTGAGGGGATCAAAGACGAAACCCACGCATGATGCATATGCGAAAGGCACAACACGGGGATGTACATAGTACGACAATATTCACAAACAAATATAAGCAAAAGGGTATATGATACTTATGCATGGCAGTGTGAAAAATGGCACGCAGCGTGTTTGCTCCGTGCCCCTATTTAAGGGACCTATAAGGGAGAGAACTAACTAGGCTTTTAGCAATAATCCCCAAGGTAGTCATATCTCTCTTGATGGTTTCTAGAGGTATTATCCTCTTTGAAGAACATATTGTAGCAGTAGGGACTACTAGCAACAATAAGTTTTCAAAGAGAAAAGCTCTAGATGAGGGTTCACTGTAATCAAGCAAGTCGGAGGCCTAGCATGATCACAGATTCACCTCCACTCCTTATGTTCCCATGAACCCGGGTATAGGGCCCTTATTCACTCACAGTGTGTGCAAATAGTGTTGGTGTTTGTGTGCATCAAATGAATAAATATTTACCTCATGCATACATTCTAAAACACACTAAAAGCATCAAATAGTTATATACACAAGAACATAAGAAAAATAAAGTGA
>NZ_JADYWQ010000049.1:0-800 GCF_015864725.1 Pseudoalteromonas sp. NSLLW24 | reverse complement strand
CAAATTGGTTCAAATGCAAACGAAACAATTAACGTATCACTATCGAGTGTAGCGGCAGAAAAAATTGGTTCTAACCAAGTTAATTTACAAGGCGCGGCTAATACTGGCTTTGGTTCTGCTAGTGCAGCAAATACGGTTGGAGCAGCTGCCTATACAATTGATGGCCGAAATAGTGCAACTGTTAATATTGCAGCAGGCTCTAGCGCTAAAGCTGGTGCAGCATCTATCAATGAATTTTCATCTTCTACAGGCGTTACAGCACAGGCAAGAACTGAAGCTGAGTTAGTAATATCAGTTCCTGGCGCTGCCGATGGAACTGTAAGTTTCTCTTTAAATGATGAAAAAGTATCTTACGCAACAACAGGTAATGTTACCAGTGATCAGCAAGCAATGGCTGAAGCGATTAATGCATCAACCGATGAGCATGGTGTAACTGCTTCAATCGATAATGGAGTATTTACAGTATCCAATAACGAAGGGGAGGATATTGCTCTTACTAATTTTAGTGCTTTAGATTCTGCAGGTGCTAATGTTGCTACCGAAGTAGCTGTTAAAGCCCAAGGTTACGATGGTAAAGATGATACTGATTTTGATTTGGTAAGTGGTACAGTTGCAGCTGTAAACATTACAGGGGGAATTCAATTAAACTCTTCAGAAACATTTACTGCAGCTAGTGCAAATACAACTTTATCCGCGGTTGCATCTGTAACAAGTAAGCTAAATGATGTTTCTGACGTTGATATTACAAGCCAGAAGGGCTCGCAAGATGCGCTAGCAATTATTGATAACGCAATTGCAAA
>NZ_JADYWQ010000048.1:0-928 GCF_015864725.1 Pseudoalteromonas sp. NSLLW24 | reverse complement strand
AGTAGAAGAGAAACTTAACAGAAAGTAAAAGCGGAAATTAAATGCACAGCGGAAAGTAAAAGAGTAGGGAAGAAGGAGACAAACACACAAGAGTTTTTATACTGGTTTGGCAACAACCCGTGCCTACATCCAGTCCCCAAGCGACCTGCGGTCCTTGAGATTTCTTTTCAACCTTGTAAAAACCTTTACAAGCAAAGATCCACAAGGGATGTACCCTCCCTTGTTCTCTTTGAACAACCTAGTGGATGTACCCTCCACTAGAACTGATCCACAAGAGATGTACCCTCTCTTGTTCTCAGTCAAACCCAAGTAGATGTACCCTCTACTTGTACCACAAAGGATGTACCCTCCAATGTGTTAAGACAAAGTTCTCAGGCGGTTAGTCCTTTGAAACTTTGTGAAAGGGAAAACAAAAGATATCTCAGGCGGTTAGTCCTTTGAAATCTTTTGTTTATGGGAAAGGGAAGAATCAAAAGAATTCTCAGACTGTGTCGTTTTGAATTCTTTGACAAGGGAGAAGGGAGACACAAAAGAATTCAGGCGGTTAGTCCTTCGTTCTTTTGGAAAAGGGAGAAGAGAGACACAAAAAGAATTCAGGCGATTAGTCCTTGGTGAATTCTTTTTGGCAAAGGGAGAAGAGAATGAAAAGATGAATAGCACAAGTTTTCAAGGTTTGGAAAACCAGAAAACTTCAGAAAGCTTTTGGTACAAAGAAGAAGAAGAAGTTCAAAGAGATTCAAGGCTTGTAAAGGATTGATTGAATAAGTGTAAAAGTATATTGAAAGGCAAAACAAAGCCTTGCTTTTATAGACTCTTCATGTCTGGTCAAGAAGGTCATTCAGAAGAGTTATAACTTTTAGAAAAACTTAAAACCCATTTGAAAGAGTCAAAACCTTTTTGAAGAGTTACATCTTTAGATTTTTCAGAA
>NZ_JADYWQ010000005.1:0-303297 GCF_015864725.1 Pseudoalteromonas sp. NSLLW24 | reverse complement strand
GGCGCAGGAGGATTCGAACCTCCGACCGCTCGGTTCGTAGCCGAGTACTCTATCCAGCTGAGCTATGCACCCACTTTCATTTTTACTATTACTTGTTTTTACTCTAAGTGAGAGTTTATAAAGTGGTGGGCGCAGGACGTATCTTGTAAGAATGAACCTCCGACCGTTTGGCTTTAGCCAACACTTTACTTTTTTATACTCTAAGTATGAGTCTATAAAGTGGTGGGCGCAGGAGGATTCGAACCTCCGACTGCTTGGTTCTCAATTCGCCTAAACCTACATTTCACTTTATTTCACTTTATTTTAGGCACAAAAAAACCGACTTAATGTCGGCTTATTTATGAAAGTGGTGGGCGCAGGAGGATTCGAACCTCCGACCGCTCGGTTCGTAGCCGAGTACTCTATCCAGCTGAGCTATGCACCCACTTTCATAGATTGCTTATTTAAACTCTAAGCAGAGCGTATAAATTCAGACATAAAAAAACCGATTTCCATCGGTTTATTTTTCTTACACTTAAAAGTGTATGAAAATATGAAAGTGGTGGGCGCAGGAGGATTCGAACCTCCGACCGCTCGGTTCGTAGCCGAGTACTCTATCCAGCTGAGCTATGCACCCACTTTCATTTTTACTGTTACTTGTTTTTACTCTAAGTGAGAGTCTATAAAGTGGTGGGCGCAGGACGTATCTTGTAAGAATGAACCTCCGACCGTTTGGCTTTAGCCAACACTTTACTTTTTTATACTCTAAGTATGAGTCTATAAAGTGGTGGGCGCAGGAGGATTCGAACCTCCGACCGCTCGGTTCGTAGCCGAGTACTCTATCCAGCTGAGCTATGCACCCACTTTATAGTTTACTTATTTAAACTCTAAGTAGAGTTTTTGCTTATTTAGACTCTAAGCAGAGTTATTAAAGTATGGTGGGCGCAGGAGGATTCGAACCTCCGACCGCTCGGTTCGTAGCCGAGTACTCTATCCAGCTGAGCTATGCACCCATACTTTAAAACTTTACAAAACACGCCATTAAAAGAAATGGTGGAGAGGGAGGGATTCGAACCCTCGATAGAGCTACAAACTCTATACTCCCTTAGCAGGGGAGCTCCTTCGGCCACTCGGACACCTCTCCGTCTTGTGGGGCGTATAATAAAGATTTCAGAAAATATGTCAAACACTTTTCTACCAAAAACGACTATATGGTTATAGATTGCACATATGCTTGGTTTAAAAGTGTAATTAGTTTGAAATTTAAGCGGGTTACGCGTTTTTATTTGAAGGATTAACACCTAGCACGGGAACTAAGTCATCAGTTAACTGAGCCAAATACTGTTCTTGGTAACCTAACTGTTGAAATTCAGCGATACAAGCACGGTAATAAGCATTTCGTTCTTGCTCTGATGTGCCCTCTTCTGAAAAATCATCTACTCGTTTGTCTTTCATACTATTATTCTAAGTCCTTTAAGAATCTATACTTAACTGCTAAATACCAAGCAGTGTAAATTTCGTGCGTATTCTAGCTAAAACCTTTACATAAATACAACATATGTTTAAAAAATAATCATACTAAAAAGTTATAGCACTGTTAGTTTTAATATTAAAAACTGCCAATAACAATAAATTAGTGAAGCTGAATTGCACATTAACCAGCACTAATAACTACATTTAATTTTTAGTGTAGTACTTATTAATTAAAATACTAATACAAAACAAAAAACGCCGCTATTAAGCGGCGTTTATTAACTTACTTTGTTCTACCCAAAGCTTAGTCAGCTTGCGGGCGCATATGCGGGAACAAAATAACGTCTTTAATTGTAGATGAGTCAGTAAATAACATTACTAAACGGTCAATACCAATACCTTCACCTGCAGTTGGCGGTAAGCCGTACTCAAGTGCGCGTATGTAGTCTTCATCGTAATGCATTGCTTCATCATCGCCTGCGTCTTTCTCTTCAACTTGGCGTGTAAAGCGCTCTGCTTGGTCTTGTGCATCGTTAAGCTCAGAGAAACCATTTGCAAGTTCACGACCGCCAACAAAAAATTCAAAACGGTCGGTAACAAATGCATTTTCGTCGTTACGGCGTGCAAGTGGAGAAACTTCCCACGGGTAGCCAGTAATAAACGTAGGTTGAATAAGCATGTGCTCTGCTGTTTCTTCAAATATTTCACACAAGAACTTACCTGGGCCCCAAACACAATTTTCAGGAATTTTAACGTGTACTTGTTTAGCGTACGCTTTTAATTCGTCAAAGTGGTTTTCTGGGTCGTTAAATACCGCAGCATCAAACTCAGGGTTATATTTTAATATTGCGTCCGCCATGCTTAAACGTGTAAACGGTTGGCCAAAGTCGTATTCAACTGAGTCAATTACTTCGCCGTTTTCGTCTTTAGTTGTATTAACTACAACTGCACTACCTAGTACGTTTTCTGCAACCGTACGAAGCATGTCTTCGGTGATGTTCATCAGGTCGATGTAATCAGCATATGCTTGGTAAAATTCAATCATTGTGAATTCTGGATTGTGACGCGTAGATAACCCTTCGTTACGGAAGTTACGGTTAATTTCGAATACACGGTCAAAACCACCTACCACTAAGCGCTTTAAGTAAAGCTCAGGCGCTATACGTAAGTACATGTCGATATCAAGCGCATTATGGTGAGTTACAAACGGACGTGCAGATGCACCTCCAGGTATAACCTGTAGCATTGGTGTTTCTACTTCCATAAAGTCACGGTCTGCTAAAAAGCGACGAATGCCTTCAACTACTTGTGAACGAATGCGGAATGTTTCGCGCGTTGCTTCGTTAGTAATTAAATCAACGTAACGTTGGCGGTACTTTGTTTCTTGATCTGATAAGCCATGGAATTTTTCAGGCAACGGACGAAGTGACTTAGTTAATAATTGGTACTCAGTCATTTCTACGTATAAATCGCCTTTACCTGATTTATTTAATGCGCCTTTAACACCAATAATATCGCCAGTGTCTAGTTGACCATATTTTTCTTTAAGATCTTTTTGAACATCTTTAGATGCATACGCTTGTACGCGACCTTTCATGTCTTGAATTACAAAAAACGGTCCACGCTTTGCTAAAATACGGCCAGCGATAGACACAACTTCTTGCATCTCTACTAATTCTTCTTTGCTCTTATCACCAAACTGGGCTTGCAAATCAGCCGTGTAATGCTCACGACGGAATTGGTTTGGATGACCGTTGGCTGGGCAATTTTCGCGTATAGCGTCTAACTTGCCGCGACGCTCAGCGATTAACTTGTTTTCGTCTTGGATTTTATCAGTCATTTTTTAGCTCTTTATTAGCTTGGTGGTTATAGGCCAGATTTAAGGCTGGCTTCAATAAATTTATCTAAGTTACCGTCAAGTACCGATTGGGTATTGCGGTTTTCAACGCCTGTACGTAAATCTTTAATGCGTGCGTCATCAAGTACGTATGAACGAATTTGACTACCCCAACCAATATCAGATTTAGCATCTTCTTGCGTTTGTTTTTCAGCATTTTGCTGTTGTAGCTCAAGCTCAAATAATTTAGCTTTTAACTGCTTCATCGCTTGGGCTTTATTTTTATGCTGTGAACGCTCGTTTTGACACTGCACTACGGTATTTGTTGGTACGTGAGTGATACGAACCGCCGATTCGGTGGTGTTAACGTGCTGACCACCCGCGCCCGATGCACGGTAAACGTCTATACGCAGGTCTGACGGATTCATATCAATTTCAATATTATCGTCAACTTCTGGGTATACAAACGCAGAAGCAAATGAAGTATGACGACGACCACTTGAGTCAAATGGACTTTTACGTACTAAGCGATGCACACCAGTTTCTGTGCGTAACCAACCGTAAGCGTATTCGCCAACAAAGCGGACAGTTGCGCCTTTAATACCAGCAACATCACCGTCGGTCGCTTCAACTAGCTCAACTTTAAAGCCTTTAGCCTCGCCCCAACGTAAATACATACGAAGTAGAATATTACACCAGTCTTGTGCTTCAGTACCGCCAGAACCTGATTGTAAATCAAGGTACGCATCGTTTGAGTCATGAGGACCTGAAAACATACGACGAAACTCTAAACCTTCTAACTGTCCGTTTAAATCAGCAAGCTCAGTTTGCGCTTCAATAAAGGTATCTTCGTCTTCAGCCTCTACAGCAAGCTCAAGTAAGCCTTCAACATCATCAGTACCGGCTACAAGGTTGTCGATTGTTTCAACAACAGCTTCTAATGCTGACTTTTCACGGCCAAGCGCTTGTGCGCGTTCAGGCTCATTCCACACGGCTGAATCTTCAAGCTCGGCGTTAACTTCTTCTAAGCGTTCTTGTTTAAGAGCGTAGTCAAAGGTACCCCCGAAGCAATTCAGTACGTTCGCGAATTTCCTTGATTTGATTAATCACAGGATTCACTTCAAACATGTACATCACTCCAAAATGGCTAGGTAATTGCGCCCCTTTAAATGGGATTTTCGCAATAAATTATCGTCAAATGATAAAAACGCCCGATTTTAACAAAAAACCGCGCGCTTTATTAGCATTTTATGCATGATATTACATATTTTTTAGTGTACTTTTTTAAGCTCTCTAACTATTAATTGCAGCGTAAATTTACCTCTAAACTCATTTATATCGAGCTGGTACGCTACTTTTACAAACTTCGCCTCAGTATCTGGCCATTCTTTTACATCAATACCAAAAGCAATGGCGTCAACTAATCGACCAGATTGATGCTTTAACACGAGCTTTAAATGCTTTTCGCCTACTATGCGCTGCTGTATTACTTCAAAGGTATGCTCAAACACCGGCTCAGGAAATTGCTGACCCCACGGGCCCGATTGCTTTAATAGCTGGGCAAATTCCATCGTAAAGCAGTCGTTTGGCAGCTCACCGTCGGTAAATACAATGCAGCGCTTACTTTCTTCACTCAGTTGCGCGCTAACAGCGGCATCAAACGCTTTTTTAAAGTCGTTAAAGTGCTGCTCGTTAATACTTAAGCCGGCTGCCATGGCGTGGCCACCAAATTTATTAATTAAGTGTGGGTCGGCTGTATTAAGCCCTTCGAGTAAATCGCGCATGTGCAGCCCTTCAATAGAGCGGCACGAGCCTTTAATCTCACCGTTTTCGCCACCAGCAAATATAACGGTTGGACGGTGGTATTTTTCTTTTAAGCGACCAGCCAAAATTCCAATAACACCTTGATGCCAATCGTCTTGAAACAAACAAATAGCATCAGGGATGTTATCGTCGCTAAATGCGAGCCTATCAAGCACGGCTTGCGCCTCGGCTTGCATGCCTTGTTCTATTTCGCGCCTTGCAAAGTTTAAGCTATCGAGCTCGCCGGCTATACTACGCGCTTGGTTTATGTCGGTGCTAAGCAAGCACGCTATACCCAAACTCATGTCGTCCAATCGCCCTGCTGCATTTAAACGCGGCGCAAGTGAAAAGCCAAAGTCGCTTGCGCTTAAGCGGGCAGCATTGCGGTTAGCCACTTCAATAAGCGCGGTAATACCAGGGCGTGTTTTACCACTGCGAATACGTGCTAAACCTTGGTGTACTAAGGTACGGTTATTTGCATCAAGTGCCACTACATCGGCAACCGTGCCAAGCGCTACAATGTCGAGCAAGTTAGCTAAATTAGGCGGCGGTTGCTGCTCAAAATAACCTAAATCTCGCATTACGCTTCTCAGCGCTATTAATAAGTAAAAAGCAACGCCAACGCCTGCAATAGATTTAGACGGAAAATCACATTCATGTCTATTTGGATTTACTATTGCATCGGCATTTGGCAGCTGTTCACCTTGTAAGTGGTGATCTGTTACCAGCACTTTTATGCCAACCGCTTTTAAAATATCAATACCGGCAATACACGATATGCCGTTATCTACGGTGATCACTAAATCAGGTTTTATTTGTACTATTTGCTCAGCAAGCGCGGGGCTTAAGCCATATCCTAAGCTAAACCTGTCAGGAATTAAGTAATCTAAATGCTTAAAGCCAAACATCTCAAGGCCTTGCATTAAAGTTGCAGTGCTTGTTGCGCCATCGGCATCAAAGTCGCCAACTATTAATATTTGGCTTTGCGCTTTTAATGCTTCAATTAATAAGTCGCTGGCTTTGTCGATGTCTTTAAACAATTTAAAGTCGTGAAGCGTAGCTACGCTGTTATTTAGCTCTTCGGCATTGAATACATTGCGGTTAGCATAAATTTGTTTAATTACAGGGTGTAAATTACTCGGCAGATGCGAGTCGTCAACGTTTTCACGCGCAATGATTAGTTTTTTCATGCAGGGTTTTAACTTATTGAGTCGTATTAAAAAGACAAAAAAAGGCCATTAAGGCCTTTTTAATAATAACTAAGCGTTTAATTACGACGCTTTGTTAGCTTCTAATGCTGCTTTTAGTGCTGCTGCTGGCTGGTAACCAGGGATCATTGTACCATCTTCTAAAATAATAGCGGGTGTGCCGCTAATACCAAAGCTTTGACCTAATTGGTAATGCTCTGCAACCGGTGCGCTACAGCCTGCAACTACTTTAGTGCTTGTGCCCGATTTAGCTTCTGTTAGTGCTTCTTGCTGATCGCGTGCACACCATACATTCATTAAATCTGCGTAACCTGAACCCTGTAAGCCACCACGTGGAAACGCTAAGTACTTAACGGTAATACCCGCATCAAGTAAATCGTCTAACTCGCGGTGTAATTTACGACAGTAACCACAGCTAATGTCAGTAAATACAGTAATGCTGTGTTTTTCGTTTGGCGCTTTGTACACAATCATCGATTCTTCGTATTCTTTAAGACCTTCAACACGCACGCCATTTAATGCTTGCTCTGTTAGGTTATTACGATTATTTAAATCAATTAACGTACCTTGCATTAAATATTGACCGTCTGGACTTGCGTAAAGCACGCCCTTGTTAGTAATCAATTCTTTTAAACCCGTTACTGGACTTGGGTTAATTTGCTTTACAGTTACACCAAGCTCGGCAAATTTAGTAATAATAGGATCATTAGTATCTGGTGTTACAGCAACGCCATTTGCAAATGCACTAATACTTGTGCACAACATGGCACCTGCTAACATTAATTTTTTCATAACTTCTCTCTATCCTAAAAATACTTAATATATTGACCGGCTTAATGATACTTACTTTCAAACTTACGCACGCGGATGATGCTCTGCATGTACCGACTTTAACCGTTCATTGGCAACATGGGTATAAATTTGCGTAGTTGATAAATCGCTATGGCCCAACATCATTTGTACCACACGTAAATCTGCCCCATGATTTAATAAGTGCGTAGCAAAAGCATGGCGCATAGTATGGGGCGATAATGGAGACTCAACTGCTGCCAAAATAGCATAGTGTTTAATTCTATGCCAAAAGGTTTGTCGCGTCATGCCTACTCCGCGTTTAGATGGGAACACAAAATCGGTGGCATGTTTTATCATTTGCGCACGCCCACCCTTTAAAAATTGCTCAAGCCAATACATGGCTTCTTCACCCAGTGGAACTAAGCGCTCTTTATTACCTTTACCTTTTACAAACACCACTGCTTGGCGCAAATTAATTTGCTCCATGCGCAGTCCAACAAGCTCACTTACACGCAAACCCGTTGCATAAAGTAGCTCTAGCATGGCTTTATCGCGCAGTCCCATCGCTTCTTCGGTATTAGGCGCATTTAATAATGCCTCAACTTCGGCCTCTGAGAGTGTTTTAGGTAACGACTGCCCTGCTTTTGGCTGAGAAATATTTACCATGGGGGTGTCGCTAATTAGTTTTTCGCGCACAAAGTACTGATAAAAACGCTTTAACGCACTAATGCTACGTGCCGTACTGCGTGGTTTTAATCCTAAATCGACTCGGTGCGCTAAGTAACTTTCTACATCAAGCCCTGTTACCGTCATTAAATTTTCGCCCTTTAAAAATAGGCAAAACTTATCTAAATCACTGCGATAAGCACTTAATGTGTTTTCGCTTACGCCTTGTTCTAAGTACAGGCTATCTAAAAAGGTTTCTAGGTAGTCGCTATTACTGCTCATACTGCTATTATTTTCAAAAGAATCGTCAGATAGCGTTGTCACATTATGCTCTCATGCTTTGCTAAGGTATCAATTAAAAATACCTTACGGTAAACTTGAGCCTATCATATCAGGCAATTACACAGTGATAAATACGATGCAAATTGGTTTATTTTTTGGTTCTACTACGTGCTACACCGAAATGGCAGCAGAAAAGATTCGCGACATTATTGGTGCCGATATAGTTACCCTGCACAATATTAAAGACGAGCCACTAAAAAATGCAGAGCAGTATGACTTTATCATCTTTGGTATTTCAACATGGGATTTTGGTGAAATACAAGAAGACTGGGAGTCAAAGTGGGACGACATAGCCGACGTAAACCTAAATGGTAAAACCATTGCTTTATTTGGCATGGGCGATCAACAAGGTTACGGGCAGTGGTTTCAAGATGCGCTAGGCATGCTACACGACGAAATAAATACGCAAACATTTACTCAACTTGGTTTTTGGCCAAACGACAGTAGCTACGAGTTTGAAGCTTCAAAAGCATTGACGCCTGATGGTAAACAGTTTGTAGGACTCGCGCTCGACGAAGACAGTCAATACGAGCTAAGCGACGACCGCATTGCAACATGGGTTGAACAGGTAATGACTGAATACGGCGAAACGCTTTAATTCACTTATCAATACCGACAAATAAAAAGTAAAAAGCCCACAACTAGTTTAGCTGCGGGCTTTTTAATTAATATAAATCAATTTATTGAAACGTCATCACATTGGTTGTTTGTGGGTAGTACCCATCTGCCATAACAATGTACGGTAGTAAATTACTTAACCATTTTTGCTGCACGCTTTCGCTATAGTTTAAATAAAGCTTACCTTCGTGAATATAAAATGCTTCTGGGTCTATACCTACAGCGTTACCTTCATCAGCCATTGCATAAGCACACCAACCACCGTATTGCGGTGCATAACGTTTTGGGTTTTCTGCAAATGTCGTTTTGTTTTCTTCACTCGAAAAGTGCCAGTTGGCACCTAAATAACTAAACGTGTATTTGTCGCTGCCTTTAACGGCTTTATTTTGCGTAAAATAAGCAACGCTGTCGTACCCTTTAATAGCCGTGTTATTAAACCAACCCGTATTTACAGCATCATCCTTTGCATTTGCCTCACCGCTTATTAACAGTGCGCTAAGCATTATTAAAGCAACTATGTACTTAATCATCTTTTTTCCTTTATTATTTACTCAAAATTGAATGCCAATTAAATATAGCTGGCTTAGTGAGTAAGAAAGGCAAAGCGCAAAAATGATTTCAGTTAATACTTAATTATTTAACGCCCAGTGATTAAATAAGTAGTAAAACTTACTCTACTTTTAGCCAATATTGGTTTCGATAAAAAAAGCCAATGTAGCCGCGTACTTCGAGCTTTTCACCTTCATCTTGCGGGGTTAGTTGTAAAGTGTAGGTTTTACCATTTGTTGGGTCGAGTATTTCACCGTCTCCCCAAACGCCATCATCTTGTACTTTTACACCCGTGATTATAGTCATTCCTAAAATAGGCTGATCTTTTAACTCATCATCACATTTGCTGCATATATCGTTTTGTTTTGCCGGGTTAAGAATGGTTTCAACTTTGCCGCTTAATACACCGTTGGTTTGGGTAATACGTACATACGACTTAGCTTGGTTTGTATCCTCATCAATTGTTTTCCAAAGCCCTACTGGCGAAATAGCAGCAAACACACCTTGGCTTGCAAAAATGGTGGCTGCTAACGTGCTAAGTAATGCTAATTTATTTAACTTTTTCATTGTGTTGCCTTTTAAATTAAGTGGCCAATGGCTAAATCATATCAGGTGATTTATAAACACACTATTAAAGCGCTGTACATAAAATAAAAAACTAAAAGCAAAAAACCTAAACTAATAATCATTAGTTTAGGTTTAAGGATCTGTAGCATAAAACAAAGCAACGTATTACCTCACTTTAAAAACAACATCCCCTATTTTTAGATTTGAATATTCAGGCTCAACTAAAGATAATTCGTTATTATCAATCATGCTTTTAAGGTATCTAATCTCTTCAGGATTTTCGACATTCATATATCTTGAGCGCCACTTACCCATGTCGAATAACCAGAAATATGCGGCTATATTTTCATTACTTTCGTCAATCACTATAAAATCTAGATCATCATCTTTGTTTAAATCCATGCCAATGAAATAGTAAGTATGTTCTTTTAAAGAGTTACGATCGTAAAAATGTTGATCAGAAAATACGGCCTCTATTAAACCTTGAGGTATTAGCGCTTGTGATGGCCAAAATACACTGCGCTCAATAAAATCATCGACTGTGTGTTCAAGCGTTAAAGCAAACTCATTATTTACATACATCCTATCGATGATAGCGTATTGCTCTGGGTGACTCGTTTCAATTTTCTGTTTTAATAACTGCATAGCTAAATAACCTTGGCGACCTAAGCTGTGCTCAAAATAGTAATAGTCAAACTTTTCTATTGTTACTTTATCTGCATCTAAACGCGCTATTTGGCTGTTTGTAGATAAGCTTTGAAAATTTAATAAAGGGGAGTTAACAGCAAGCATACTAACGAGCACCACCCACCCCATCACAATATTTATTTTGCTAAGCGGCTCTAGCCAATTGTCTCGCTTTGTTATAATTCCAACAAGATAACTAAACGAAAAACACGCCAATAAAAACCAAATCAAAATGCCCCAACAACGATCTACTGTTAGCCCATGCTGCTCTACCCGTAAGTAAATTCCATAGGCAGAAATAACACTATAAACGGGAAGTAACGCAACGCTTATAAAAACGAGTCGGTGCAAGAGCATGTGATAAGGGCGAACTGATGAGTCATCTTTATAAACAGTGTTAACAAAAAACAACGTGAGCACCTGCAGCCACATTACTAATAAACTGCCACTTCCGGTCTCCCATAATTTATTGAGTCCGGTAAAAGGAAGTGTTGCTAAAAAACCGAGAGAAATAACTGATAAAACAGGCAATAAAAACTTAATTAAAGTTTGTAGTAAAAAAGCGATATTATCTTCCATGTTCAAAAGCTTTCTAAATATGACACTCGCAAAGGCAAATGCGAGCGTTAAGGTTGGGATCCAAAACCATTCATTTCTTAGTAGCTTAGAGAAAAATTTTATATCTAAAATATCAAATAAAGCCGCACCTAAATTTAGAATTCCCCAAAAAATAAGTACAAACAGCCAGCATTCTCCAAATATTATAAAATTACGCCAAGAGAGCTTAAATAAACGACTGTAACTAACATTTTCTGAGCTACCAAATTGTTGTATGTACATAAGGCCTTTAAAGCCAGCTATTAAACTAGTAAAAATAAAAACTGACATTAAAGTGTTATTACTTACGTACTCTTGAGGCTCTTGCTGAAAGCCAACATACGCCCCCAATAAAGATAACAACAAGGAAAAAGGAAGGATTAAAAGCAACGACGTTTTTATATTATTTTTATTAACGGTCATTAGCATTAATAAAGGAAAGCTCATAGAAAATGTAATAAGTGAGACTAACCATGTAGGGCTTGTTGCTGGCCACACATTATTTTCTATACTGCTATACAAAAGGGTAAGAGCAACAGCCTGTAATACGGCAAGTATAATTATAAAAGATTTTGGTAACTGACTATCCATATCTGTTCTCAACAATAGGTTTTAGTCAGTTTGCGTTATTCGTTCCTATTTTACAATTGCTTCACATTTTCAAATAAAATGCTTTGCACAGGTCTATATAATCAGCAGTGTAGGTATTATCTAAGTTTCTAATACACAGAATTGATGCTTCTATATCGCTTTTTACGTAGCTAAATGTCATTAAACTGCGGCTAATCCCTTTATTGGGCGTGGCTTTTACTTGGCAATGAGCATTTAAATAAAGCCCATTTTGAGTAGCAAGCTCAATAAATAATGCGCCTTCAACGCTTGGGAGTATTAAGCTAAAGCGAGAACCACTATGGCTTAAATGTTTAAACGCATTAATTAACTCTTCAAAACTTAGGCCGTCGGTATGACGTGCGGTATTACGCGCAGCATCATCGCCTTTTAAACTGTGATTAAAATACGGTGGATTAGAGATAACCACGTCAAATTTAACTTCACTACTAAAGCTTTGAATAGTTTGGTGCGTAATACTTATAGTTGGCCACGGGCTATTAGCTACATTTTGTAATGCTTGGGTATAGGCGCTTTCGTCAATTTCTACCGCAGTTATACCAAGCTCATTACTGCGCTGCTTACACATTAGTGCTAGTAAGCCGGTGCCGGTGCCTATATCAAGTAATGACTTTGCACCGCTTAAATTAGCCCATGCGCCAAGCAAAATGCCATCGGTAGAAACTTTCATTGCACAGTGGTCGTGTTCAACTTTAAATTGTTTAAATACAAAACCAGACATTTTTTCACCTTTTCATTCACCAAGCGCAGCATAGCGCGTATAATCAGGGTAATTGTCCCTTATTTTAGACACTCTATGCAATTTTCTGAATTTGATCTTGATAACAAGCTACTCGATGCCATTAATAAAATGGGCTACGAGACGCCAACCAGCATTCAACAACAAGCTATTCCTGAAGCACTACAGGGGCGCGATATTTTAGCATCTGCGCCTACTGGTACAGGTAAAACAGCGGCATTTTTAATTCCGGCTATTCAGTACTTACTGGATTTCCCACGTCGTGACCCTGGTTTTGCGCGCGTACTCGTTATGACCCCGACTCGTGAGCTGGCTTATCAAATTCATGAACAATGTGAACTGCTAGCTAAACGCACACACCTAAAAATTGGTGTAGTAACAGGCGGTATTAACTACGGCACGCATAAAGAAATTTTTGAAAAAAATAACGATATTTTAATCGCCACACCAGGTCGATTAATGGAATACCTAGAAACCGAAAACTTTCATGCTGAACACGTAGAAATGCTTATTATTGATGAAGCAGATCGCATGTTAGATATGGGTTTCAAAAAAGAAATGAGCCGTATTTGTGACGAAGCTAAAAATCGTCGCCAATGTTTTTTATTCTCAGCAACACTTGAAGGTGACAGCGTAGAAAGGTTTGCTGAAAAAACATTAAACGACCCAGCTCTATTAGAAGCCGAATCGTCACGTAAAGAAAAGGCTAAAATTCACCAATGGGTACATTTAGCCGACGATTATCATCACAAACTTGAATTATTAGTTAATACGCTAAAAAATCCTGACGTAACTAAAGCGATTGTGTTTGTTAAAACTCGCGAACGCTTAGAAACATTGATTGGCGAACTTACAACTAATGATGTAAAAGCAGCGTGGTTACGCGGCGAAATGCCACAAGACAAACGTATGAAAGCCATGGAAAACTTCCACAGTGGCAAAACAAGCATATTAGTTGCTACCGACGTAGCTGCACGTGGTATTGATGTATCTGACATCAGCCACGTTATTAACTTTGATATGCCGCGTACTGCCGACGTATATGTACACCGTATTGGTCGTACTGGCCGTGCTGGTAAAAAAGGGATAGCAATATCGCTAGTTGAAGCACACGATATTGGTATTTTATATAAAGTAGAACGCTACGTTGAGCAAAAGTTAAAACGCCGTGTAATTAGAGGCGTTGAGCCACAGCATAAAGAAGCTAAGCCACCGGCTAAAAAGCGTAAAGACCCAGTAAAAATGAAAGCTAAGAAAAAGGCTAAGGTTAAAAAGAAAAAGTAACCTAAAACATTTTTATACTAAGCCGACTTTTGTCGGCTTTTTAATGCAAGCCTTGCAGGCTCTGCTGTTTGTACCTGTTACATATGTAACCCAAGCATGTAACTCATACTCATTTAAATGTAATTTTTGCCCACCTGAATTCCCACTTAATAAAAATCCCTTATATTTCATAGCGTTAATATTGGCACCGAAATTGTAACTACAAAGATAACCTAGCCGATGGAATTTCCATATTGTGGCTGCACTATTCACTGTAATGTAAGGATTAAGTTATGAACCGCTTCAAGTTAACTATCGCTTTAGTATCATTTTGTTGTTTATTTTTATTAGCTTGCGCTACAAAAGTAAGTGCAGCAACCAACATGGCCGTAGTAAGCAGTGTAGCCACTCAACCTAACTTACAACAAGCTATCACCAACACCCTACGAACGAATCCTAACCTAGCGTTAAGTGATATTCGTGTGCAGGTAAAAAATGGTGAAGTAGATTTATACGGTGAAGCACAAACTGGTTTTCAGCGCGCACTAGCTCAAAAGTTTTTAGAAAATATGGATGGCGTAAAAATCATTCGTAACAAAATTAGCGTTATTTAACATGTTAGAATAAAACATAAATATGTTGGAAGTTTGTAATTTACGAGCTCGTCGGTTGCAAAGTGTCTCACCAAATCTAATATTTATTTATGCGCGTGCACTATTTGGCACGCGCTTATTTACGTCTTTTATGGTACGTCCCTGTAACATCCTACCGTAGTTATATCTGTATGATTAGCGTCATTAAATCAAAGATTTCTAAATTAATGGAGTAAGTTAAAGACTAAACTTTTGGGCCTCATCATTTAAACCGTTTGCCATTCTAGACAATTCGCTACTTGACTGTGCAATATCTCTAACTGCCTGCTCGGTCTCTGATATACCCATATTTATGACACCTATATTTCGTGATATTTCATCGATGGTGGTTGCCTGCTGCTCAGAGGCGGTTGCAATTTGAACAACCATATCAAAAATGTCATCTACTGCTTTGCCTACATTACTATTGATTAAGTTTGCTTTCTTAGCTATTTCCTGAACTTGAGTTGTTTGTCCTACATTGTCTGTCATTGCTTGAACAGCTGCGTTACTGGCACTCACAACAGCTTCAATGATCACTTCAACCTCCATTGTAGACTCTTGCGTAGACTTAGCTAAGCTTCGTACTTCATCAGCAACAACAGCAAAACCACGCCCTTGTTCACCAGCTCTAGCTGCTTCAATTGCTGCGTTCAAAGCAAGTAAATTAGTCTGATCAGCTATCTTTTTAATAACGCCTAATACATTCACTATTTTTTCTGAATTATGCTTCAACTCCGTCACTTCATGTGCTGATTTTTTTGTAGCTTCTCCAAGAGAAACAAGTGCGTTGTAAGTACTATCATTATTTTCAGAGCCTTCTCGAGCCATTCTTTGAATATTTTCACATAATAATGATGCACTAGCAGTTGTACTCGCTATCTCTTTTACTGTTTCAGTCATTTCGGTAGTGGCGGCTGCAACTTGTATAGTTTGTGCTTGCTGCTCGGTAACTGCTAAGCTAGTTTGCTCAGTAACTGAGGCAAGCTCTGTTGCTGTACTGCCTTGCTGAACTGCAACGTTAGATAATTCACCAATCATTTTTCTGAGATTTTCTAACATGGTATGCAATGCAACTTGTAGCATGCCTACCTCATCGTGTGAATTAACTTCGATATTACTGCTAAGATCTCCTGCCGCCACTTTTTTAGCAAAAGTGGAAGCTACAATTATTGGGGTCGCTATTTTTCGAGAAAAGAAAACACCAATAAATACAACAACAATTGCAGCTACTATTATAGAAATCACACTAAAAAGCACAGTCTGATGGACTGGTGCAAATGCTTCTGATTCGTCAATTTCACTTAATATAATCCAGCTAAAATCTCCAATCTTTATACTATCGAAGGCAGAAAGCACGTTATTTCCATTATAATCTTTTATTATTTTAGTACCATGTTGAGCATTCAAAGCTAAATTTACAGCCTCTGTATCAGCACCATTATTTGTTACAGTTCCTGCAAAACTTGCTTTGAGTGAATGTCCTTCAGGGTCAAGATATGAATCAGAACGCATTAGCTTATCTTCTCCAACTAGGTAACTCTCACCAGTTTCTCCCATCCCTTCGCGAACACCCATTATTTGATTAGTCCCTTTGCTCGAAAGCTGTAAAGCAACTATTGTATCGCTACCATCAACAGGTATAGCAATAAACGCAGCGGGTTCTCCATTACTTGGTGCATACGGTTTGTAATCAGCAATACTAAAACTTTTAGATTGTTTAACCTCTTTAATTAAATCTCCTAAATTTGAACTCGCATATTTCCCTTGTAATATGTTTGTTTGATAATCAGATTCTCTAGCTTGAGTGTAATAAATAAGCCCATTGTTATTAATTAAAAACACATCGTAATAGTCATACTTCTGTATATATTCTGTAAAAAAGCGATCATAGTTGTCTTCCTCAAGCTGCGGAACAATTAAAGCCAAAAGCTCAATATCTGCTCTTTTTTGATTAAAATAATTTTCGATCTGAGTTTTTTTTATTTGATTAATCGCCTCAAGCGACTGAGATATATTGTATTCGACGCGTGATTTTGATTGTAATGTAGAAATTGTAGTAATTATGAGGGCGGGTATTATCCCTACGAGTAGGAAAATTAATGTTAGCTTAGTTTTTAAACTCCAGTGACTCGTTTGAAAAGCTGAATTTTCTTTCTTGCTTGGCATTTGTATTTACTAAATAAAGAGCAGTTAAGTTAAATCTAGCCTACCAAAAGCTAAAAATAAATTTATTTATTCAAAAACCTCGAATTTACAGGGGGAAACAAACAAAAAAGGAACATAAAAACACTAAAATGCATTTATTATCCAAACACCTCGTTGTTTATATATTTGTAATGGTTACAAGTTTATTTATTGCGCTCTTATTGGAAAATGATAATTTATACTTATATGAAGGGACTTAACTTTAAAATTAGAAATATCCTTTATTTTATAAAATGTCTAAAAAGCGCGTTTTACTCTGTAAAAACGCGCTGTTGGTAAGTAACTATTTCCCAATGCTTTTGCCTAATGAGTTTTAACTAAATTACTCACTTTGGTCAGAGTCAGTACCGTCTTTATTTGATGACTGCTGGCTTATTTTGTCGCTTATCATAGCATCGAGTTTTTCGCCCCCTTTAATACCAAAATCTAAAGTACGAATTGGGAATGGAATGCTAATGTCCGCCTCGTCTAGCGCTTGCTTAACGGCAACAACACCTTTATGGCGTACCGTCATAAAGTCAGGCTCGCCTGGGTATTTAATCCAAAACCATACCAGTAAGTTAATGCTGCTGTCACCAAAGCCTTCCGCGTATACAGCGGTTTCATCTTTGCGTATTACAAAGTCAAATTCGTTAATTTTTTCGACTATAACGTCTTTTGCCTTTTCTATGTCGTCACCGTACGAAATACCTACGGGTACTTCTATACGTCTAATACCTAGCGTGGTGTAATTTTTTAATACATTTCTAAATAAGACTTTATTTGGCACAAGTATTAGTTGCCCGTAAAAGCTCTCGATTAGCGTGTTACGTAGGTTTATAGAATGTATTGAACCAAACACATCATCGGTTTCTATTACGTCACCTGTTTTAAATGGCTTACGTACACCCATTGCTATACCAGCAATTAGGTTTTCGGTCATGTCTTGAAACGCAAAACCAATTGCTAAACCCACAATACCTGCACCAGCAAGTAGCGAAGTAACAGTACCTTTTAGCCCAACAAAATCAAGCGCTATAAATAAACCTATGCACAACACAATAACTTTAAAAATTGACGCCATTAAGTCGGCAATTTGTGTTGAGTCGAGTGAGCGGCGTAATACGTTTTTCATCAGCTTGCCAGCAAAGCGCGCCAATATTGAAAACACAATTGCGATCAGTATCGCAACTATAAAATTAGGGATATGGCTTATTACAACATCAAACCACCCTCCGAGCTTTTCTTCTATTAGTTTTTCGGCTTCGTCAATTGACGGAATGCTGATCATTTTATTTGCACCTATTTAATTAGTGTTCTCATTAATATTAGATGAGATTGCAAATATAACGCCAACATCAAAAAAGCCATGCAATGCATGGCTTTTAAATTTTTTATTTAAGCTTATAAACCTAATTTTGTTCGTCGCGCATAAATACCGGCTCAAGCTCTTTAACTGTTGCCTCTGGGCTAAAGTAATAACCTGCTACCGTAAACTCTTTAAGTTGGCTTAACTGCGTTACTTTATTTTCGATAATGTAGCGCGCCATCATGCCGCGTGCTTTTTTAGCGTAAAAGCTAATTACTTTGTATTGACCGTTTTTACAGTCTTTAAAGTGTGGGGTAATAATTTGTGCATTTAATGCTTTCTTATCTACCGCTTTAAAGTATTCGTTTGAAGCAAGGTTAACTAAATATTGTGCATCTTGTGCTTTTAATACGTCGTTTAATTTATTCGCTATTACGCTGCCCCAAAACTCGTATAAGTTTTTGCCACGTGAATTTTCAAGCTTGGTACCCATTTCAAGACGGTAAGCTTGCATTAAATCAAGTGGTTTTAATAAGCCGTATAAACCCGAAAGGATACGTAAATGGTTTTGTGCGTAATCAAGCTCGCTAGCTTTAAGCGTACTTGCATCTAAACCGCCATATACATCACCATTAAAGGCAAGTGCGGCTTGTTTAGCATTACTTTGTGTAAACGGCTGTGCCCACTCACTAAAGCGTGCTGCGTTAAGCCCAGATAGCTTGTCGCTAATTTTCATTAAACTGCCAATTTGCGCTGGTGTTAGTTCACGGCATACTTTCATGAGCTCTTCGCTGTGCTCTAGTAATTCAGGCTGAGTGAACTTGTCTGTTGCGGGTGGCGTTTCGTAATCAAGATTTTTTGCAGGTGAAATAACAGTGATCATAGTTAGCTATTGACTTGTAATTTATTTAGTGTCAATTTCAACATTAAATGAAACGAAAAGCACGTTTTGTTTAAATAAATCCTCTCTTAATAACCCATGCATTGCCGTTTTTTTATTGATCAGGACATAAGACCTATCAAGCATTGTCACACTGTTGCAGTATGGATTAGATATATTAAGAGTGATTAGATTTTTCTTTTAACTTGCTTGGAATGAGGAAAGCAAATGACTTCAGCTCTACAAAGGCTAAAACAACATTCATCTATCGTAGCCGACACTGGTGATATTGAAGCTATTAAAAAGCATCAACCAGAAGATGCAACTACAAACCCGTCGCTTTTATTAAAAGCGAGCGAGATTGAAGCATATAAGCCTTACCTAGATAAAGCTTGGAGCTACGCAAAAGAAACCGAGCAAGAGCCTGCTAAACAACTTGAACTAGCATGTGATTACTTTGCCGTATTACTAGGTAAAGAAATTAGCGCTATTGTACCTGGTTATATTTCTACTGAAGTAGATGCACGCCTTTCGTTTAATACGCAAGCTACGATTGATAAAGCACATACCCTACTTAGCCTTTACGAAAAAGAAGGTGTAAGCAAAGACAAAATTTTAATTAAAGTAGCGTCTACATGGGAAGGTATTAAAGCCGCTGAGCAACTAGAAAAAGAAGGGACTAAATGTAACCTTACTTTATTATTTAGCGATGCCCAAGCTCGCGCGTGTGCCGATGCAAACGTATTTCTAATTTCGCCATTTGTTGGCCGTATTTTAGATTGGCACGTTGCTAACGGTATGGAAAAACCAACCGATCCGCTACAAGATCCAGGTGTTCAGTCTGTACGCAGCATTTTTGAATTTTACAAACGCCATGACTACAAAACAGTTGTGATGGGTGCAAGTTTCCGTAATACAGGCGAAATTATTGCACTTACAGGTTGTGACAAGCTAACTATTAGCCCTAATCTTTTAGAAGATTTAGGTAACCTTGAAGGCGCACAAGAATATTTGCTTGAAAGCGATGTTCCACAAGAGCCAAAACCAGAGCCATTAACAGAAGCACAGTTCCGTTGGTTACATAACCAAGATGCTATGGCTACTGAAAAACTAGCTGAAGGTATTCGCTCTTTTGCTGATGCACAAGAACAACTAGAGGCGCGCTTTAAAGCAATGTAATTTGCTATAATCGTGTTTTAAAAACGTCGCAATAGCGGCGTTTTTTATGCCTAAAATACGCTACCCCTCTATATAATCTTCATATCGACTTCATATAATCCTCGTATAAACCTTCATCAATTAATCACACTTATGTAACATAACTGTCACTTTTTTATTCTATTTTAACTAGGCCTGTGGTATAGGTATTCTTGAGGTCAATAAAATCAATAGGAGAAGTTCATGGATAGCCTAAACGATATATTAGAGATATTAGAAGGACCAGATACAACAAGGAAAACCTCTCAGAAAAATAAAAAAAGAAAATGGCGTGAAATAGAAGCAATAAAAGACAAACAGCGCCTACGTAAAGAACTACAAGAACTAGACTACTTTACAGACAGTATTGCAATTGAAGAGCTCGACTTTTAATTCAATACGCCCCAACTAAACAAAAAGGCTTCCGATATATGGAAGCCTTTTTTAATGCGCTGAAAATAGCTGCATGAGATAAATTTATTATTCAGAGCCCAGGTTATTTACACCTGCCAGTTAATCTGTTTTTCATCTTGGGCTAGTAATAGCTCATTCGTTTTTGAAAAATGCTGACAGCCAAAAAAGCCTCTATGCGCCGAAAGCGGCGATGGGTGTGGCCCTTTTAAAATATGATGGCGAGCGCTATCTATGCCTTTACCTTTTTTTTGTGCATGTGCACCCCATAAAATAAATACCACACCTTCGCAGTGTTTATTAATATGCGCTATTACATTATCGGTAAATTGCTCCCATCCTAAATGCTTATGAGAATGCGCTTGCCCTTGCTCAACGGTCAATACTGTATTGAGTAGAAATACACCCTGATCTGCCCAACTTTGCAGGTAACCATGCTCAGGAGTAATAAACCCACTAATATCGGTAGCTAACTCTTTATACATATTTTTAAGTGACGGCGGCAGCTTTTTTACATCAGGCAATACCGAAAAACACAAGCCATGCGCTTGCCCTTTTCCGTGGTATGGGTCTTGTCCTAAAATTACAACGCGGATGTCATTTAGCGCTGTGGCATCAAAAGCGCTAAATACTTGAGGTTCAGGCGGATAAACAGCAACACCTTCATTGCGGCGATTAGCCACATACTCTAACGTTTCCTGCATGTAAGATTGCTGTAATTCACTTTCTAAAAATGTAGCCCAATCGCTCATTGTGTACTCTTAATCTGTTTACGTGATGCGTCTATTTTATCACACATATCCGCGAGTCCATCTAGCATGCGCGGAGTAAAACGATGTAATAAATCGGCATTTACGCTAATAAATTGATCATTTTTAACGGCGGGCACTTCTGGCCACTTTTGCCAATTAACAACCGGCTGTGGTGTTTTTGATTTTTCATCAGGAATAATGATAACTTGTGGCTTAGTAACAATGACATTTTCGATACTAATTTGCGGGTAATCTGTAACGCTCTGTGCAAATACATTGCTTACATGGCATGTTTCAATCAGCTGATTTATCCATGTATTTTTACTTACTGTCATCATGGGCTCAGCCCATAACTGATAAAACCCGGTAATATTTTTTTTATCTTGCTGGCTTTTAACAATACCATTTAGCTTATGTTTAAATGCGCTTGCCGCTTGCTGGCTTTGCTTAATGTTCCCTGTAAATTCACCAAAAGTAAGTAACTCGTCGGCCACACCAGCGATTGTGGTCGGGTTACTTAAATATACTTTTATGCCCAGGCGCTCTATTTGGGCTAAATCTTCGCTTTGATTTCCGCTTTTCCACGCAATTACTAAGTCGGGTTTAAGCGCCAATACTTTTTCTAGCGAGATGCCGTAATAACCCCCTATGCGCTCAATACTTTGGGCTTCACTTGGGTAGTCGGCGTAATCAACCGTGCCCACAATATTATCGCCCGCCCCTATGGCAAATAGGTTTTCGACTATATGTGGTGCAAGCGCGATTATTCGCAGTTTTTTAGAATCATTAACCTGCTCTGCAAGTGCACTGCCCGATACACTAAAAAGCAGCAGCCCAATAAAAAGCGCTTTAAACATTAGTAATCAAACCCTTCAAGCGCTTTTATACCAGAGTCGAATGCGTGTTTTACATTACGCACTTCGCTTACTGTGTCGGCAAGGTCTGTTAAAGTACGGTGCGCTGCACGCCCTGTAATAATAACTGACTGCATTGGTGGGCGGTTATTAAGCGCCGTTACTACTTCATCTAAATCAACGTAGCCGTAGGTCACCATATACGTAAGCTCATCGAGTAATACTAAATCAATACTGCTATCAGCAAGCATGCGTTTTGACTCTTGCCATGTTGCTTGGGCGGCTGCAGTATCGGCTTCTTTGTTTTGCGTATCCCAGGTAAAACCGGTGTTCATTACAACAAACTCAACACCTGCACCTTGTAATAAATTACGCTCGCCACATTCCCATGTACCTTTAATATATTGGCAAACGGCTGCTTTTTTACCATGCCCTACGCAACGTGCTACAACGCCAAAGCCCGAAGTTGATTTACCTTTACCGTTACCGGTGATTACCTGAAAAATACCTTTAACATCTTGTGCTGCAGCAACGCGCGCATCCACTTGTTCTTTTACTTTTTGCTGACGTTGCTTGTGCTTATCGTTGTTTTGTTCAGTCATTATTGTGCCCTTCATAAATCGAGATAATTTGCTGTATGTTTAAATGCGTTTCGCACATAGTTGCTAATCGTTCTAACTGCTGCTCGCGGTGAGCGGCAATACTAATTGGGTTAATTGAGGCGCTTGGTTTTACCCATTTTAAAATTTGCGATGTAGCATCGGCTTCATCAAATAAGCCATGTAAATAAGTGCCCGCAATGGCGTTATCATCGCTAATAAAGCCATCGAACATAAAACCATGTGGGTGGCTTTCATCAAAGGTTAAAAATGGCTTATTAAGCGCTGCACCTTGGCTAATCCCTGCATGTATTTCGTAACCACTACAGGGTGTTGATTGGTTATTTAAAAGCAGTGTAGCGGTTATTTTAGTTAATACTTTTTGCGCTGTCAGCGTGGTTTCAAAGTCGCATAGAGCAAGCCCATTCACTTGTTTTAATGACGATTCAATACCATCGGGATCGTTGATTGTATTGCCCAGCATTTGCATGCCGCCACAAATGCCAAGTACTTTGCCACCATAGCGTAAGTGGCGCTTAATTTGAGTGTCCCAGCCTTCATTTTTCAAAAAATTTAAATCGCCCAGCACATTTTTACTACCTGGGAGAATTATCAGATCAACTTCTGGAATCGTTTGGGTATGGCGCACGTAATTTATATTAATGTTTGGGTGCAAACGCAGTGCATCAAAATCGGTGTGGTTACTAATGTGGGGAACAAGTAGCACTGCAATATTAATTGTGGCGTTGGTTACATTATTATCAATTGCGACAGCGTCTTCAGCATCAAGCGCAAGATCGTGCAAATAAGGTAATACGCCAAGCACGGGTTTGTTTGTGTATTCTTCAAGCCAATCTAGCCCGCCTTGCAGCAAACCTATATCGCCTCTAAAGCGGTTTATAACAAAGCCTTTTACGCGCGCTTGTTCTGATTCGCTTAGTAGCGCTAATGTACCCACTAAGTGTGCAAACACGCCGCCTTTGTCGATATCAGCAATGATAATAACAGGGCAATCTACCTCTTCGGCGTAACCCATATTGGCAATATCGTTTTCACGCAGGTTTATTTCAGCAGGACTCCCCGCTCCTTCAACAAGGAGTAAATCAAAGCGTTTAGCTAAGCGGTTATGTGAGGTAATTACCGCATCCATCGCCACTTTTTTATAGTCGTGATATTTGCCCGCTTCCATATTACTAATGGCTTTTCCATGAATAATAACTTGCGCGCCCGTATCGCTATTAGGTTTAAGTAAAATAGGATTAAAATCTATTTCGGGCTCGACTTTAGCGGCTATTGCTTGCAAGGCTTGCGCACGGCCAATTTCTCCGCCATCTTTTGTTACCGCGCTATTAAGTGCCATATTTTGTGGTTTAAAAGGCGCAACCTTTACCCCTCGCTTAGCAAACACTCTGCAGAGGGCTGCAACTAGGGTGCTTTTACCAGCATCTGATGTAGTGCCTTGAACCATTAAGGTTTTCATGGAATTACACCCTTCGCTTTCTAAAAAATAATAAACTTAAAAAGAACACGCTACCAATAGCAGCGGTAATAACGCCCACAGGCAATTCTTGGTTTTTTAGTAAGGAGCGCGAAAGTACATCAACCCACACCATAAATGTACCGCCCACTAAGCTGGTTACTAGCAATCCCGCGATCGTGCCTTGGGAGATAAAAAAGCGCACAATATGCGGTACCATTAATCCTACAAACCCAATACCACCACACATAGCCACCAGCACAGCGGTAATTAATGAGCTTAAAACTAACATAAGTATTCTAAAGCGCTGGACCCTGACACCTAATGTAATTGCGCTTTCATCGCCAAGTAACATGGCATTGAGTTGTCTTCTAAAGCTCAGCATTACAAACGTACACAATGTAATTACCAATAAAGGCAACCAAAGCGTAGCCCACTGCGCACGAGCAAAGCTGCCCAGTGTCCAAAATAAAATAGCGGCTACCGCCTGAGGGTCACTCCAATAAAGCAACAAACTGGTAAACGCACTAAATAAAAACGACAGAGCAACGCCAGCTAATAGCATTGATTCTACCTGTGCACTTTGCTGCCTACCTGCAATAAGAATTAATAAACTCATAGCGAGTAAGCTACCTAATAACGCTGCTGCCGATAACATAAAACCTGCACTAATACCTGCTAGCGACATAAGTAACACCACGCCAAATGAGGCACCCGACGATATACCAAATAAGTAAGGGTCGGCTAGGGGGTTGCGCGTTACCGTTTGTAAAATAAGCCCCGCAATGGCTAAGCCAGAGCCTGCTAAAAAGGCGAGTAATGTGCGTGGCATTCTTAGCTCGTAAATAATACGCGTATTAAAAGACGCATCATTTGAGAGTAAAAAGCTATTAAGTACGTCTTGAAGTGAGGTCTCTGCCGCACCAAAACTAAGTGCTGTAAATAAGCTAAATAAAGCCGCTGAAGCACTTATAAATAACGCAAGTGATTGGTGAGTATTAACAGTGCTCATATTATTCATAACCATAAAAGTAAGTGATATGAGGGATGCTTTGCCCAGATTGCGACAACTGTGGGTGGTTATTTACTTGAGCGCATACACCAAAAACGTCGCCTAGCATGTTTTCGGTTAATACCTCACTTGGCGTGCCTGAATGCGTAATTTCACCATTTTTAATAACCACTAGTTCATCGCACATTGCAGAGGCTAAGTTTAAATCATGAAACGATGCAAACACCGTTACGCCCAACGATTTAGCAAGCTCCATAACCTGTATTTGGTATTTAACATCTAAATGGCTAGTTGGCTCGTCCATTATTAACAGTTGAGGTTGCTGAACTATGGCGCGGGCTATCAAGGCACGTTGCTTTTCACCGCCTGAGAGCGATTCAAAGCTCTGTTCACTATGATCTGCCAACCCTACGGTATTGATAGCTTGAATAATTTTTTGTTTATCAATGTTAGTTATTGAGCTAAATAGCGATTTATGAGGCGTTAGCCCAAGCGCAATAACATCAAATACGCTTAAGTTAAATTGCGACGGGGTTTCTTGCAAAACAACCGCTACTTTTTTTGCGTACTCATCGCTTTTTAGCTGCCAAATGTCGGTGTTGTTGAACTCTACAACGCCACCACTGGGTTTATTAAAACGATATAAACAACGCAATAAGCTCGATTTACCTGCGCCATTAGGTCCAATTAAACCAACAAATTTACCTGTGGTTATTTTAAGGTTTATTTTTTTGAGAATCGTTTTATTGCCAATATCCCACGATACGTTTTTAACGTTTAGTAATGGTGTATTTAATGGCGTTTGAGTGTGCAATAGTCAGTCCTAGGCTAGGGTCTGTTGATCTTTCAAGGTTAAATTTGCAACAGTCTGTTTGGTATTTAGGCAAGGCAGAGCCTATGTAGTGTGGTTATTCCCCATAAATGGGCGATAACGTAGCATTAATGCCAAACAGGCGCTGCCCAAAGGGTTCTTCCTAGGGGCTATTTACTCTTTGTTGCTCGGTTTTTACTTAGCCCACTAGGTTACAAACCTCGCGCCGCGATTAAACAGCCCCTAGTTTGAACAAATTTTAATCCGCAAAGATCAACAGATCCTAGGTTAAACTCACTAAAAATGCGATAAAAATACTAATGCACTACAAGAAAAAATGAGTAAACCCGCTCGTTAAAAAAATCATACCAATTGCATTAAATTAATGATTTATTATAGCGACAAATAAATAGCTTAATAACAAGGCGAAATTATGGCATATAGTTGTTATATATGAATAATTTTTAACAAAGTTAGTAAGTTATTTAATTCGCTAGAAAGATCATGTTTTTAATAAAATTGGTATTATACCATTTGTATCTGACTTACAGCTTAGCTGATTACAGTTGCGGGAACAGTCGAGGACTCGCACCTCATTCCAAATAAAGCTCTATTATGGGCGGCTAAGTAAATAATTTAAAGCAAAAAAAACCGCACTCAAAAGAGCGCGGTTAAAAAGGGAGTGTTTTAACTAATCGTTAAAACTTGTATTCCATACCTAAGCCTACGTAGTCTTGGTCAACGTTGTTGTCCATATCGAAGCTTGAGTAAAAACCAAATACTTTAATATTTTTATTTAATTTGTGATCAAGACCAACTGAAATTGCTGACTTATCGTCGCTGTCGTCAAAGTCCATATCTTGGTATTGCACTTTAAATGTGTTGTTACCCATGCTGTAAGCTGCATTTAATAGGTAACCATCCGCTTCTGCGCTGCCGTCAACTTTTTCTTGTGTTTGATACATTGCACCTAACTTAAAGTTTTCAACTTTACCTTGGATTGATGCACGCACTACGTCGTAGCCATTTACTTCACTATCGGCTGCAATAGAGGCGTATACCGCGCTCTTTTTAAGTGCCACGTCACCGTATGTCACCGCCATTGAATAACCGTTATCAGCGTCTACATCATCTTCAGCTACAAAAGTAGCAAGTACTTTAAAGCCTTCGTATGAGTTTGATGAATAACTAACTGTATTTCCTAAGCGGTTTTCACCTTTAAATACATTTTTAATGTCGCCTTCAAGGTCGTTAAATAAATCTAACTTACCTTGAGATTGCTTAAGCGCAGTATCGTTACGACCAATTACAACCTGACCAAACGCACCTTTTAAACCAACATATTGGTTACGCGCAGAAATATTGTCGTCGTTATCGCCTTTTGAATCAGCATCAGACACATCAACTTGAAACTCAAACTTATATACCGCTTCTAAACTATCATTTATTTTTTCAGAACCTTTAACACCAAGACGAGATGCATTACTTTTTATCTCGGTAAAAGACCCTTCGCCATCATCAGATGATTGCACTGTTACATTCGCTTTACCGTAAATGTCTACGTCGGCAAGTGCATTAAAAGATAAACCACTTAATAGTGCTAAGCATAAGCTCGATTTTACAAATTTCATGTTATTTCCTTGGATAATCACAAAAGACTAATTTTCAAAACTGCTGCATTTTGTCATTCCTAAATGACAGTAATATTACAACGGAAATATTAATGTCTTTTTTTGTTAATAAAAATGCATTAAATGTGAAATCAAAATAACATGAAAGCCTAGTAAATGGTCGTACTTACTTATCTTGCTTTAATGACAAGCTTGGCGTCATTTGCGAAAGTAAATTAACTAAGGTTTCTATTAGCTCTTTTTGCTCGTTGTCTCTGTGATACGCTATAAATACGTCTCTTGAGGTGTTTTCTACCCCTTTAACATGAAACAACTCACCTTTTTCTAAATGCCCTTCAACCAATACTTGAGGTATAAATGCACTACCACCACATTGCAGTATTAAATCAAGTGCAATACGTCCCGTGCTGGTTCTAAAGTAAGGTGGCGTTTTTCCTGTAAACTGACGCGCATGCCAAAGAGAAAAAGTAGTTCCCCAATCCACATACACATATTGATTATCAAAAAAGTTTTCGTTCGTTGCGGTGTCGTATCCGCTTACTGGAATGATTGGCAACTCACAAATTCGCTCTACCACTAATTCATCTACTTTTGGTGGATCAAACAATATTGCCAAATCGAGAGTACGCTCTAATAAAAGTCGAGTGCTTTCTTGTTGTGCTTTAACTTCTGCAACCAACGACACGCCCGGCATCGCCGATACAATATTTGTTATACCAAACTGTAAAAAAGCATCCCAAATATTAGGCGTTCCTGCTAAGCTAATTTGCTTATGCATATTGTCGGCAAGTGCAACATCTACTTTGGCGCGCTGCATGCCCGTAATAATCATTTGTGCGTGCGGTAATAAGCGCTCGCCAGGTGCTGTAAGTTGAATATTATTACGCTGGCGAATAAACAAATTAACACCAAGCCCTTGCTCTAATTGGCGAATTCTAAAGCTCACTGCAGACTGCGTAATATAAAGGTTTTCGGCCGCTTTACCAAAGTGACGCGTACGCACTACTTCAACAAATGTTTTTAATAAATCGATATCCAATTTTTTATCCTCACGATAAAAATAATTTGTTTAATAAATTGCCAAACTTGCATCATACTCCAGCTAATTAATAGGGTATGAGGATAAAGCTATGAGCAATAACATTTCATTACTACGCCAAGCATTTGTTAGCCAACGTCAATTTTATGATGATCAGAATTTTCCACGTGGTTTTAGCCGCAGCGGAAACTTCACCTTATTAGAAGCCAGTATATTAGAACAACACGGTGTTGTTTTAAGAGGCTTATACAGTAAAACAATTGAGCCGCAAAACGAACATCAAGAACAGTTTGTAGCAGTAGTAACTGGCTCACAAGAACCTACTAACCCAATCGAACGTGCTTGGGTAAAATACTTAAAGCTAACGACCTGTAAAACTAAGTTTCATACTTTATTTGGCCGCTCAAAAATGTCAGGACCGGCACCGATTAGCCAAGAGTATTATTCAGAAGCGGATAATCTGTAAGTACTTAAGTTATTTGCTTTTTTGCGTTTTAACAGTTACAACTTGTATAAGCAAATATTTTTGCAAAATATAAACAGGGTTGTTCCGTGACGCGAAAAATACTAATAGTTGAAGATACACCTGCAATGGCGCGAGTGCAAAAGCACATCGCGCTTAAAGCAGGCTATGAAGTTGATATAGCAGAGTCATTAGCACAAACAAAAGAGCTTATAAGTAAAAATAGCTACTTTTGCGCTGTAGTTGACTTTATATTACCTGATGCCCCATCAGGTGAAGCAGTACCCTGCACTGTTAATGCTGATATTCCAACGATTGTAATGACGGGCAATATTGATAAAAAAACTCGCGACACCGTAGAAAAATACCCAATCATCGATTACATCATTAAAGAAAACAAACAAGCTTACCAATACCTAGAAAAACAATTACACCGCTTACCTCGCAATGAAAACGTAAAAGTACTCGTTGTTGATGATTCTAAATCGACTCGCCGATACATTTGCAGCTTGTTAGTTCGTCACAAATATCAAATTATTGAAGCACAAGACGGACAAGAAGCATTAAAGATGCTCGAAAATTCACCCGACATTTCAGTCATCATTACTGATAACGAAATGCCAAACATGAATGGTGATGAGTTATGTAGCGAAATTCGCCGCTTATATAGCAACGACGAAAAAGCCATTATTGGTATTTCGGGCTCTGACTCTTTAGGGCTTTCTAGTTTATTTTTAAAAAATGGCGCAAACGATTATTTACATAAACCTTTTAATAGTGAAGAGTTTTACTGCAGGCTTAGCCAAAACGTCGATATGCTAGAGCAAATAGCCACAATTAAACGCCAAGCCAACACCGATTACCTAACTAATCTACCTAATCGTCGTTACTTTTTTGAAGAAACAAGCAAATCACTTAAAAATATTAAAAATAAGCAATGTTCAGGAGCGCTAGCCATGCTTGATATTGACCATTTTAAAATAATTAATGACACTCACGGGCATGATGTAGGCGACGAAGTATTAAAAGGGCTCTCCATTTGCTTTAGTAAATATTTTAAAAAGTATTTAGTGGCCCGCTTAGGTGGTGAAGAGTTTGCCGTTTACTTTGCAAATGCGGATAAACAAGAAGCACTAAAAAGACTTGAAGGTTTTAGGTACTTTATAGAGGCGAACAGCCAAGAGTTTAGTAAAGAAAAAATCAAATTTACTATATCTATTGGTTTTGCAGATGGGCCTGTTTATCAAATTGATGAATTATTAAAACAGGCCGATTTAAAGCTTTACGACGCTAAAGAATCTGGTCGTAATAAAGTAGTTAGCTAACAGCTCTATTAGGTTAATTATACTTCTGCGGCTGTAATAGCCGCTTTTTTACGTTTGCGTGATTGATGGTAAGAGTCCCAACTAAAAATAGCTAGCGCACTCCAAATACATGCAAACGTTACTAATCTCTCAGCGTCAAACACTTCACCGTAAAACACCACTGCCAATATAAACATTAGGCTTGGCCCAATATACTGAAAAAAGCCTAATGTAGTGTATTGCAAACGCTTAGCGGCGCCGGTAAAACACAGCAATGGTAATGTAGTTACAATACCTGCACTAATCAGTAATGCATTAGTATGCCAATCGTTAGCTGGCAGGCTTGATGTTGCTGTAGGCACCATTAACCACCAATAAATGAGTGCAACAGGCAGTAATATAAGTGCTTCGAGTAAAATGCCAGGCAAGGCTTCAACGGGTAGTTTTTTACGTAACAAACCATAAAGCGCAAACGATATAGCTAATGAAAATGCCACTACCGGAAACGAGCCAAAACTAATTAGCTGCAGCACAACACCGGTAAAGGCCAGTGCCACTGCTACACCTTGAAACTTACGCAGGCGTTCACCTAAAAAGAGCATACCCAGTAATACATTTAAAAGAGGGTTTATGTAATAGCCCAAACTCGCATCAAGCATATGGTTATTATTTATAGCCCATATAAATAAACCCCAGTTAAACCCTAGTAATGTTGAGGTAATAACAAGCATAAGCAAAAGCTTAGGCTGAACAATAATGCGTTTAACTTTATCCCAATACTTTAAAACACTTACTACTAGTACTAAAAATACAACCGACCAAACAACCCGATGCATTAAAATTTCAAAGGCAGAAACATGCTGAATTAACTTAAAATATATTGGCGCAAGGCCCCACATAAAAAAAGCAAGACAAGCAAAAATAGCACCTTTACGCTGCTCAGTATCAATCGACATAATAAACACTTAGTGATTTAAAAGGCCGCTAGTTTACTTCCCATACACGTTTTATCCAACTAAATACGTGCCTGTCCCAAAAGCAATTTGAACTGATTGCTCATTATGTAATTCCATTCTGCATACACATACTTTATTACCTGAGCGAATAAGTGTGGCACTCGCTGTAAAGCTCTCTCCTTTACCAGGGCGCAAATAATCAGTGCGCAAGTCGATAGTCCCAAGCGTGGCTAATTTTGTTTGCACACTTGTGATATCTAAATCGGTGAGTTTATCAATCACGCTTGCTGCAGCGAGCATACCGCCTACATTATCAAGTACGGCTGAAATAACACCACCGTGCAGTATTTTTTGCGCAGGGTTACCAATGAGTACATCCTGCCACGGAAATGTAATTTTGGCCTGTTCAGGGCTCAACGACTCAACCGATATTTGTAAAAACTGGTTAAACGGCATGCCATTTACAAATAATGCGCCCACTTGTTCAATTAACATTTCTTTATTCATTATTATTCTCTATGTTTAAACTGGTACGATGAGTAAAGCATAACTTAAGCAAAACTACGAGGCTCTAGTTAAATCATTTACTTAGCAACCTAACTTTAAGAAAGCAGATCTATCTTAATAAGCGGTTTCAACACTACCAGAGTTTAATTTACTTACAATAGAGTTGAGGTTAATACCAATTAGCTTAATTAAGTGATCTATCTGGAGGTAAGAAAATAGTGTCTATAACAAGGCAAAAAACTCGTTATTTAGTTGTTCTATATCAGAAATTTTTAACGCAGCTAGCGTCAGATTTGATCCCTCAAATTGATTAAGTAGTATTGTGGATTGGTATAAGTAACTCAGCTAAAGACATCTCACTAAAAAACCACTAAAATACCCGCCAATGAATACATCAACACCACCTTCTAGCACCCTTGTGCGTAAACCCGAAACTGTCCTCAAACAAGTGTTTGGCTACAGTGAATTTCGCGACGGCCAAAAAACAGTTATTGATGCTGCTATTAACGGCCAAGACTCGCTTGTATTGCTCCCTACTGGTGGCGGAAAATCGGTTTGCTATCAAATACCCGCTTTAGTGCTCGAAGGCGTCACTATTGTTATATCTCCGCTTATTTCGCTAATGCAAGATCAGGTAAGTCAACTACAAGCACTTGGGGTAAAAGCCGCGTACGTAAATAACAGCTTAGCGCGAGAAGAGCAGCAATTGGTGTATCAACAGCTTCATCAGGGGCAAATTAAGCTTTTATATGTGGCACCTGAAAAAGTATTACAACGCGAATTTTTAGAGCGTTTATCGCATTTAAATGTAAGCTTATTTGCCATTGACGAAGCGCATTGTGTGTCGCATTGGGGTCACGATTTTAGGCCTCATTACTTTCGCTTAAACGAATTAAAGCAACGTTTTGCACATGTACCCATGATGGCGCTCACTGCAACTGCCGATAAAGCCACCCGTTTTGATATAGTTGAGCAACTAAAACTACAACAGCCTTATATTCATACTGGCAGCTTTGATCGCCCCAATATTCGCTACACCATAGAAGAAAAATTTAAACCTATGGTGCAACTGCTTCGCTACTTAAAAGAGCAAAAAAGCCAGAGCGGTATTATTTATTGCACTAGCCGTAAACGCGTAGACGACATTGCTGAAAAAATTGCAGATGCAGGGCTAAACGCTGCCGCTTACCATGCAGGTATGAGTAACGAGCAACGACAATTTGTACAAACTGGTTTTGCCCGTGACGATATACAAATAGTGGTCGCAACCGTTGCCTTTGGTATGGGTATAAACAAGCCTAACGTGCGTTTTGTACTGCATTACGATATTCCAAAAAGTATCGAGTCGTACTATCAAGAAACGGGGCGTGCTGGGCGAGATGGACTTGCCGCAGAAGCCATAATGTATTTTGACCCAGCTGATATTGGCCGTGTAAGACGCTTTTTTGAAGACATAGACGACGAACAACGCCGCCGTGTAGAAGAACAACGCTTTAACGCAATGGCAAGCTTTGCCGAAGCACAAACGTGTCGCCGTCAAATATTGCTTAACTATTTTAGTGAATATCAACGCGAACCTTGTGGTAACTGCGATATTTGCTTAAATCCACCTAAAAGCTTTGACGGTACATTGGTTGCCCAACAAGCGCTTTCTTGTGTGTATAGAGCTGACCAGCGCTTTGGTCTTGGGTACATTGTTGAATTACTACGTGGTGCAAATACTAGCCGCATACGCGATAACAATCATCATGAGCTAAGCACTTACGGCATAGGTAAAGATAAAAGCAGTGAATTTTGGCTTAGTATTTTACGCCAGCTTATTCATCAAGGCTTACTTAGCCAAGATATAACGCAAGGTGCGTCACTTAGGTTAACCGAAGCCGCGCGTGCAATTTTAAAAGGTGAGTACGCACTGCAATTAGCCGAGCCACGCCTGCAAGCCAAACACGTTTATCAAGATAAATTAGCACAATTTAATTACGACAAAAAACTGTTTGCTCGCCTGCGCGCACTACGTAAAGAACTTGCTGATGCCGATGATGTACCACCTTATGTGGTATTTAATGATAAAACATTAGCCGAAATGGCGCAGCTTATGCCAACAAACGACAGTGAATTTTTAAAAGTGTCGGGTGTGGGTTTTACTAAGTTAAATAAGTACGGCGGCGAATTTTTAACGGCAATTCGCAATTACCTAGCTACAAATTAAGAATGTTATGACCCAAATAGAATATGACCACGCCCATAAATACATTTTAATTACACCAGTCGAGCCTCCACACGATGAAGACTTTGAACTGTGGAGCACACTCTTTTTACACTCAGACGATGTAACACTCAATGAGTATTCTGCAGGCGCCGATCGCCATCAAGTTCGCTTTACCTATAATCAGCAGACCTTTAATTTAAACTATGAGCATTACAGCCAAAGTATTTGGATTAATGCCGAAGGCCATGAAGCTGAGCACTTATTAGCCGCTTTAGCATTTTATTTAAGTTAGCTTTTAATATCCCGCCCACAGGCGGTTCTAAACCAGGTTGATTATTAACATAAGTGAATATGAGTAACAATTAATTAGTTTCAAAATCCATACCTTTTACTTACATTATAATAACAATGATGTAAGCTGATATTACGATAGTCATTTGCTACGTAGCAGTAAAGAGGTTTAATGGTGAACAAGAAATGGATAGCACAATGTTGTATTAGCTTAACGGTTTTAAGCTTTTATGTGCCTAATGCATTCGCACAACAATCTTCAACGAAAACTGATAACTGCCTTGTAGAACAGACAGATTTAAGCACAAATAAAAACTTACGCCGAGAAGTTCAAGACAAAACAACCCTCACGCACAGTAATAGTAACGCTAAAATAGCCTCAATAAAGCTCAAGCAACTTAATGTATTTAATACTGAGCTTGAAGAGGAAAATAATGCCCTATTCCGATTTGCTAACCGCGCTCATATTCAAACAGAGCCCGATGTCATTAATAACCTTTTATTATTCTCCCCTGGTGACAAGTACGATGCTAAAAAGCTTGCAGAGTCTGAGCGCCTACTTCGTAAAGAAAGCTACTTATATGATGCACAAATTAGTGCAATCGAAAACTGCGACGGTGACGTTAATGTAGAAGTGGTTACCCGTGATTTATGGACACTTTTACCTGAAGTAAACTTTAGCCGTAGCGGCGGAGAAAATAAATCGAGTATAGGTTTTAGAGAATCAAACCTGCTTGGTTGGGGGAAGCGCCTTTCTTTGTCACGCACGACCGACAGCGATCGTAGCGGTTATTTATTTGTTTACGACGATCCTAATATTTTATCTACTCGCTACCGCGGCCGTTTAGAGTACGCTGATAACAGCGATGGCAAGCGCCATTTACTTGAGCTAACCTATCCATTTTACGCGATAGACACCCCTTTTAGTTACGGTATTTTAAGCTATTCTGAGCAGCGCGAAGAGTCACTATATAAACGCGGCGAAGAGTTTAGCGAATTTGATCAAACTACTGATTTAAACCGTGCATTTATAGGACACTCTAAAGCGCTTAATAATAATTGGACCCAACGCTTAACCTTAGGTTATACCGACGAGCAGCATACCTTTGAAGCTATAGACACTACATTTGCACCACTTGCCGATGACAGAAGTTTAAGTTATCCCTTTATAAGCGGCCATTGGTTTGAAGATAACTACATAAAAGTACGCAATTTTGACAGTATATCTCGCACTGAGGATTTAAACTTAGGTTGGAATATTAAAAGCTTAATTGGCTATTCAGACGAATCATTAAGTAATGACGACAGCCGCGCGGTGTATTCTTTTAACTTTAAAAAAGCCCACTTTACTAACGATAATACCTTATGGCGTTTTAGTGCTGATATTGATGGCTATTGGAATAAAGAACAGAAAAAACTCGAAAACTTTATGGCCACCAGCCAAGTACAATATTATTTAAATACCAGTGAAGACCAATCTTGGTATGTTAAAGCCCGCGTGCAATACGCAAAAAACCTTACTGCTGATCAACAGCTTACTTTAGGCGGCGAAACAGGCCTGCGTGGTTACCCTATGGATTATCAACATGGCGACCGCAGCTTTTTAGTTAATCTAGAAAAGCGCTATTACTGGGAGTACGATTTACTACAACTATTTAAAGTGGGTGGCGCAGCTTTTGTAGATGTGGGCAGAGCATGGTTTAACGATAAAGATAATGGCGAAAACGCACATGTATTAAAAAATATAGGCGTGGGTCTTCGTTTAGCACCGAGTCGTGCAAATTCAGGAACCATGATCCACATTGATATTGCCGCCCCAGTTGATAGCTACGATGACGTAGACTCAGTACAGTGGCTAGTAAGCGTTAAAAACACTTTTTAAATAATACAAACACGTTAAACTAATACCAATTGCATTAAATTACATTGTTATGAAAGTTCAGGACCTAATGTGGAAATAATAGAAGTTTTAGAATTGTTTGCATCACAATATAAGTTGGTTGTAACTATAATCGCTATTTTGGTTTTCCCTCTGCTATTAAAAATAACCAAAAAATTACTCGAAAAAGCAATTAAGGGGAAAGTTGATTTACACCGAAAATACCGTGCAGAGCTTTTACTAAAAATTATACTCGCCTTTGTCGTGCTGTGTTTGGTTTTAGTATTTTGGGGTATAGAACTGCGTGGTTTATTGGTTTTAGGCTCTTCTTTATTCGCTATGTTGGGCGTAGCACTTTTTGCCGCTTGGTCATTATTGAGTAATCTCACCGCATTTTTACTAATGTTTATTCAAAACGATTGCCGTGTTGGCTATTGGGTACGAATTATTGATGGTGCGAATCATATTGAAGGCCGCATTGTTGAAATGGGCTTAATGAATGTAGTACTTGAGCATATTGATGGGCACCGCGTAATTTACCCTAACAATTTATTTGTGACACGCCCTGTCATGGTTTTAAATAAAGAACCAAAGCCAACAAAAGCGCCCATTATAAAGCGTATTATTGGCCCTAAAAAAACATAGTTTAAAAAGCAATATCCACAAAAAAGCCGCAGTAAGTAATTACCTACTGCGGCTTTTTAATGCTTAGCTAAACAGAATTTAGTTTAGCTATTAGTTATTTAGTTCTGCTGTTTTAAGCTCGTCATCTAAATCGTTTATCTCGTCAATAAAGTTCTCTAGTTGCTGCTCTACTAAACTATTGTCATTTGCAAAGTAAGCAAGGTGGAATACCGCATCACCTTCATTTACCAATGGCATAGTTTGCTGACCAATAACAATACCGCCTTTAGGCGCTAAAAGCTCAAGCTCAGAGTCACCTAGTGGGCTACTAATATAAGCAAGTACTTGCCCTTTAGTTACATGCTCCCCTAGTGATACTTGTGCACGCACAATGCCATCAACTTCGGCACGTATCCAACTAGTTGAACCTGCAATAATAGGATCTGGTAACTTTTTAGGACGCTTGCCACGGATCATTTTTAAATGACGCATAACATAATCAACACCCTGCACACCTGCCGCAATGGCGATTGGATCAAAACGCAGTGCTTCACCAGCTTCATAGGTTATAACCGGTATACCTAGGTTTGCTGCTTCACTTCGTAATGAGCCATTACGCAATGATGCATCTATAACTGCTGGCGTGCCGAATGCTTTAGCCATTTCAGCGGTTGCTTCATCAGCTAAGTTAGCGCGAATTTGCGGTAAGTTAGTTCGATGAATAGCGCCAGTATGTAAATCAATAATGTGGGTACAATGTATTGCCACTTGATTAAAAAACATATAAGCCATACGCCCAGCAAGTGAGCCACGCTCAGAACCTGGAAAGCTACGATTCATATCGCGTCTGTCTGGTAAGTAACGCGATTTATGAATAAAGCCAAACACATTCACAATAGGCACAGCGATTATTGTACCGCGCAGTTGGCTTGGGTCTATTTTAGCAATTAACTGACGCACAACTTCTACGCCATTTAGCTCATCACCATGAATTGCCGCACACACCATAAGCACAGGACCTTCCATTACACCGTTAACCACTTCAATAGGAATATTAAGTGGTGAATGGGTATAAAGTTTAGCTGCCTCTAAGGCAAGTGTTTTACGCTCGCCTACGCCTACACTCTCTCCTAATAAGGAAAAAGGACGGTTAATTTTAACCTTTGCCACGTGTTGCCGTTCCTTTACTTGAAGCATTTTTTTCGATGAAATCAATCACCATGCCTGCAATGTCTTTACCTGTTGCTATTTCAATGCCCTCTAAACCTGGTGATGAGTTTACTTCCATCACAAGTGGTCCACGAGATGAGCGAAGTAAATCAACTCCCGCTACGTTCAAGCCCATTGATTTAGCCGCCGCTACTGCCGTTTTACGTTCTTCTGGAGTAATACGAACTAATGTAGCACTACCGCCACGGTGAAGGTTAGAACGGAACTCACCTTCTTGTGCTTGGCGCTTCATAGCTGCTATTACTTTATCGCCTAATACGAAACAACGTATATCGGCACCACCCGCTTCTTTAATGTATTCCTGAACCATAATATTAGCTTTTAAGCCCATAAATGCTTCAATAACGCTTTCTGCCGCTTTGCGTGTTTCAGCAAGTACAACACCAATGCCTTGTGTGCCTTCAAGTAATTTAATTACAACAGGTGCACCGCCTACCATTTCTAGTAAGTCTTTTACATCATCTGGTTTGCTAGCAAAACCTGTTACTGGCATACCAACGCCTTTGCGCGAAAGTAACTGAAGTGAGCGTAATTTATCGCGCGAACGAGAAATAGCGACTGATTCATTTACAGGGTAAACACCCATCATTTCAAACTGACGAAGTACCGAACAGCCATAAAATGTAACCGATGCACCAATACGCGGGACGATTGCGTCAAATTCTTTTAAGTTTTCACCGCGATAGTGAATTTCTGGTTGCTCAGAGTTTATATTCATATAACAGCGCAATGCATCAATCACTTTAACTTCGTGACCGCGTGCCTCTGCCGCCTCAATTAAGCGACGCGTTGAATATAATTTTCTGTTGCGAGATAAAATACCGATTTTCATAGTTAAACCTTACGACCTAATAGTTGAGATAAAGCCGGGTCAACGACTATACGATTTTCCATGGCTGTACGCCCTAATAACATTCTAAACTTCATTGTTGCACGGCTTGTTAAAGTAAGCTCGATAGGCCAGCTGTGCTCGCCTGCATGCAATGTAGTTTCTATAAAGTAACGTAACTCTTTTTGCCCACTTGAGCTGGTTACGTACTTCATTTTTTTAACTTTTGCATTGCAAGTGACTTGTGTTTGCTCATCATCTTGCAGTGGCTGGGCCGTAAATTTAACCCATTTTTCTGAGTCAACTTCGTATTCTTCAATGTTAATTGCATGAATACATGAAGTGCGAGCGCCAGTATCAATTTTTGCTTTTATCTCGTTAATACCAAGCCCAGGTAAACTTAACCACTCACGCCAACCAACTGTGATCTTTGCTGTCATAAATGTGCCCTTAATAAAAAAGTGACTTATACGCTACAGGTAAAAAAACACCAACGAAATAAATTTATCTAGTCGATTAGTAAATTAAATTGATCTTTTTAAACAACTGGTCACACAATGCACGCCTTGCTGAATAGTACTTTATGCCACTTTACTCAGCCCAAAGGCTCTGCATATATTTTGCTATTTAAGCTTAACTTATTAAAAATAAAGGTAAGTTTAAAATACTTAAGTAGATACACTATAGTTAACGGTATTAAAAATACACTATTATGAGAAATAATTATGATTAATGGTTTACTACATGCACTTGTACTTGATGGACAAGGCGGCGCTCGCCCTATTGAAAGCACTAATGAGCTAAATAGCTGGCAACCAAGCCACGGAAAACTTTGGGTGCACATGGACTATAGCCAAAGCGAGGCTGTTGAGTGGCTCAAGGCACAGCCTCATTTAAACGATTACGAATTAGAGTCCTTAATTGCTGATGAAACACGCCCGCGAATTACATCAACGACTAACGGACATATGTTATTTTTACGTGGTGTAAATTTAAATCCAGCACAAAGCCCTGAAGACATGGTTTCAATTCGTTTATTTATTAGCGAAGACATTCTTATTACTACCCGCAAGCGTCGTTTATTATCGGTGCAGGATACGCTCACCTGTTTAAATGAAAATAATGGCCCATGCAATATTTCTGAGCTAGTATGCTCTATTACACAAAAATTAACCTCACGTATGCAAAGCGTTATTGACTCACTAGATGAAACACTCGACGAATTTGAAGAAGAAATAGATGAACCAAGTAAAAAGTTTGATAACCAAGGTTTATCACAGTTGCGCCGTCAAACAATTGCCTTAAAGCGTTATTTAAAACCGCAAAAAGAAGCCCTTAGCTCAATGGTAAATAATCACTACCCGTGGCTGTTAGATGACGATAAAGCAAAATTAAACGAAACAACAAACTTACTTATTCGTTATTTAGAGGAGCTTGATAGCTCTATTGAACGTGCGCAAATCATTCAGCAAACAATCACTAACCAAGTGTCTGAGCAATTAAATCAGCGTATGTATGTAATGTCGGTTGTAGCTGCATTGTTTTTACCTTTAGGCTTTTTAACCGGCCTGTTAGGCGTAAACGTAGGAGGTATTCCGGGTACCGAAAGCCCTTATGCATTTAGTGCTTTTGTCATATTTTTAATTGTGCTTACTGGCGGTATTGGTGTGTATTTTAAAAATAAAAAATGGCTATAAATTAAAGCAATTTTAGTATGGCCACTCAATTGAGTGGCCATGATTGAGTAGCTAATTAGTTAGTTTCTCGGGTATAACTAACATTTGTCATCGTTACTTTAGATTCTGTAATCCCTAAATCTTCAAAGCACTCTTTGAAAGAATCCGAATTACCCGATTCCCCACACTCATCCAATGTATCAGGGTCTTGTGATTGTAGGTAATTACCAAATTTAAAGTATGACTCTGAGTCATCTTCTACAGGTATACCAAATGAGCGACCTAGTGCGCTAACATCAACATCGCCATAATTATTTTCAACACGTAGAGTAAACGAGCCACCACTAGTAATAGTACCAAGGGCAAATTTTTCTTCGTTACCGCTTGTATTTCGCAGACGAACATAAACGTCAAAAATGCCATTTCCAGCTACACTGTCATCAAATCCAGATTCATCTGTATCTGAAACATACACTTTAGAAATTGTCCCGGTATCGCTAGCATGGTGCTGAGAGATAATTGTTTTACCACCATCTGACATTTCAACTTTTACAGTTGCCTCAAAAACCTCATAGGTTTCGGTCATTGCAACACGTGCACTTTCTTTAACTTTATATTCATGACGCCAGCCATTCCCGTTTGGAGTGATATGACGCGCTTCTAAAGGAACAAACTCCAAAGTATCGCTATTTACTAATGGATGAGGATCATTACCTTCAAGATCAAAAATACTACCGTTGGTGATGTTACTCGCTATACCAGAGCCACTACCCGTATCACCGCCGCCAGTATCACCACCTGTGTCTCCACCGCCAGAAGAACTACCCTTAGTTAACGAAAAGTCATCAAAACGAACATCGCTTGAACTCTTATCATGCTTAGCAAATACTTGTAGTGAACCAGTGTTAACCGTGGTGAAAGTTTTAGATACTTTTGTCCATGAAGAAACATTGAATTTCTCACTTTTAAACAAACCATTAAGATCATTGATCCCGATTTGCCCCTTACCGAGTACATAGGCACTTAACGTGTACTGAGTATTTCGATCTACATCTACATTTTGATAAACACGCCCTGGGCTACCTTGTATTTTCAGTGATTTAGAGCCTTTATACGAATCTGAAGATAGCGCTGCAGGCTCTGTTTCATTCCAATTACTCCAGCCACCTTCAAAACCTGAATTTTCAATCGAGGCAGCGTGCGCAAAAGAAGTACTTGCAGCAACTGCAGAGCAAATAAGTAACTTTTTAAATTTAACCATTATTTTTATTCCTTTAAACCTGAATAATAAGCAACCTTACAGCTTAGCTTGGCGATAAAAACCAAACCTAGATCGCATCATGTAAACAGACTTTTAAACCCAAAAAATTGGTAACAACAAAAAAAAGAATTTGAAAAGAAAAAATCTCTAAATTGGTATTACCAAAACCATCACCTAACCGGCAAAACAAGGCTATATTTTTTGTTACCAATATGTCAACAAGTTAATTGTTACCATGAAAACTATAAAACCTCTAAAGGGATACATTTAAAATACAAAAAAACACATTAAAAATAATAGGATAAAAACGTATTGATTTCTATTTACACTATGTAATAAATTTTAAATTTAATAAAATAGTAGTACCTAAAATAAAAACCACTATTACCAATATTTAACGCAAAACTTAATGCCTTATGAATAAACAGCGTTATTTCCTGATAAAATTGTTACCAAAACAGACTGGTAATACCTGTTAAATTTAATTTAACTTTAGTTATAAAGATAAATTTGAATGACTAAAATTTAAAAATACGCGCTTATATAATTTAAAATTTCAAAATATTAGTGCAAATAAATAATTAAAAGTAAATTTTATATGTGAGATTAACCTTTCAAATTAATAGGTGATGATGAAATTGAAATGCTAAACAGGTACTAATTTTGAGATTTCTTTGGAGTGAGTAACACTTTATTGTCTACATGGATAAAGGTGAGGGGCGTGAGCAGAACGCGGAAGCTGCGCTCGGTTAACTTATTCTTACATGGATGTAAGCAAGTAGAATAACTCAGGATCAGTTATGGAGCCCACTAGGCTACAAACCTAATGCTGCTATTAAATTTTCCTGGCTTGAAAAAATTTTAATCCTGAAAGGTCAACAGACCCTAGGGCACTTTTTTGACTAATAAATCCGCCTCTAAATTAAGCAAGTTTGAATCATGTAAAATTAGCACTCCCTAATTCGAGACACAAAAAAGCGAGTACTTTTACAATACTCGCTTTCAAATTAATAAATCTAGACTCTAGTTAGCTGCATTACTCTTGAAAGTAAGTACCCCAACCATCGTACTCAACTTCGCACTCAACGGCTAGTTGCGCTAGCTTATCAACGTCTTCCATAATAACGTCTACGTCTAGCTCAGCTTCAACTACAATGTCAAAGCTCCAAATTTTGTTACCGTCTTCAAGCTCAAGCTCTGCTGGTTCTTCAACATCGTAACCCAATTTAAAAGCAGCAAGTGCAGCTTGCTCTAACTTAGGAAAGTCTTCACACACAAAGTGGTGCTCTACTTCATAAAGTATTTCAGGGTCTGACCCATCTTCAAGTAGTGAACTTACGATGTCTTCACTTATTTCACGCCAGTTTTCCATTATTTTTCTCTCACTTGAGCATCTAATTCAGTTATTTTAGCAGCCATAATGCTATGCACGCTTTTAGCATGCTCACGCGCGCTAATTTCTTTATCAAGCGATATAGGCGCTAACATTTCGATGTGAATTGTACCATTATCCCAACGATTTAGCTTAATGGTTTTATGTGTTGTATTCATACATACCGGAATTATGGGTACATCTGCGCTCATTGCGGTGTGAAACGCGCCAGTTTTAAACGGCAATAAACCTCTTCCGTAACTTCGTGTACCTTCAGGAAACATCCATACAGATAAGCCATTCTTCTTAATTTTTTCGGCTGCTTTTGAAATAGTTCCCGCCGCTTTGGAGCGATTAGATCTGTCTATTAATATATTACCCGACAACCAATAAAGCTGACCAAAAAATGGGATCCACTTTAAGCTCTTTTTACCCAAACTTACGCAGTTTTTTGGCACCATTGCTGGCACTGTAAATAAGTCGTAGCTATTTTGATGATTAGCAACATAAACTGCAGGACCTGGATCAACTGCATCTTTATGACGTGTTAGAACTAGCTTAACGCCAACCATTTTAGCCATTGAGCCAAACCAACCCGCTATAATATGTACATTATTAGGGTGAAATGGTCTTACAATCGAAAGTAATAAACCAAAAATACAACTGAATAATATAAACAGCAGCATAATAAAAACGCGTATAACAGCTAGCAAATGGGCTTCTCCAAAAATGAATTATAATTATTATAGCGTTATTTTGTGACACAAACGAGTCAATAGCGCACAAGTGTACGCTGAAATATTTAAGCTCTTTATTTTAAAACAAAAACGGCCTGCAAATGCAGACCGTTTTTATTTATACAAAAAAGTAATTGGCTACTCTTCGCTAATAACGTCTATTGGTTCATCATCTTGAGGAGTTAGCTCAACAACGGCTTCGTCAACACGCTGTAAGCCACGCGGTAGTTTATTACCCCTACGTCCTCGCTCACCATGATAATGCTCTAAATCACTTGGTTTAAGTGTTAGTTTACGCTTACCAGCATGAAGCGTAACACTGCTTCCTAGTGGTACAACAGCAAGCACTTTTACAAACTCTTCACGGGCTTGTACTTTAGCACCTGGTATAGAGATGATTTTATTACCTTTACCCTTACCTAATTTTGGTAAGTCTCGCAGCGGGAATAAAAGCATTCGACCTTCGTTAGAAATAGCCATACAGTAATCGCTAGCAACATCGTTCACTCTAATAGGAGAAAGTAATATTCCACCTTTAGGGACACTTACGAGCGCTTTACCGTTTTTATTTTTACTAACTAAGTCTTTAAAGTCGGTAATAAAGCCGTAACCTGCATCTGACGCCATAAGCAATACTTGCTCGTCTTCACTCATTACCACGTGCTCAAAATTAGCGCCTGGTGTTAAGTTAAAACGACCTGTCATTGGCTCCCCTTGGCTACGCGCCGAAGGTAGACTGTGCGCATCAGTTGCAAACGCCCGCCCTGCTGAATCTAAAAATACCGCAGGTTGATTACTCTTACCACGAGCAGAGGCTCTAAAGCCGTCACCTGAGCGATAATTTAAGCCTTGTACATCTAAGTCATGACCTTTACCAACGCGTGCCCAGCCTTTGTCTGATAGCACAACAGTAACTGACTCTGACGGAATTAAATCTTTTTCGTTAAGTGCTTTCGCTTCTGAGCGCTCAATCACTGGTGAGCGACGATCGTCACCATACATTTCAGCGGCTTCTTGAATTTCTTTTTTAAGCAGTGTCGACATACGACGTTCTGAGCCCAAAATTTGCGCTAATTTATCACGCTCTTTGGCCAGTTCGTCTTGCTCACCACGAATTTTAAACTCTTCAAGCTTGGCTAAATGACGAAGTTTTAATTCTAAAATTGCTTCTGCTTGTGTATCAGTTAAATCAAAGCGCTCCATTAATACAGGCTTTGGTTTATCTTCGCTGCGAATTATCTCAATCACTTCATCAATATTTAAAAAGGCGGCTAGCAAACCCTCTAAAATATGTAGACGTGCTAATACTTTATCTAAACGATACTGCAAACGACGACGCACTGTTTCGCGTCTAAATATTAGCCACTCACTTAAAATACAGCGTAAATCTTTAACTTGCGGGCGGCCATCGAGGCCTAGCATGTTTAAGTTTACTCGGTAATTTTTTTCAAGATCGGTGGTTGCAAATAAGTGCGCCATTAATGGCTCAGCTTTAATGCGGTTTGAGCGCGGAATAATTACAATGCGTGTTGGATTTTCGTGATCTGACTCGTCACGTAAATCGGCAATCATTGGTAATTTTTTAGCGTTCATTTGCGCTGCAATTTGCTCAAGTACTTTACCACCAGAACATTGATGCGGCAGCGCTGTAATAACAATATCGCCATGCTCTTCGGTATAAACCGCACGCATTTTGATAGACCCACGACCGGTTTTATATATTTTATGAATATCGGCTTTTGGGGTAATTATTTCAGCATCTGTTGGGTAATCTGGTGCATGTACAAGCTCAAGTAATTCTTCAAGCTCTGTTTTTGGTTTATCAAGTAATAAACAACATGCACTAGCCACCTCACGTACGTTATGTGGCGGAATATCGGTTGCCATACCTACGGCAATACCCGTTATACCGTTTAGTAAAATATGCGGTAAACGAGAAGGCAGCACAACAGGTTCATCCATTGTGCCATCAAAGTTTGGTGTCCAATCGACGGTGCCTTGGCCAAGCTCTTTTAATAGTACTTCTGAAAACTTAGATAAACGCGCTTCGGTATAACGCATTGCTGCAAACGATTTAGGGTCATCTGCCGCACCCCAGTTTCCTTGTCCATCTACCAAAGGGTAGCGGTAAGAAAACGGCTGCGCCATTAATACCATCGCTTCGTAACATGCACTGTCGCCGTGTGGATGGTACTTACCAAGCACGTCACCCACTGTACGGGCTGATTTTTTGTACTTAGCGTTAGCCGACAAACCCAGTTCGCTCATCGCATAAATAATACGACGCTGTACTGGTTTTAAACCATCACCTACATGCGGTAAGGCGCGGTCCATGATCACGTACATGGAATAATTTAAATAGGCGTCTTCGGTAAAACGCCCCATTGTTTGTTGCTCAATTCCTTGCATTAGCAAGGTATCTGTATCACTCATTAAAGCTTACCTAGTTTTTCTTATAGCTTACACGGTAGATTACATTGGCGTAATCATCGCTTACTAACAGACTGCCGTCACCTAATTCTGCAAATGCAACAGGGCGTCCAAATGTTGTTTCGTCTTTCATAAAGCCAGTAATAAATGGCGTATATTTAGTTACGCGACCTACTTCAATTGTTGCTAGCCCTACTTTATAACCTGACTTTTTAGAACGGTTCCATGAGCCATGTTCAGCAACAAATAATTGTTGCTTATAGCTTGCTGGAAATTGCTTACCGTTATAAAAATGAATGCCCAGTGGCGCTACATGCGCAGCAAGTGCAAGAGCTGGCGACGTGTAATCGGCAATATTTTTACCTTCACCAAACTCAGGGTCAATAATTGCACCGGCATGAACATACGGAAAACCAAAATGCTCACCTTCTTGCGTTGCACGGTTTAACTCATCAGGCGGAATATCATCGCCCATCATGTCGCGACCGTTATCACTAAACCATAAAGCTTGAGTAGCTGGATGAAAATCAAAACCGACGGTGTTTCTAACGCCCTTGGCTATTGTTTTTATTTGTTTTGTTTCTACATTAAGCGCAAAAATACGACCAAAACGTTCATCCTCAGCACAAATATTACACGGTACACCCACCGGAATGATTAGCTCGCCCGTTGGTGCAAAACGTAAAAATTTCCAACCATGATGACGCTCGCTCGGTAATGCGTCATAAACCACATCAAATTTTGGATCTTTTAATTGGGTATCAATATTTTTAAAGCGAATAATACGATGTACTTCGCCTACGTATAAATCGCCATCTTTAATTGCTATGCCAGAGGGCATGTTTAGGCCTTTAGCCACAACAATTTTTTTATCTGCTACGCCATCGCTATTATGATCAATAAGCGCATATACGTTGCCCGCTTTGCGAGAGCCAACATACACAATACCTTTTTTTGAAACAGCTATTTGACGTGCATTTTCTACATCATTTGCAAATAAGCTTATTTCAAATCCCGGTGCGACTGTGAGCTTATCGAGTATTTTTTTCGCCATTACAGGAGCGGTAGTCAGCCCAAGTAACAGCAAACTTCCTAGTAGTTTTTTCATTCGCCTCTCCTAGTGTTAAGCACAGGTAATTAAACGAGTGCCTTGTTACCATGATCTTCTAACCATTGACGACGATCAGGCGATCGTTTCTTAGCAAGTAGCATATCCATCATTTCCATGGTTTCTACTTCTTCATCAAGCGTAAGCTGCACTAAACGTCGTGTATTTGGATCCATCGTGGTTTCACGTAGTTGTAACGGGTTCATTTCACCCAGACCTTTGAATCGTTGTACGTTTACTTTTCCGCGTTTTTTCTCGGCTTCTATGCGCGCCAAAATAGCGGTTTTTTCTTGCTCATCAAGTGCGTAATAAACTTCTTTACCAATATCGATTCTAAATAATGGCGGCATTGCTACATACACATGCCCTGTTTTTACTAACTCAGGGAAATGGCGAACAAACAGTGCACATAATAGTGTTGCGATGTGTAGTCCATCCGAGTCAGCATCGGCTAATATACAAATTTTATTGTAGCGTAATGCCGACATATCGGTTGATTCTGGATCAATACCCAGCGCCACTGAAATATCGTGTACTTCTTGTGATGCTAGTATTTGGCCTGACTCAACTTCCCAGGTATTCAAAATTTTACCACGTAGCGGCATGATAGCCTGAAATTCACGGTCTCTTGCTTGTTTAGCAGAGCCACCAGCAGAATCACCTTCCACTAAAAACAATTCGGTACGGTCGTTATCAGCAGCGCTACAATCGGTAAGTTTACCCGGTAAAGCAGGACCTGCAGTAACACGTTTACGCACTACTTTTTTAGCTGCACGCAAGCGAGTTTGTGCATTTGAAATACATAACTCAGCTAATAATTCTGCGGTATCAGTATGTTCATTCAACCATAAACTAAACGAGTCTTTTACAACCCCCGATACAAACGCAGAACAGGAGCGTGATGATAGTTTTTCTTTTGTTTGACCGGCAAATTGAGGGTCTTGCATTTTAACCGATAACACGTAACTACAACGATCCCAAATGTCATCAGGAGTTAATTTCACACCACGAGGGAGTAAGTTTCTAAACTCACAAAATTCACGCATTGCTTCAAGCAAGCCTTGGCGTAAACCATTTACATGCGTACCACCTTGCGCGGTAGGAATAAGGTTTACGTAGCTTTCAGCTATTGATTCACCACCTTCTGGTAGCCATACAACAGCCCAGTCAGCGCCTTCAATTGAACTTTTAAATTCGCCAACAAATGGGTCTTGCGGTAATGTTTCAAAACCTTTAATTGCTTCAACTAAATAGTCTTTTAAGCCTGTTTCATAAAACCATTCTTGGGTTTCTTTTGTTTGCTTATTAACAAACTTAATTCGCAGTCCTGGGCACAAAACTGCTTTGGCTTTTAATAAATGATTAAGCTTGGTAATTGAGTAGTTTGGTGAATCAAAGTAGCTAACATCAGCCCAAAAACGAACCGTAGTGCCGGTGTTACGCTTACCGACTGTACCAATTACGTTTAAGTCTTCTACTTTATCGCCGCTTTCAAATGCCATTCTAAATTGCTGAGCGTCGCGCCTTACTGTTACTTCTACACGCGTAGATAACGCATTTACTACCGAAATACCTACGCCGTGTAAACCACCCGAAAATTGATAGTTTTTATTAGAAAACTTACCACCGGCGTGTAATTTAGTGAAGATCAATTCAACCCCAGGGATACCTTCTTCTGGGTGAATATCAATAGGCATACCACGCCCGTCATCACTTACTTCAAGCGAATTGTCTTCGTGGAGTATTACGTCGATACGAGTAGCATGACCCGCCATAGCTTCATCGACACTGTTATCGATAACCTCTTGGCCTAAATGATTGGGACGTGTTGTATCTGTGTACATCCCTGGGCGTCGTTTTACCGGATCTAATCCATTAAGTACTTCAATGGCTTCGGCGTTATAATTTTGATCACTCATAGTTTTTATCTTTATATCCGCTAAGGCTCTAATACGTTTTACTAGTTTTATTGTTATATGCGCTAAAGCGTTAATATAGTAACTAACCTCAGTTCAGGCTAACTAGTTTTACGTGATTTTAAGAAAATCTACAATACTTGCAAAGGTGCGTTCAAATTCAACGTAGCTATGATCGCCACCAAATTCTATCAATTGCTTGCATTGCGAATAATATTTTACTGCGTGTTGAAAGTTCAACACTTCATCGCCTGTTTGCTGTAATAAGTACAGTAACTCAGGGTATGCTAATTTATCTACAGCGAGTAATTTAAGTGCCTCAATATGGCTGTTATTTAAATCGTAATGATAATCTTGATACGGATTATAATTAGGTCCAAGTAACGACTGTAATAAATTATAGGGTGCGACCGCGGGATTAATAACCACTGCAGGAATTTGATAACGCTGCGATAAATACGTGGCAAAAAAACCACCTAACGAGCTACCTAATAAAACGGTATTTGGCGTTAGTAATTGTTCAAGCTCAATTATAGCTTGTAGGGGCTCGTGGTTTAAGTTCGGTACACAATAATCAACGTCATAGTTTGCCATAAGCTCACCAAAGCGCACAGCTTTATATGATTTTTGTGAACTATTAAAGCCATGAATATAAATTACGCGTTTAGCCATACTACTTCCGTTTTTACTTCTACTTTATCTTTTTTACTCTTTATATTTAGCGTTCTGTAAGCTGGTCCCGCATTTTTTTGCTCCCACTGTGAAGTGTGCTTTACAAACTGTATTGAGCTGGCTGGGGTCGCATATATGGGCAGCCCTCTAAAGCTTTGTTCGTAATCATTGTGCACATGCCCATGAAAAAGCGCAGATACATTATTACTATTAACTAAGATATTTAAAAGCTGTGGGCCATTTTCTAATAAGTGTTTATCAAGGTAGCCGTTTATTGGCAGCGGATTATGATGACAAAATATAACTTTACTATTATTCGAGTTGACTAAAGCGTCCGTTACTTCATCTAAATGCGTGCCAGTAACCCATCCTGCGGGCGTGGGCCCTTTAGAATTAATAAGAAGTAGCTCAATCCCATTAGCAATAATATGTTTAGCCGAATTTATTTGCCCACCACTTATGCGATTAAGCATTGCTAGTTCATCATGATTACCTGGCACCCAAAATACAGGACAAGTAATGTCACTGGCATTTATAAGTTCACTAAATAATAAGTACGATTCAAAACTATGATCTTGTGTTAAATCGCCACCAAAAATAATACAGTCTATTGATTGCTTAGCTATGTGCGCCAAAGCTTGTTCAAAATGAGCTGCAGTATTTACATTAAAGTACTCACCGCTTTTGTCTGCAAATAAATGGCTGTCGGTAATATGCGCAATGCACAAAGATGATTTATCAAATGTATATGTATCATCAAACCAAGCCATTATTTACATCCCAATTTAATGTTGCTTGCCCGTGCTCTACACAGGCCACTAACCAGTCGTATAAAAAAGCATTAAGTTGATACTTTTCATCTTTTTGATGCATTTTAGGGTTAGGGTATCCATAAGATGGTTTTATGCGTTGATGGTAATCGTGGTGAACAATTTCAGCCACTTTGGCATCGTGATACATGCGTACCGTTAAATACAGTGGCGTAATCCCTTTAACCATTCCTGTTAGCTGCTTAATTGAAATATCCATGGTGTATTTTGCGCTGCCATCAATTTTTGTAGCAAACTCACTGTTGCCAAGTTTTACTTCACGGATGCTTCCTATATTGCGCTCGCTCGGTAACAACTTTAATAGTCGCACATAGTTATGCTCACAAAGTGTTAAATACTTTGGGAGGCTCTGAATATATCGCTTTGTTGCTAATTGTGCTGTCAAAGTACCACCATAATATTAGTAAGAGTTTATGCCCATTTACTTGCCATTTTTTCACGATTAAGCGCAAGCCACTGCATACAAATAACCGTTGCCGCATTATCCATTTCACCGTTATTGAGGCGCATTAGCGCATCATCAACTGATAGAATGTGAGTTTTTATATCCTCCCCTTCAGTTTCAAGACCATATACACCTGATTTCACTTGGCTTAAGTCAGTACGCGCTAAATATAAATGTAAGCGCTCAGTTGTGCCACCAGGGCTTGATAGGTATGAAAGCATAAATTCAAGTTCAGTTAATTCAAGCCCAGCTTCTTCATACGCTTCTTTTTTTACAACTGATTCGTAATCAGTGCTGCCGTCTGTCATTCCAGCTATACACTCTAGCAGCCAAGGCGAATGCTTGCTTTTAATAGCGCCAATACGTATTTGCTCAATTAAAAGAACAGTATCTGATATTGGATCGTAAGGGAGTACTGCAATTGCATCGCCACGTTCTAATATTTCTCGGCTAATTACTTTAGATTTTCCACCCGCAAAAAGAGCATGTTCAAATTGGTATAAATCAACCTGAAAAAAACCTTTATAAAGGTTTTTTGTTGGCTTTAAATTCACATCTTTATGTGTAAATTGAACGAGTTTTTTATCAACCACGTAGCTACCTCCTACTTATCTAAAGCTTTAAAATGCGTTAATATATTCTGTTACACTTGAACATACTGTTTTACTAATTATTTTTTTTGTTATGCAGTAAAACAGGTTAACATGCTTTTAGTACAAAAATTGTCTAAGGACCGAACCCCACATGAAAAAGAACATTCTTGCGGCGCTAGTTAGTTTATCATGCGCATTAGGTGCAACAGCAGTGAAAGCTGAAGATTTACTACAAGTTTTTGAAATAGCGACAGCTAACGATCCTACTGTTTTAAAAGCAAAAGCCCAAGCCGATGCGCAGTCTTACCAAAGCGATTTGGCGATGAGTGCACTATTACCTCAAATTGGTTTAACTATGGGTTATACAAAAAGCGATGCAACGTCGTACCAAAGCGTTGGCGACTTATCTAACCAAGTAAAAGTTGAAAGTGATACAGACCAATTCTCTCGCGGTGTGAGCTTAAGCCAAACATTATTTGATTTAGGTGCCTGGAATACGTTAGATATTGCCGACAAGCAAGCGCTTCAAGCAAGCGGCCTATACGATGCAGCTAAACAAAACTTAATTGTACGCGTTGCTGAAGGTTATTTTAACGTATTAAGTGCAAGCGATAACCTTGAATTTGTTGAAGCTGAAAAACGTGCAATTGAACGTCAACTTGAGCAAACAAAACAACGTTATGCGGTAGGCTTAACAGCAATTACAGACGTACACGAAGCGCAAGCTCAGTTTGATAACTCTGTAGCTCAAGAAATTATTGCAGGTAATGCTGTAGAAACAGCACGTGAGCAACTTCGTGAGATTACAGGTAAATATCACGAAAAATTAGACTTTTTAAATACAGATACTTTCTCAACAACTAAACCAACTAAGCGCTCAAGCGACTTTGTTAAAGTAGCTGAAGATAAAAATATAAACCTACAAGTGTCTAAAGTAACGGTTGATATTGCAAAAGATCAAATTGAATTAGCAAAAGCGGGTCATTATCCAAAGCTGACACTAAGTGCTAGTTATGGCGATTCTCTTACAGACAATCAAATAAATGGCGCTAACTTTGATGATCAGCCTCGTTCAGACTCAAGCTCTGTAGGGCTTAACTTTAGCGTGCCTTTATATTCAGGTGGTGCAACAGTTGCTGCAACAAATCAGGCCCGTGCGTTTTACGTAGGTGCGAGCCAAGACTATGAAACAAATTACCGCGCAGTAACTCGCACAGTAATTACATCTTATAATCAAGTTGTTTCAGACATTGCTACTTACAAAGCGCTAGAGCAAGCGGTTGTTTCAGCTCAAAGTGCCCTTAAAGCAACTGAAGCTGGTTTTGAAGTAGGTACTCGTACCATTGTTGACGTACTAGTAAGTACGCAAAATTTGTACGATGCAAAGCGTAACCTTGCTGATGTACGTTACCGTTATGTGTTATCTACCCTTCGCCTAAAACAAGCTGCGGGTACATTAACAAGTGCAGATTTAGTTGCTATAAACCAAGGTTTAAAAGCCGCTTAATTTTCATTACTCGTGCAGTATGAACACATTGGAAGCCAGCTAAATGCTGGCTTTTTGTATTTTACAGCGCTTAGCGTTAAACTATCGTTTTTATTCTCAGAGATATTTTTGTGGTCACCTCATCTCCTTTTAAAGCATCTTTTTTGGGCCCTCGATACTGGTTAACGTGGATTGGCGTTCTATTTTTATATTTAATTTCTTGGTTACCGCAAAAACTACAATTAGCAATGGGTAAACAGCTTGGTCGCTTAGTTCATAAATTTATGAAGCGCCGTCGCCATATTGCAGAAGTAAATATTAAGCTGTGTTTTCCTGATATGAGCGCAGCAGATCAAAAAGACCTTGTGCTCAAAAATATGGAAAACACCGGTATTGCAATGGTTGAGACTGGCATGGCCTGGTGGTGGCCACAGTGGCGAGCACAAAAAGCATTAGGGTCTTTTAAAGGGCTTGAGCACTTTGAACGCGTACAAGCGTCTGGTAAAGGTGTTTTATTGCTTGTACCTCATATTCTGCATCTTGAAATGGCTAGCCGTATTATGGGCTTAGAGTGTCAGGGTGTTGGCTTTTATCGCCCTCATAACAACCCACTAATGGAATACTTTACGACTAATGGGCGCCTTCGCTCTAACGAATATTTAATCGGTCGAAAAGATGTAAAAGGTTTACTAAAAGCATTAAAAAATAAAAAGGTATGTTATTACTTACCCGATCAAGATTACGGTCGTAACCGCTGTGAATTTGTCCCATTTTACGCAGTACCTGACGCTGCAACTACAACGGGTACTCTTATGTTTGCAGGCAGTAAAAACTGCGAAACAATGAGTTTAATAACTCGCCGTGATGAAAATGGTAAATATCACTTAGAAATACTGCCAGAGCTTGAAAACTTCCCCAGTGGTGATAATAAGGCTGATGTAACACGTGTAAATCAACGCATGGAACAATCTGTTAATGCCGCACCCGAACAATATATGTGGCTACACCGTCGTTTTAAAACTCGACCTGATAAAAATACCCCTTCTTTTTATAAAAAGTAATGGTATAACAATAATAGGAACAAATAAGGTGGGTAATAATCATGTGGTTTTGGATTAAGCATTTATCATTTGCAGCTGTACTAATAGCACTCGCCGTATACTTTTTGTTGAGTGATGGTTCTTTATTTGATATTAAAAAATCTAAAAATGCAGCTGCCGAAGGATTATCACGTTTTTACTCTTCTATTCGTAACCAAGTAAAAAGTAATAAAGAACGAGATCAATTTGTTTTAAAACTTAAAACACCAGAACAAACCTTGGATAGAGTATTGGCTGAACGTGCGCGAACAGTAGATCCAATGCCTACAAATTGGACTGGAGAAGTTGAGCCTAGGCGCTTTGAAAATGGCACAACACTTAAAGACGTACTCTATCAATATGCTAAAAATGAAGGTATTGAGCTTTACTGGTATTTAAGTAAAGACTACGTAGTTAAAGATCATTTTAGAGTAGACAGCAACTTTACTTCAGCACTTTATCAAATTGGTCGTGCTATAAATGACGACTTTGAGCATGAGGTTTACACTTACTTTTGCCACAAACAAAGAGCAGCGGTTATTACAGAGTTACCATCAGAATTTGTGAGAACAAACTGTTTAAAGCTAAAGGTTTAAGGGTTTAAGGGTTTACACGTACAAAAAACCCAAGCAAGCGCTTGGGTTTTACAATTCAATTCAATTCAATTCAATTCAATTCAATTCAAAAATACTATTCCAAATATTCGTTACGTTAGTAATATCTTGTAAAAAAGCTTCTCGCGAGATCAATTTGCCTTTTTGATCCAAGCTCAGCACGTGATAACACGAGCGATAATCAATATACGCTTTGATCAACTGCTGTTTTTGCTCTTTAGTAATACAGCCTATATTTGCTGCATCCGTTAATATTCTTACGTTATCTGAATAAACGGTAAGCTGCTCAAACTCATTCGCGTGTTTAAGTACTAAATATTGCGTAATAAACTCAATATCAGCCATACCACCAATATCTTGTTTTAAATCAAATTGTTCAGTATTTCCTTTCGCTAGATGATCGCGCATTTTTTCGCGCATTTTTATTACATCGGCTTTTAACACGGTATCATCGCGCTGTTGGCAAAGAATACTTTTACGAATTTGTGAAAAACGCTCTATAAGATCGTCTTGGCCCAAAATTAACCGAGCCCGCACAAGTGCTTGATGTTCCCACGTCCATGCTTGAGTTTGCTGATAGTGATTAAAGCTCTCTAAATTGATAGCAAGTAAACCTGATGCACCTTCAGGGCGTAATCGCGTATCAAGCTCATACAAAATACCCGATGCAGTACGAGTATTAAATAAATGCATTAAGCGCTGAGCGAGTTTTAAATAAAACTGGCGAGAATCTATCGGTTTTTCACCATTGGTTTGGCTTGAGCCATCATGATTATGCACAAACACCAAATCTAAATCTGAGTCGTACCCTACTTCTAAGCCGCCTGTTTTACCATATGCAATAACAGCAAAACCTTTGTTTTCATCATCAGTGCCAGGGGGCATACCAAAACGCTTAACGGTGTTATGCCATGCAATATTAACAGCTTGATCAACAATCGCTTCAGCCAATACGGTTAAGTGATCGCTTACTTTCATTACATCAAGAACACCGGTTGCATCAGCAGCAGCAATTCGTAATTGATGCGTTTGCTTAAATTGCCTAAGCGACTCCATTTGCAGTTCTAAATCGTCATGCTCTATTCGCAAAAAATACTGTCTTATTTCATCTTTATAAGCGGTTAATGGTGTCGGTTTATAAAGAACAGCCGGGTCTATTAGCTCATCCAGCAATATAGGGTAGCGAGAAATATGCTCGCCTATCCATTTGCTATGACAACACAGTAAAACAAGTTGCTTTAATGCACCTTGGTTTTCGTACAGCAATTCTAAATAAGCAGTACGTGAAATTATCTTATTAAAAATTTGGCAAACCATTGTAAAAGCAGCTGCGCTGGCATTAAAGTCATTTAACTGGCTCAATAAAACAGGCATTAATTTATCAAGGGTTTCACGCCCTCGGTTACCTATGTTGACCTTAGACAGCCTTAATTTAAAATCGTTAAGGGGTGCTTGCCATTCATCTCTAGCCTCTTTTAGAAAGCTCACATCACCATGATCCCAAGCACTAATAAATGCACCTTCACAGGTATCTAGTGGCGCGGTTTCTTCGCCAATAACGAGTGCAAACTCGCCGTTAACTTGCTTCATTACCTTTTCAATAGTGATTAAAGTGGCAGAAAAATCAGCTTGTTCTAATAATAAGTTTAAGCGCTGCTGGTTCAATTCATCATCGGGGAGTGTTTGCGTTTGCTGATCGTCAAATATTTGTAAGTACTGTTCAACTTTTCGCAAATAAAGGTAATTGCGTTTAAGCTCGCTCGCTTCTTGCTCATCTATAACTTGGCTAAGTGCCAGCTCATTTAATGCTTTAAGTAATGATTGAGTTTGTAAATTAGCCTCTCGCCCACCTCGTACCATTTGTAGGGCTTGCACTATAAATTCAACTTCACGAATACCACCAGCTCCTAATTTTATATTATTAGTTAAGCGTTTACGGCGAACCTCTTGTGCAATCATTAACTTCATTTTACGCAAAGATTCAATCACCGAAAAATCAATATACCGGCGATAAACAAACGGCTTTAAAAGCTTAATAAATTCATCCCAATATTTGTTAGGCGTGCCAATTAAGCGCCCTTTTAACATCGCGTAGCGTTCCCAGTCGCGACCTTGTTCTTGGTAGTAATCTTCAATGGCATTAAAGCTCATAACCAAAGGGCCACTTTCGCCAAACGGGCGTAGGCGCATATCAACCCTAAATACCTGCCCGTCACCGGTGGCTTGGTTAAGTGATGCAATGAGCTTTTGTGCAACTTTGGTATAAAATACTTGAGCCTCAAGGCTTCTGCGGCCACCTTGGGTTTTTGTACTGCGCGGATATGCAAAAATGAGATCAATATCAGAGGAGTAATTTAGCTCTTGTCCGCCAAGTTTTCCCATACCCAACACCATTAACGGCATTGCTTGGTTTTGCTCATCAAGCGGCTCACCATTTACTTTTGCCACCTGTGCATGCGCCCATTGGTTAGCACTATTTATTAGCATGTCAGCCAGTTGGCTTATGTAATTAATACTATCGGCAATGGGATTGTTACAGCATAAATCTAAAAAGGCGACTTTGAGCCAGTACTTTTCACGATATTGGCGAAATACTTTATGGCACTGCACTTCATCAATATCAGCTAAATTAAGGTTTTTAAAAGGAGAATCTATTACTCTATTTTGTATTTCGTCTTTGCATAATAGCCAAGTATTTAAATCAGGTTGTGATTCTAAACTGCGCCAAGCAAAGTCGCTTAATGCTAATAACCTTACAACTTCACTTTGTTTACTTTGCTGCGGGTATAACTGTTCAAAGCGCATCAAGCCAAGTTTTTGTAATTGAATAGGAAGTTGCTTTACGTTACTCATCAATCCTCTCTTTTATATCATCAATAACCGTACTAGAATGATTAAAACCTAGAAAGGTTAACTTAATTAGGATTACCATGTCATATTTGTCTTTATCTAACACTAGTTTTATTGCGATTGCCATTAGTTTTGCGGTTATTTGCATAACTATTTTTTGTTTACGAGTTGTCACTCAAATCAAAGCAAAACAAGCGCTTAAAGATGAGCTAGCACAACACGACAACTTTGCCATGGGTATTAGTTTTGCATCTGAAATATCAGTTGTTATAGCCACTATGGCTTTCTTATTTGACGAAATAAGTATAAGTACCGCACAGTCAAACCCGTTAAAAGTGTTAATTATTATTATTCTTTTATTCACTTTTATAAAAGTGGGTCATTTAATTCACAGAAAATGGATACTCCACAGGTTTAACGAAGAAGCTGCCATACTAAAACAAAATGTATGTGCTGCATTGGTAGATTCAGGCATGTTAATCGCTAACTGTATTATCGCACTTGGCTTGTACACGTGGACGCACACCCAAGGATTTAGCAACTTACTTATTGCTTGTGTTAGCTTTTTTACGCTTCAGGGAATGTTTGCACTGGATAGTAAAATACGAGAACACCGCTTTGCAAAAGCAAATCAAGGAGCTTCGCTACAAAGTAACTTTAACCTAGAGAATACATCTATTGGTATAAGGTATGCTGGCAAATCAATAGGTTTAGCATTGGCTGTGTATGCTGGTTTATCTAGCGCAGCATTTCAAAACGGTAAAATGGTAGAAAACATATTTACACTCGTTATGCATTGCGGTGTAATGTGGATACTGCTTTACAGCTTAACGTATGTGATAAAAGTTATCTCTTTACCAAATATTGATACGGCTCTTGAAATAGACCATCAAGATAATATTGGGGTAGCATGTATAGAGTTTGCTGTTTTTTGTGCTATAGGCTATTTACTTATTAGCATGTTTTCTCTTTAGACCTTTTTACTAAAATACAGCCATTAAAAGTCTGCATTTAAGTAATAATGGTAATTACTTAAATGCAACAAGGTCCTAGCTCTATGCCACTTGAAATAACGAATTACTTGTTAATTGACATAGACAACGAATTTAGCCGAGCATTTGCCGAATACTATGTAAATAATAATGGTAAAACAAAAGCGAGTACGCTTATTGCAGCAGGCAGTAATACCCGCCAGTTAGTAAAAATGATGTTTGACGAACTTATTAAAGACTATAGTTATTGCGACCTTGAAAACGAAATAAGCGTTTCTGAATTAATTAACTATCTAAAAGAGCATCACGATTTACACGGAGTCCTTTTTAATAGTACCGATTACTTACTAGCAAGCGATAAACAACGCTTTATTTATAACTCGTTACATGAAAAGCGCTTTTTAATAAGCTTTGATGATACAGGCTATACACTAAGCCTAGTTACTGACGAGACGTTAACAGAACCTTCGCAAAATCATCACGATATAGCGCACACACCACAAGATTTAATAGACCTTGCAGAGCAACTTAATAAAAATAAATAATTGCGCACAGCTCCCAGCTTACTTACCATAGCAGTATATATTTTTACGCTAAGTAATAAGTGACGCCCTATGCGAGTTCCTCATATTTATCAAACATCGAGTATTGCCCTAAACACCCCTGTAACTTTAGATGACGATGCTGCAGGGCATATTGGCAGAGTGCTGCGCATGAAAGTAGGCGAGCATGTATCTATTTTTAATGGCGAAGGCGGCGAATACCTTAGTGAAATAATTGAGGTAACAAAAAAAACAGTCGTCGTAATGCCGTTAGAGCTTAATCCTCATGATGTAGAATCCCCGCTTAAAATTCATTTAGGCCAGTGTGTATCCCGTGGTGATAAAATGGATTTTACAATTCAAAAGTCAGTTGAACTGGGCATTACCGAAATCACCCCTATTTTTAGTCAGCGCTGTGGCGTGAAACTAATGGGCGATCGTCTTGAGAAAAAACACCAACAATGGCAAAAAATTGCAATAGCAGCGGCAGAGCAATCTGGGCGTAATTTTGTGCCAATTATTCATCCCCCTGTAGATTTAAAACAATGGCTTGCACAACAAACCAATGCAATTAAGCTCACTCTTCACCCTCGTGCTGAGCACAGCATTAAAACCATTACGGTACCTAAAGATGGCGTACGCTTTTTAGTCGGCCCAGAAGGCGGCTTTACCGACGATGAAATAGCACTAACTAAACAACTAGAATTTGTGGATATTCGCTTAGGCCCGCGCGTTTTACGAACGGAAACAGCCGCTTTAACGGTCTTAAGTGCATTACAACTTCAATTTGGCGATTTAGCTAATTGAAATAACTAAAAGCACCCTCATATAAACAGTAACATTTATAGTAAGGCACAGCGCATGGCAATTAAGTTAGGTATTATTTCAGATCCTATTAGTGGATTTAACATCAAAAAAGACACCGGTTTTGCAATGATGATGCAAGCGCAAGAACGCGGCTACGAAATTTATTATATGGAGATGGATGATTTATCTCTTCGTAAAGGTAAGTCGTACGCTACAGCGTCTAAAGCGCAAGTGTTTAATAATGCAGAAAAATGGTACGAGCTTGAAGAAAAAGCCACTATAGCCCTTGCCGACCTTGATGTTATTTTAATGCGAAAAGATCCTCCTTTTGATACCGAATACATTTACGCGACGTATATTTTAGAGCGTGCAGAACAAGAAGGTACGTTAATAATTAACAAGCCACAAAGCCTTCGCGATGCTAACGAAAAGCTATTTACAGCATGGTTTAGCGAACATACGCCAGACACACTTGTTACACGTAGCCAAAAACAAATTCGTGAGTTTTTAGCCGAGCATAAAGACATTATTTTAAAACCCCTTGATGGCATGGGTGGCGCATCTATTTTCCGCCTTAGAGAAGACGATGCCAACATTGGTGTAATTTGTGAAACGCTAACCGAGCACGGCAGCCGCTTTGCTATGGTGCAAAATTACATCCCAGAGATCAAACAAGGCGACAAGCGCGTATTGGTTATTGATGGTGAGGTTATTCCGTATTGTTTAGCGCGAATTCCACAAAATGGTGAAACACGCGGTAATTTAGCTGTTGGCGGTCGAGGCGAAGCCCGTCCACTTAGCGAGTCAGATTTAAAAATAGCGCAAGCGGTTGCACCAACGCTTAAAGAAAAAGGCTTAATATTTGTAGGTTTAGATATTATTGGCGATAAATTAACTGAAATTAACGTAACTGCACCAACGTGCGTGCGCGAAATTGAAGCTGCTTATGATATTTCTATTACAGGTATTTTGTTTGATGCCATTGAAAGAAAGCTAGATAAATAAGTATCTACCTATCGTTATTAAAAGCACTTTCGTGTCATAAATTTTAATATAGTTGTTAACTATTAATTTTTAAACTGTATGAAAGTGCTTTTTTAGTTTTAAAAACAAAGGTATGTGCCATACTCAAAGTTCATTAACTAAAAAGGGTGAAATCTATGCAGTCATTAGAAAATCATTTTTTAATCGCGATGCCGTCGATGCAAGACCCTTTTTTTAAACGTGCTGTTACCTATATTTGTGAGCACAATGAAGATGGGGCTATGGGCTTGGTAATAAACCAACCTATTGATGTTACCGTTGGCGAACTTTTAGATAAAATAGAAATTGATAACGACAAAACGCAAAACGCAGCAAAAGTAAGTGTGTTTGCAGGCGGACCCGTTAAAACTGACCGTGGTTTTGTTTTGCACTCTCCTCAATCAGGTTATTCAGCAAGCCAAAAACTCAGTAGCGATATTATGATCACTACCTCAAAAGACGTTTTAGCAAGCTTAACTACCGCACAAGCACCTGAACAATTTATTATTACATTGGGTTATTCAGGGTGGGAGCAAGGACAACTCGAACAAGAGTTACTTGATAACAGTTGGTTGATCATAGAAGCCGATCCGAAGATCATTTTTGATACCCCCGTTGAAAAACGATGGGAAAAAGCAGTTTCAATGTTGGGCTTTGATATTAGCCAACTCAGCCCTGAAGCTGGTCACGCATAATAGTAACTTAACCCTTAGCAAACTTAAACAAGATACACATGACAAAAAAATCGCTTAAGCCGCAAGGCGAACGCACTGTAATGGGCTTTGACTTTGGCACCAAAAGTATTGGTATTGCTATTGGGCAAGAGCTAACAGGCAGCGCCTCTGGCCTTAAGGCTGTAAAAGCACAAGATGGCATTCCTAACTGGGACCATATTGCTGTACAAGTAACCGAATGGCAGCCTGACTTAATGGTTGTTGGCTTACCACTAAATATGGATGGAACGTCACAAGAGGTTACCTTTAAAGCAAAAAAGTTTGCCAACAGATTACATAATCATTATGGCATTCCGGTACAAACACAAGACGAGCGTTTAACGACTGCGGATGCTAAAGCGCGACTTTTTGAAAGTGGTGGCTATAAAAACTTAGGCAAAGGTAACGTAGATAATATGTCTGCGGTTATTATTTTAGAAAGTTTTTTTGAGTCTAGTTACGGTGAATAAACAGGCTATATAAATAACCTGTTATATAAATAAAAAGCGCCAATTGGCGCTTTTTTTATATTAAGTATTTATATTCATTACTTTTTAAATCATTGATCGCTATTTTTATCGTCAAGGCCATCAATAGTAACGCCTTGTAAAAAGCCCGCACCTTGCTGTTCGTTATTGCGCAGTTTAATCATTAAGCGTAAATCATTTGGCGAATCAGCATGATGCAGTGCATCAGCGTAATTAATTCGCTGCTGTCTATACAGCTCAAATAATGCTTGGTCAAAGGTTTGCATGCCCATTTCTTTCGATTTAGCCATTGCCTCTTTAATACCACCAATATCACCGTTTTTAATCAGTTCAGCAACCATTGGTGAGTTAAGCAATATTTCAATAGCTGCAACACGGCTTTCACCATCAGCAGTCGGCACTAATTGCTGCGCCACGATAGCACGTAAATTAAGTGCTAAATCGTACTTAAGCTTATCGTGTTTTTCTTTTGGAACTAAATGCATAATACGGTCAATCGCTTGGTTAGCATTATTAGCATGCAGTGTTGCAACACATAAATGACCTGTTTCGGCAAAGCTTAGTGCGTATTCCATAGTTTCTTGAGAGCGAATTTCACCAATCAAAATTACATCGGGAGCTTGGCGTAATGAGCTTTTAAGTGCTGACTCAAAGCTTTCGGTATCAAGCCCTACTTCGCGTTGAGTAATAATACTTTTACGATGCTCATGAACAAATTCAATCGGATCTTCAATAGTCAGTATATGACCACGTTGATGTCGGTTTCTGTAGCCAATAAGTGCGGCTAGCGAGGTTGATTTACCCGTGCCAGTACCACCAACGAACAAAACAAGGCCACGCTTAGACATAATTACATCGGTAAGAATAGAAGGAAGACCTAGCTCACTCACATCAGGTATTTGCGTAACAATACGGCGAATAACCATACCTGCTTTATCGCGTTGCCAAAAGGCAGAAATACGAAAGCGTCCTTCGTCGGTGGCAATCGCAAAGTTACATTCTTTCGTTGTATGAAACTCTGCTTTTTGCTTTTCGCTCATTGCAGATTCAACTAACTCAAGCGATTGCTCATCTGTAAGCCTATCGTCACTGAGGGCTGTTAGCTCGCCGTTTATTTTTGCACTTACAGGTAGCTGACTCGATACAAATAAGTCAGAGCCTTTTTTCTCAATCATGATGAGTAAAAAGTCGTTTAAAGATAAAGCCATAATAGTTTCTTACCCGCCAAATTGTGTTTTGTCTTGTGCTTTTTCTTTCGCTGCCGCATTTGTAACAATGCCGTGATTAACTAAATTAGTTAAACATTGATCCATTGTTTGCATGCCCACAGACGCACCGGTTTGAATAGACGAGTACATTTGTGCAATTTTATCTTCACGAATTAAGTTACGAATAGCAGGTACTGCAATCATAATTTCGTGTGCTGCAACTCGCCCGCCACCAATCTTTTTAAGCAGTGTTTGCGAGATAACAGCACGCAAAGATTCAGATAACATTGAACGTACCATTGATTTTTCTTCACCTGGGAATACATCGATAATACGGTCAATGGTTTTTGGTGCAGATGTTGTATGCAACGTGCCAAACACTAAGTGACCCGTTTCAGCAGCGGTCATTGCAAGACGAATTGTTTCTAAATCACGTAACTCACCCACAAGTATTACATCTGGATCTTCACGCAATGCACTACGTAGCGCGTTTGAAAAGCTATGAGTATCGCGATGTACCTCACGTTGATTAATAAGGCTTAATTTATTATCGTGAACAAACTCGATTGGATCTTCTATTGTTAGAATATGGTGATGTTTATTTTGATTTATATAATCGACCATAGCGGCAAGTGTTGTTGATTTACCAGAGCCCGTTGGACCTGTCACTAACACGAGTCCACGTGGGGTATCGGAGATTGTTTTAAAAATATCTGGCGCACCTAAATCATCAAGCGTTAACACTTCACTTGGTATGGTACGAAATACCGCAGCAGGCCCGCGATTAGAGTTAAACGCATTCACACGAAAACGTGCTAAATTAGGCACTTCAAACGAAAAATCCACTTCGAGATTTTGTTCATAGTCCTTGCGTTGATTATCGTTCATAATATCGTAAACCAGACTGTTTACGTCTTTGTCTGCAAGGGCTGGTATATTAATGCGGCGAACATCACCGTCTACGCGTATCATAGGTGAAACACCCGACGATAAATGTAAATCGGATGCTTTGTGTTGCACACTAAACGCTAATAATTCGGTAATATCCATTTATGACTCCACAACTAACTGATAAATATATGGTTACAATAGCAGAACGACTCACATCCGCCTACGCTAGAATTGCAGACGCGGCAAAAATTGCACAACGAAACACTAACGAAGTCACTCTACTGGCAGTGTCTAAAACTAAACCAAGCGAAGATGTTATTGCAGCTTATGAGCATGGTCAGCGCGAATTTGGTGAATCTTATGTTCAAGAGGCTATAGATAAAATAGCTCAACTACAGTCATATAGCGACATCATTTGGCATTTCATTGGCCCTATTCAATCTAATAAAAGTGCTTTAGTGGCTGCCAACTTTGATTGGGTGCAAAGTGTTGATCGCATAAAAATAGCGAAACGATTAGATTCCCAGCGCCCAGACGATAAACAGCCTCTTAATATACTTATTCAAGTAAATATAAGTAATGAGGAAGCGAAGTCGGGTTGCCACCGCGATGAAATAGATGAACTTGCCGATTTTATTAACCAATGTGAGCACTTAACACTTCGAGGTTTAATGGCAATTCCCGCTAAAAGCAACGATCTGGATACGCAAATTCAATCTTTTGAGCAATTACAAACTTGCTTTGATAAACTAAAGACCCAATATCCTCAAGTAGATACTTTGTCGATGGGTATGAGTAACGATGTTGAAGCTGCCATTAGTGCAGGCTCAACCATGGTAAGGATCGGCACAGACATTTTTGGAACACGAACTTAAAAGGTGATAACAGATTTATGTCAGATAAAAAAATCGCATTTATAGGCACAGGTAATATGAGCTACGCCATTATTGGTGGCATGGTAAAAAACGGTTTTAACGCAAGTAACATTATTGCGACTAACCGCAACCAAGAAAAGCTTGAAAAGGTAGCCTTTGATTTCAAGGTGCAAACTACCAGTGACAATAACGAAGCCCTGCGCGATGCTGATGTAATTGTTTTGTCTGTTAAACCACAAATGATGGGCGATTTATGTAAATCGTTTCAAGAGTCGGGCGTAGATTTTAGCGATAAACTGTTTATTTCTGTTGCTGCGGGCTTAACTGTAAAACGTTTACGTGAAATGCTAGGTCAAGACGTTAAAATGGTACGTTGTATGCCAAATACACCGTCTTTATTAGGCCGTGGTGTATCAGGTTTATATGGCGCGGGCGAAACACAAAGCGAACACGAGTTTGTACAACAAGTTTTTGAATGCACTGGCATTGTTGTATGGGTCGAAAAAGAATCACAAATTAACGATATTATTGCTGTGACCGGCTCATCACCAGCTTACTTTTTCTTATTTATGGAAGCCATAGAAGAAAAAGCTAAAGCGCTGGGCTTTAATGATGAAGACGCTCGTCGTTTAGTACAACAAACAGCCCTTGGCGCCGCAGAAATGGCACTTAGCCAGCCTGATATTACTATTTCGCAACTACGTTCAAACGTAACATCTAAAGGCGGTACTACTCACGCAGCTGTTGAGCACTTAAAAGATGAAGGCTTAACTAAAACCGTTGGCGATGCAATGGATGCGTGTATTGCGCGTGCAGAGCAAATGGAAAAAGAACTTTAAAACCACTTTTTTATTGAAGGTTACACTATGAATGCCATGCAATTTTTAATCAGTACCCTGTTTGATTTGTTTTTAATGGTGGTATTACTGCGCTTTTGGCTGCAGTGGGCAAAAGCCGACTTTTATAATCCAATGAGCCAGTTTGTGGTTAAAGCCACTTCGTTTGCGGTAAAACCACTGCGTAAAATCATTCCGGGATTTGGCGGACTTGATTTAGCATCTCTGTTGCTGGCATTTATAGTGGCTGTAGCCAAAATTAGTACTTTAATGCTTGTTATATATAATGCGTGGGCAATACAGCCTGTAATTATACAAGCACTTATAACGGTACTAAAAGAAGGCCTTAACTTAGTTTTTTGGGTACTTATTATTCGCGCTATTTTAAGCTGGGTTAGCCAAGGTTATAACCCTATAGAAGCGGTTTTCCATCAGCTTACTGAACCAATGCTAAAACCAATTCGTAAAATATTGCCATCAATGGGTGGCTTAGATTTATCAGTTTTAGTACTTATTATTGGTATTCAGTTTTTGCAAATGCTGCTTATGGATTTTTTAGTCTAATATGGATTTTTTAATTAGAGGCCCAAAGGCCTCTTTTTTATATGTTTTGAGGAATACATAATGAACCGTTTAATTAAGTTTTGTTTTATTGCTTGTTTAGCATTTGCATTTAACGCGCAAAGCGAAGAAATGCAAGGCGCACAATATAAAGAGCTTGGCCCTTGGCAAGTGCATTACATCGCCTTTCCTTCTACTTTTATTCAGCCAAAAATAGCAAAAGCGTATGGCCTTGAGCGAAGCGGATACAAAGGCATTGTAAATATTTCTGTTTTAAAAAATGATGCCGAAAATACAGCCCAAACAGCAAAGCTTACTGGCACAGCTAGAAACCTACTTGGCAATAAACAAACGCTTACTTTTAAAGAAGTAAAAGAAGGTGATTCAATTTATTACCTTGCCCAAGTTGATTATACCAACGAAGAGATTTTACGCTTTGAGATTGAAATACAACAAAGTAATCAATTTCAAAAATTACAGTTTCAGCAAAAATTTTACGTAGATTAATAACATGACCAAAACTTTAGTACTTGCTACAGGTAACCCTGGCAAAGTAAATGAGCTAGCTAACATGCTAAGCCCTCTGAATATTAATGTAGTTCCACAGAGCGATTTTAACGTAGGTGAAGTTGCCGAAACCGGCACTACCTTTGTTGAAAATGCCATTATTAAAGCGCGTCATGCCGCTAAAATTACTGGCATGCCTGCTATTGCCGATGACTCAGGTTTAGAAGTTGATGGCCTAAATGGCGCACCCGGTGTTTACTCTGCCCGTTTTGCAGGCCCAGGTGCCAGCGATCAAGATAACATTGATAAGTTACTCGTAGACTTGGGTAATAACCCTATCCGTAGTGCTCGTTTTTGGTGTGTACTGGTATTAATGCGCCACGCAGATGACCCTACCCCCCTTATTTGCAGTGCAAGCTGGGAAGGCGAAATTACGATCACTCAAAATGGCAACGGTGGCTTTGGTTACGACCCTGTATTTTTTGTAGCAGAGAAAAATTGTACCAGTGCTGAGCTTACAAAAGAGCAAAAAAATGCAGTGAGTCATCGCGGCCAAGCACTACAAAAACTACTGCTAGAGCTACAGCAAAAAGGCGGCCTGTGAACCTTCCACCACTGAGCTTATATGTGCACGTACCTTGGTGCGTGCAAAAATGCCCGTACTGCGATTTTAATAGCCACGGACAAAAAGGTGAAATACCTGAAGCTGAATATGTTCAGCATTTAATTGATGATTTAAAAGCAGATTTGCACTTAGTGCAAGGACGTAAAATTCACAGTATCTTTATTGGTGGCGGTACTCCGAGCTTATTAACTGGTGCGGCTTATACTCGTTTATTAAATGAAGTCGACAACCTAATTGGTCTTGAAGAACACTGCGAAATTACCCTTGAAGCCAACCCAGGTACAGTAGAAACAGGTCGTTTTAAAGATTACGTAAAAGCAGGCATTAACCGTATTTCTATCGGTGTGCAAAGCATGCAAAACGACAAGTTAAAAGCACTTGGTCGGATTCATGGCAGCGACGAGGCAAACTATGCCGCGCAACAAGCTAAAGAAGCCGGTTTAAATAGCTTTAACCTTGATTTAATGCATGGCTTACCTGGGCAAACACTTGATGATGCACTGAGTGATTTAAAACAAATAATAGCGCTCGATCCACCGCATATATCGTGGTATCAACTAACTATTGAACCCAATACTCAGTTTGCTTCAAAACCTCCTACCTTGCCACAAGACGAAACACTGTGGGACATTCAAGAGCAAGGGGTCGAGTTACTAGCTCAAGCAGGTTACATACAATACGAAATATCGGGCTATGCAAAACCAGGCTATCAGTGCCAACATAACTTGAATTATTGGCGTTTTGGCGATTATCTCGGTATTGGCTGCGGCGCGCATGGTAAGGTTACTGATGCAAATACAGGGCTTATTACGCGTACTGAAAAGGTTAAACACCCACGCGGCTATATGGATTTAATTAAACCGTATATGTATAAAAGCTGGCATGTAGAGCAAGACGATTTAGCGTTTGAATTTTTTATGAATCGCTTTCGCCTTGTTGAGCCTTGCCCAATTAATGATTTTAATAAACTTACAACACTGCCACTGCAAAGTCAGCAAAGTGCATTAAACCAAGCAATTAATAAAGGTTTATTGACTCAAACAGACAGCCATTGGCAGGTAAGCTTAAAAGGTCATCGCTTTTTAAATGACCTGCTAGAATTATTTGTGTAGCCCCCAGCGCTACACAAAAAATAAATATAAAACACCCTAATGGGTTTCTAACAACAAAAGGGAAAACAATGCGTAAACTTACTTTTATTGCGGCCGCAGTAAGCGTTGCACTACTTGCTGGTTGCCAGCAAACAACACAACAAGCGACTTCGGCTCCTATTGCACAAGCAGTTCAATCACAACAAAGTGAAATAGACAAAGCCAATGCATTTTTTGAAGATACATTTAACCGCGACGTAATGAGCAGTCCTGTATATCAAACATACATGGGTATTAAGCAAGATTACGATAAGTGGGATGATGGCAGCGAAGAAAGACAGCTTAAAGATTTAGCGCAAACAAAAGCTGACCTAGTTGCACTAAAAGCAATCAGCCGTGATTTATTAGATGATGCAACAAAAGTTAGCTACGACTTAAAAAAACAAGATCTTGAAAGCTCAATTGCTGACTTTAAATGGCGCTACCATAATTACCCTGTGAACCAAATGTTTGGTACGCATTCTATGATCCCTGCATTTTTAATTAATCAGCACTCAATTAGTAATGTAAAAGAAGCTAAAGACTACATTTCTCGTTTAAATGGTGTAACTGGTGTTATTGATCAGCTTATCGTTGATTTAACTGTACGTGCAGAAAAAGGCATCATTGCCCCTAAATTTGTATTCCCGCATGTTATTGATTCAAGCAAAAACATTATTCACGGTGCACCGTTTGAAAAAGGCGATGATTCTACATTGCTTGCTGACTTTAAACGTAAAGTAAAAGCGCTTGAAATTAGCCAAGACGAAAAAGACTCGTTAATCAGCGATGCATCAGATGCATTAAAATCGGCTGTTAAACCATCTTACTCTAAACTAATTAATTACCTTGCACAGCTTGAAAAACGCGCAGATGATCGCGATGGCGCATGGAAATTACCTGATGGCGAAGCGTTTTATAACAACGCACTTAAGCGCACAACTACAACAGATTTAACTGCTAAAGAAATTCATGCAATTGGTCTATCTGAAGTGACACGTATTCATGATGAAATGCGTGAGATTAAAGACAAAGTTGGCTTTAAAGGCGACTTAAAAGCGTTTATGCAGTTTATGAAAACTGACAAGCAATTTTACTACCCTAATGATGCACAAGGTAAACAACGCTACCTTGATGAAGCCACTGGGCTTATTGATACAATGAAAACGCGTTTAGATGAGTTATTCATTGTTAAACCAAAAGCAGGTTTAAAAGTAAAAGCGGTTGAAGCATTCCGTGAAAAAGCAGCAGGTAAAGCATTTTACCAACAGCCAGCTCCTGATGGTTCACGCCCAGGTGTTTACTACGCTAACCTTTACGATATGGAAGCAATGCCAACGTATCAAATGGAAGCGCTGGCATACCACGAAGGTATTCCGGGACACCACATGCAAATAGCTATTTCGCAAGAACTAGAAGGTATTCCTAAGTTCCGTAAGTTTGGTGGCTACACAGCGTATATTGAAGGCTGGGGTTTATACTCAGAGTTCATTCCTAAAGAAATGGGCATGTACTCAGACCCTTACTCAGATTTTGGTCGTCTTTCAATGGAATTATGGCGCGCATGTCGCTTAGTTGTTGATACGGGTATTCACGCAATGAAGTGGACTCGCCAAGAAGGTATTGATTACTACGTAAATAACACGCCTAATGCAACATCTGACGGTGTTAAAATGGTTGAGCGTCACATTGTAATGCCTTCACAAGCAACGGCTTATAAAGTGGGTATGCTTAAGATTTTAGAGCTTCGTGAAGAAGCTAAAAAGCAACTTGGTGATAAATTTGATATTCGCCAGTTCCACGACGTAGTGCTTAAAAATGGTCCTGTACCACTTAATGTACTAGAAAACTTTGTTAATGAATGGGTAGCAAGCAAAAAGGCTTAAAACCAATTTAAACAATTGCTTTAAATATGAAAGGTCGCATTTGCGGCCTTTTTTGTTTTATAGTAGCAAAAAAGATTTTGGAAATAATAATGGATTTAAGCATACAACTACTTAATGCGCGTATTTCAAAGCAGCAGTTAAATGAGCTCGATAACGACTTTAGGCAGTTAAGCCCTGCTCAGCAAACTTTGCAGCTTAACCATTTATATGACAGCGCCCAACGGTTGAGTGTTAAGTATGACTTTATGCAAAACATAGCAATCCGTATATTAAGTACTAATACAGCACCTTCTCTATTTATTAACCAACTCACTAATATTGACGCATTGAGCTTTTTCACCCCAGCGCTGAGAGTAAATAAAGGCTTTTTAGTACAAGATACTCAAGGAAATAATGTACTGCACAATGTGTTTAAGCATGCCGATGCTACAAAGCTGCCATTTAACTATGTACGCTCTTTAATGTTGTTTGAATCAAATGATGACTTAGTTAAAGCGTTGGCGCAGCCCAACTCTCACGGATTAACACCAGTTGCCTGCTACATTGCCTATGCAAATAAATCGAGCACACCGGTAAAGCATGAATTCTCAGCTTTGTTAGCATTAATGGAAATAGAGCAAAAACAAAATCCTAACGCAAAACAGCAGCTTGCCAACGTACTAAAAGGGCAAAAAGTTAACGAGACAACAATTTTACTGAGCGCCGCTTACTTGCAACGCTCAACGGCGCAAGTTGCTCACTTAATCAAGGCGCTTTAATTCACTCACAACTTCTCTACGCACACTGTCTATGGCATGTGTAATAGATTGCGCAGCACTTTGCTGATCAACCATATTTGGCCAATTTGTTTGCCAGACCTTTTGTAAGTCTTTTGTTTTTAAATGTACTTTATCAACGGCTAAGTAGCTTAAGTCATGAATTAAGTTAACTTTAACCCAGCCTTTTCTAGGGCTGCCATCTATTTTGTTATTATCGTAATGTGCCGCAAATACAATAAGCTCAAGCTCGGCTAGTTCTTGTAATATTTGAAAGCTAGCAATGCGTGTATTGTTGTTCTCTTCACTTGCCTCCATTCGCCATGCATTATAACTAAAGCCAATAAACGCAAACACCACGCTCGCTATAGCAGTAAAAAAATACGAACGGGGCGCCAGTACAAACTGACCATATTTAGACTCTGACATATTATTTCCTAGGGCCTGTTTATCTTTCGAGGTTAAATTTACAGCAGTATGTTTGGTATTTAGTCAAGGCAGAGCCTATGCAGTGTGGTTATTCCCCATAAATAGGCGATAACGTGGAATAAATGCCAAACATGCGCTGCCCGAAGGGTTCTGCCTAGGGGCAATTTACTCTTTGTTGCCTACATGGATGTAGGTAAGGGGCGTGAGCAGGACGCGGAAGCTTTGCTCGGTTTTTACTTAGCCCGCTAGGTTACAAACCTCACGCCGCGATTAAACCGGCCCCTAGATTGAACAAATTTTAATCCTGAAAGGTCAACAGGCCCTAGTCATTTAAATAATATTCAACACTGGTTACCACTCTTATGTTTTTTATTTGCGGTGTGTTTGAATCTCGATTACTGATACTAAATTGCCCTTGGCGAGCTGTTTTTATTTTGCCTAATTTTGAATTAGAGTCTTTAGCAAATTTATTAGCGACTTCACGCGCTTTTTCAGTTGCTTCTTGCACCATCGCAGGTTTTACATCATTGAGGCCTGTAAAAATGTATTCAACTTTTGTTTCGTAGCTGTCCTGCACTATCGCGATATCTTGTTTAGCAAGCTGGCTTACTTTACTCAGCGCGTTTTGCACTTTATCTGGCGCATCAGAATAAACAATAATATTTGAACGCACTATGTATCTAAATTGCTGATTTTCATTACTGTATTCACGTGCTTGCTTATCAATAACTGACTGGCTGCCTATTGTTATTTCATCGTCGTCAAAACCATGCAGTTTTAAGAAAGCAGTTACAGCATCATTTTTTTTCTCAACTCGGCTTACTAATTTTTCAAGATTATTGTCGGCATCACTAAATTGCAGAGGCCAAATTACCGTATCGGCTATAACTTCTCGCTCGGCCAATCCCTTAACCTGCACAGTACGTTCCATCTCTTTTACACTGAGAGCTGTGCTCTTTAAAATAAACCCTAAGCTAATTAAGCCTATACTTAAACAAATAGCCGCTATAACAATGTAAAAACCGGGGGTTTTATTCACAATAATCTCCTTGATTGATATCAATAATAAGCATCTAGACGCTCGAAATAACACAGTAAACAGGGTACATTGAGACTATAAATAACGCAAAATTTAATCAGCCTAGGAAAAACCATGAGCCTTAAGCGCATTACCCAGTTTTTTAACCCAAGCTCAGTGGCCGTTATTGGTGCCTCTAATATATCAACTCGTGCTGGTTTTGTGGTTATGCGCAACTTACTTCAAGGCGGTTTTAAAGGGCCGATAATGCCCGTTACTCCAAGCCATAGCGCAGTACATGGCGTACTTGCTTACCCCTCTATTGCTGACTTACCAAAAGTACCTGACCTTGCTGTTATTTGTACTAACAAAAATACCTTAATTGATATTATTGAGCAGCTTGGAGAGCTTGGCTGTAAAACGGCTATTGTTATTGCAGATGGGCTTTCTGGGGAGCAAAAAAGCGCGCTTAAAGCATGCGCTCAAGCCAAACAGGTTACTTTGCTTGGACCCAATTGTTTGGGCTTGCTGATCCCTCATATTGGTTTAAATGCGAGCTTTTCACATACAGTGGCAAGCCCAGGTAAAATTGCATTTGTATCGCAATCAGCAGCAGTATGCTCAACCATTTTAGATTGGGCTAAAAACAAAGAAATTGGCTTTTCATATTTTGTATCGGTAGGTGATTGCCTTGATATAAACTTTAATGAACTACTCGACTTTTTAGGTCGTGATGCTAAAACCAAAGCTATTTTACTCTACATTGACAACATTGAAGATATTCGTGGCTTTATATCAGCAGCAAGAGCTGCGGCCTTTAGTAAACCTGTAATTGCAATTAAAACAGGTAAAACAAGTGCAGGCGCACTTGCAGCCGAAATTCACACCGGCGGAAAGCAAAGCTCTGATGCTGTTTACGATGCGTTATTTCAACGAGCGGGTATGCTGCGCGTAAATGATTTACGAGAGCTATTTGCAGCGACACAAACACTCGCCATGCATCCAAAATTATTAAAAGTAGAGCAACTGACAATTTTAACTAATGGTGGCGGCCCGGGTGTTATGGCCGTTGATGAGCTAATTCAAAGCTCCGGTAAATTAGCCGAGTTGAGCGCTGAAACCCGAAATGCGCTAAATAAAGTAATTCCGCAATCAGAAACCACCTCAAACCCTGTGGATATTTTTGGCGATTCAGCACCTGCGCGTTATAAGCAAGCATTAGAAATTTTACTGCACGCAAAAGAAGTTAAAAACTTACTGATTATCCATACTCCCTCAGCGCTTGCGCCCAGCGAAGACTACGCCAACATTATTGTAGAAACCTTACAAACATTACCTAAAATGGCGCGCCCTTACGTTATAACTAATTTTATGGGTGAAGACGCATCTTACGCCGCCAGAAAAGTGTGCTCAAACAACGCAATACCAACTTATAGAACACCAGAGGGTGCTGTTGGCGCGTTTATGCACTTGGTAACGTATCGCCGTAACCAAAAGCATTTAACGCAAACACCTGAGTCGAATACAGATGACGCAAAAATAAATAAAGTAGCAGCTAAAGCGCTTATTAATGAGTTTTTAGATGACGGACAAAGCTACTTACCTACCCATCAGGCAAGCCAAGTATTAAATCACTATGGTATTACATGCATTCAAACTGAGGTGGCTTACACCCCAACAGAAGCCAGAGAGCAAGCCATAGAACTTGGTTTTCCGGTCGCGTTAAAACTTATTAGCCCAAGCATTGCTTCAAAGTCTGAAGTAGGTGGTGTGGTGCTTAACTTAAACGATGCCAACGAGGTTGAACAAACCGCTTTTGCAATGCTTATCCGTATTAAAAACACTTATCCGGATGCTGTTATTGAAGGGTTTTCATTACAAAAAATGGCGCCGCGAGCAGGCGCAAATGAGCTGCGAATTGCGATTAAAACCGAGCCTAATTTTGGTCCTGTTATATTATTAGGTGAAGCAGGAACCGGCCTTGAATATGCGCAAGCCGCTGTTGCTCTGCCTCCACTAAATATGAACTTAGCAAAGTATTTAATTGCCGCAGCGCACGATAAAGGCGTACTAAAGGAGCGCATATTACCCGAAAAAGTTGATAAGTATCGTTTGTGTGCACTGCTAACGCGTATTTCTCAGTTAGTTATTGATCAACCTGACATAAGCTCAATGGAACTTAATCCTATACTTGCCAGTAATGGACAGTTTTTAGTACTCGATGCCACCATGACACTTAGCCGTTATCAAACTCAGAGCAATCGTAAGCGCTTATCTATTCGTCCCTACCCTATTGAACTTGTTGAAGTGGTAACACTTAAAAACAACACCCAAGCTACGCTCAGACCAATAAAGCCAGAAGATGAACAAGCTCATAAAGCATTTGACGAGTCACTTAATAAAGAAGACAGATATAAACGCTTTTTTGGCGAACTACCACAATTTAACCACGATCAACTCGCTAAAATGACGCAAATTGATTACGACCGTGAAATGGCGTTTATTGTTTGCCAACGCTTTGAAGGTAAAACTCGCACATTAGGTGTGTCTCGCGTCATTATGGACCCCGATAACCTGCATGCTGAGTTTGCCATTGTAGTACGCTCAGATTGCCAAGGTTTAGGGCTTGGTCGCATACTAATGAGTGCAGCAATTAACCACTGTAAACGTCAAGGTGTGGAATCGATTGAAGGCATAACCTTACCAGAGAATACAGGGATGATTGAGCTTGCCCGTAAGTTAGGTTTTAAAATTAGTCGCGACTTTGAAGAAGGCAGTATTAATATGGTACTTAAACTTAAATAATGAATGAACCACACACTTTAAGACAAAAAATGGCTTGCCTGTTTGAAGGCACAGGCCAGTACCATCGAGCGGGACATATTCTTGATATTGCACTCATTAGCTTAATAATGATCAACGTTGTAGCCATTGTTATTGAATCAATCCCAAGTGTGGCAGAGCAGTATTACAACGAATTCTTAGTTTTAGAAATTGTCTCGGTCGCTATTTTTGCTATTGAGTACTTAGCCAGGCTTTGGGCTTGCGTAGATAAAACACAATATGCAGCAATGGAAGGGTCTCATACCAAACGTCGGCTTAGCTATTTTTTCTCTCCTTTGGCAATTGTTGATTTAATTGCGATTTTACCAAGCTTAATGATGTTTTTATTTCCTCTCGATTTACGTTTTTTACGCGTGCTCCGACTATTAAGGGTATTTAAACTCACTCGCTACTCACGCGCCATGCAGCTACTTTTAAAAGCCTTTAACGATGAAGGTAGTTCATTAATGGCTGCTTTTTTTATTATGGCCGTCGTGCTTATTTTAGCTTCATGCGGAATTTACTTAATTGAGCACGACATACAACCCGATAAATTTGGCTCTATTCCTGCGGCTATGTGGTGGGCAATGGCAACACTAACAACCGTTGGTTATGGCGATGTAGTACCTATAACGCCATTGGGTAAGTTTTTCGGCGGGGTTATTACACTACTGAGCATGGGAATGGTTGCGATACCTACCGGTTTACTGGCGTCTAGTTTTTCAGAACAAATACGTAAACGCCGCCAATTTTTTGAAGATGCCGTACATGAACAAATTCAAGATGGCACTCTTAATGATACTCAACAAGAACACCTAGAAGAACTACGCTATAAATTAGGCTTGAGTAAACTAGAAGCTAATAAGGCCATTAAAACGCAGTTGAATGAGCATAATAGCCATTTGTTTTGCAGGCACTGCGGTAAAAGGCCTTAAATAAGTACTGCTATTATTAATTAAATATATCACTCCAATTGCGATTAATAAGCGGGAGTACTTCGGTATTAGGTACCGGTTTACTAAATAAGTACCCTTGAAAATGCATGCATCCTCGCGCCTTTAAAAAGGCGAGTTGGTGCGAGCTTTCTACGCCTTCAGCTACACATTCTTTACCTAAACTATCCGCAAGCGCGAGTATTGATTGAATAATAGCTTCATCGTCAGAATCTATGCCTATGTCTTGTACAAAGCTTCTATCTATTTTTAATACATCAATAGGAAAACGCTTTAAATAAGTAAGCGATGCGTAACCCGTACCAAAATCATCCATATACAATCTACAGCCCAACTTTTTAAGTTGTTCCATGCTGTGTAGCGCTTCTTTTGAATCACGCATTAATATTGATTCGGTTATTTCAAAAACAATTGCCTCAGACGATACTCCTGAATTACTTAACGCTTTTTTAATTTCAGGAACAAGGTCTTTAAACTCAAAATCAAGAGCCGATAAATTAATAGATAAATACAGGCTAGGTGAGGCTTTTCGCCACTCTTTTAGCTCTAATAAAGCGCGCGCAAAAGTCTGCAGCATAATTTTTGTAATTAGGCCTATACCTTCTGCTGCCACCGAAAACTCTTGAGTTTGCACAAGCTTATTTTCAGGCCAACGCAGCAGTACTTCAAAGCCTTCTGTTTTTTGACTTTCAGCGTTAATGATAGGCTGGTAGTAATTACAAAATTCTTCTTCTTGATACGCTTTAGTTAGCTGAGACTCAAGATGCAGCGCTCTTTGAACATGCTGATTCATCTCTTGCTTATAAAACTGATAACGCCCCTCTAAAGAGTCTTTTGCATGATATAACGCTATGCTCGCAGCTTTTAAAAGCGCAGAGCCTTGCTGTGCATCATCTGGTGATATAGACACACCAATACTTAAATTAACGTTTACAACTTGGCCATTAATCGTAATATTTTGATTCACACAATCCATCAACTTAGTGCATATAATGAGTACTTGTTCAATTTGCTGAATATCTTCCACCAGTACTACAAATTCATCGCCACCAAATCGAGCAACACTATCAGACGGACGTAAGGAGCATTTTAAACGCTCAGCAACTTCTTTAATTAGCTCATCAGCAACTGCATGCCCCAAAGAGTCATTAAAGTATTTAAAACGCTTAATATTTATATGTAATAAAGCGACTTTACATTCGTGAAATTTTGCTTGCTCAAGGGCGTGTTCAACGCGGTCATTAAATAATGTACGATTTGGCAACCCTGTTAAGGCATCGTAGTTGGCCAATAAGTGCAGCTCGTTTTCGGCTGATTTTTGTGCATTTATATCGGTTAAAATAATGACATAGCTATTAAGGCGCTGTTCGTTATCCGCCACTGCACTTATTTTCACAAGTACATGACGCGACTCACCACTTGCTAAAACTACACTGTCTTCACACGAAAAGTGCTCTCCAATAGATAGCTTTTGCATTATGCGTAAATAATCAAAACGATTGCTGCGCGATATACCTAAATTTAATGCTCGACTAGATAACGACTCAGCAGAGAAGTTAAAGGCGGTTTGCAGTGATTTATTAGAAGCCCGAATATTTAAATTTTTATCGAGGATAAACACCCAATCACGTGTTTGCTCAAATGCTGCCGTAAATAGTAAAGCGTGTTCTTCAAACACCATCTCACGGGTCATATTTGTGTAGGTACCCGCTACTTTTTGTGGCGTTTTATCATCCCACTCAACTACTTTTCCAAAATCCTTATACCAGCGCCAATAGCCTTTTGCATGGCGCAGGCGGTAGGTGCAATTAAAGTAACCTTTATCGGTAGATAAAAACTCAAGCCACTCTAAGCGAAATAGCTGCTTGTCTTGCGGATGAATTTTAGATAAATATTCATCAAGGCTCACGGTTTCATTTTCGTAGCCTAACTCACTCGCTAAGCGAGGTTGGTAAATACTTGGATTACTTGATTCCCAATCCCAAACACCCGATTCGCTGCCTTCAAGCGCGAGTTTTAAACGCGCTTCGCTTTCTTTACTTTCTTTATTTGCTGCCAATAAAATACGCTGAATTTTATTACGGCGCATAACCCACATGGCAACAAAGCCAATAAACAGCATGCCGTAAAGCACCATAAAATAAGGTGCACGCCAAAGCGGATACTTTACTTTTATTTTTAAAATAGCAGGCGAGGTATATTCGCCAGTCAACGGGTCTTTAGCCCAAACTTTTAATTGATAATTACCTGGATTCAATTTTGGAAACAATACACGGTTGTTATTTCGGGTATAACTTTTTTGTCCGTTATCGAGTTGATACTCATAAATGATGCGTTCTTGATTACTAAATGCCATGGCCGAAAATGCAACTTCAAGCCCAATATCATCATGGTTTAACACAACCTCGTTGAGCGGTTGTTTTAGATCAAGCGATAAATCTCGTGACATTAAATCAACTCGCGTAATATTTACGTGATCAATAAGCGACTGATAGTTTTGGTTTTCCATTGGATGAAAATAAGTAAAACCTTTTAAGCTACCATACGCAATATGGCCATCTTTGAGCTGTGCCATGGCGTTGCTATTAAACTCAGCAGAGAGTAGCCCTTCTGATGTAGAAAATTGCTGAAAATGAAGTGTTTCTGGGTTTAATCGCCAAATGCCTTTATGGCTACTCATCCAGATCATGCCATCATCATCTAGCACCATATCGTATAGTAGAGTGCCTAATTTATTCCTCTCTAAATCGATTGTATGAACTAATTGATAGGTAGATGCGTCAAGGCCTATTAAGCCGAAATTAGAAAGTGATATCCACAATATATTGTTGTTATCAATTAAGTAAGAAAGCACGCTAATGGCTACGTTTTCATGCTGTTTTGGCACTTTATAAATCATTTTAAGTGCTAAATCACTTGGGTTTACTTGGTATAAAATACCGGCATTAAAAAATAATGGTGAATCTGGTTTATTGCTCAGCGCAGGTAAAAAGCCATGGGCTAAAAAGGGTTCAAATTGATCAAACTGACCACCCAAACGCGTTATTACTTGAGAATCTATATTGTATATAAATACCCCATGATCTGAGTGCACAAAGTATAGATCGCCATTTGGCATTAATGTAACGCCATGTACCCTACCGGTAATTAACTCCTGATTAGCAGGGTTATGTACTTTAGGTTCGCTAACTTGATGCGTTACAGGGTCAAAAATAAACAAACCACGGTTTGTATAAAGCCATAAATTATTTTTATAAGGCGTTATTTCATATACGGTAAACTCAGTGGTGAGTAAGTCGACTTTGTAATCTTTTAAATAAGCTTTACCAATATTTGTTTTTAAATCAACCTCGGTAATACCGTTATGCGTTGCAAGCCAAAGCTTGTCTTTATATTCGGTAATCCCCCAGATAGAGTGATGCGATAAACCATCCCCCCCGAGCAAAGTGCCATCGACATTATTAAAATGATAGCTGTCGTGAGATAAGTAAAACGCACCATCAGTCTTAGTCGCAACCCACGTACCACCCGATTTGTCTTTAGCCATATCAATAATACTGGTATCGGCAAGTGTGTACTTACTTTGGGCTATTCGAGTATTTTTAATCATCTCTCCGGTGTTTAAATCAAATTTAAACAAGCCTTTGTCGGTAGCTAAATCTATTGTTCCGTGTTCGTTTACTATGCTCCACACATTTAGGTCACTTAGTAATACTTTACTTTGAAAAGGTAAATCTGGGCGTTCAAACATTTTTGATAAGTTACTAATATCAACTTCGTATAAGCCTTGTACCGCCCCTACTAACAACTGTTTATTTTCACCTAATGCGAACGACTTAACATTATTTTGGTAAATATGATCAGCCTCACCTTTTAAATGCTGTAGAGGTCTAACTTGCTCTGTGGCAATATCAAATACGTATGCACCATGGCTTGTACCTATAAATATATAACCATTGTAAGCAAATAGCTTTCTCACAAGGGTATTTTTATATTTAGCCGGAAGCTCAAAAATAGTTGTGATTTTTCCGGTTGCTATATCAAGCTTTGCAAAGTCGCGGCCTCGGCCAATCCAAAGTGTTTTTTTATCAACGGCCACCATACTAAAAACAGACTGATTGATAATTTCTTCTTCACTGGTAGGTTTTTCTAGAAATTGCTGATATGAATCTGTTACGGGGTCGTATCTAAATAGGCCTGCAAGTAAAGAGGCTATCCAAATGTGCCCTTGAGGGTCTTGGTAAATACGATCAATGATCGCTTCTTCTAATTCACCATTAGGGCCGTTTATTGGAATAACTTGATAGCCATCATAACGATTAAGCCCAGCCTCAGTAGAAAGCCAAAGGTAACCATTAGTGTCGATAAGCATTGTATTAACGTAGCTTTGCGATAAGCCTTCGCTTGGAGATAAACGTTTTACTTGTGCGCCTACTTGGCAACTTAGGATAGTTATTAAAACTACAAAGCAACTAATGATCCCATTAACGCATTTACTCATGCTTATTCCATATTATTATTTATTATTATGGGTACTCTAGAGCGACTATATTTCGATGTTTGTAAGTATCAAAAAGTACTTGTAAAGCAAGAGTATATGTTAACACTTGGTTAAAACCAATAGCACAATATAAATCAACTACGTTTTTATATGCGAAGGTATTAATCATCTTATCTTGCGACTTTAAGAGTGTTGATAATAGCTGTTTAGCAACACCTTTACCGCGATGTTCCAGCGCAACAAACATGGTAGATAAAAATAAGAACTCTGTTTTATCTTGCAGCCTACATGCTGCAACTATTTCATTATTATAGTAAGTAACCCATACCTTATCTTGTTTATTAGCCCGCCCTCTTACATTATGTTTTTTATAAAATTTATTAACGAGTGGAACTTTTAGCCCATCCAGCAACTTAACTATATACATTTTTATATCAACACTTAGCTAAGCATTAGCGCTAAATACTGCTCAAATTTTTGCTTCAAAACCATTTGTTCAGCCATTGGACGGCTATGGATTGTGTTATAAACTTGCTCTCTCGTTTTTTTATTTCGCTTAATTTGATACGCCCAAAAAGACGCTTCATAATCTAACTGAATTTGGTATTTTTCTTCACGTGGCAATAGGCATAAATTAAAACTCACAATACTTCCTCATCCGCTTTTAAAATTATTTGATTAACCCCGAAACTGGGCAAGAGGTAATCTCCTTGTTATTATACGCGTCTTATTTTATTTATTTCTGTAGTAATTGGAACTGATAATGAATAGACATTTTAGTATCTTGTTATTATTGGTAAATTTATTTTTTAGTGCCTCTTGTTTTAGTCATCAATACAACCTCACTTTTAATCGTCCGCAAAGTACACCACAAGCTGATTATGCCTTAGAGCTATTAAAGTTAGCATACGCAGATATCGGTTTTAAAATACATATAATCGATTTTAGTCACCAAAATGCTTTGCTAGCTGCAAATAATGGCGTACTTGATGGGCAGTTAGGAAGAGATGCAAGCGTTGAAGAAAATTACGAAAACTTAATTAGGGTCGATTATGAGCTATTTAAGTTTGACTTAGTATTATATAAAAACTGTTTACCTAGCAGTTTAGAACAGCTCGATAGCGTCGCAATTGTTGATGGCTACCCTGTCCAAGAACATTATTTAGCAAGCACACAGTTTGCAGGGAATATTATTAAAGTTAAAAGCATGAATACCCAACTTAATTTGCTTGCTCAGAAAAAAGTACAGGGAGCTTTAATGATTAATTTTATAATGCAAAACAATGAGCTCCCGTCACCTCAAGGTTGCTTTGTAAAAGAAGTGTTGAATACTTATCCGCTTTATCATTATTTAAATAAGCGTAATGAAAACTTGGTAGAAAAGCTTAAAATGTCATTAATTAACTTAACTAACAATGGCACTGTGTACGCACTAAGAGCCAAGTATGGATTAAGCTTTTAAAAGTCGAACCCTTGCTGCTGCGCCTGTGTGCTTGGCACTGCATTTTGCTGCTTTTTTTGAAGATAACGTTTGTAGCGCTGCTGGCACAAACTAAGCACCTTCTTTTTTTGGTCGTTGGTTAAGGTATTCCACGAAAAGCGTTCATCCCGACTACGATAACACCCTTTGCAATACCCTCTGTTATTAACTAAGCAAATACTCTTGCAAGGACTTGGAATATCAAATATTTCAATTTGTTGCATGCATAAGTACCGCCCAGTTGAAGAGGAGGTATTAGTATAGCGTTATTTTTGAGCAAAAAAAAAGCAGCAATTTAATTGCTGCTTAATTTCATTGAGCTGTGAGTATTAATGTTCACAGCTATTAGTATTTATCTCTGTTTTACGGTGAAATGGCTTAGCGTACATAGCTAGCACTAATGGTTTTAACTCTTCAGGTACACAAGCTAAACGTTGTTCAAATGTCGCTGTATCAGGAGAGTCTATTACCGCATCTTTACAACCACCAGCGATGTAATTGCCTGGGTGTAAATAAAACGAATCAACAATTTGCCTATCAATTGTTTTAGCAAGCTCTTCAGCACTATCACATTTAGATTCAATTGGTTGCCCAAATGCTAAATGCACGTGCCCTTTAGCAGTACTAAAGCCTTCAACAATGCTCGCAATATCTTCACCAGCCGATTTAACGTACTCACCATGATGTTGCTTGTGGTAAAGCTCTTTGGCTTTAGCAATTGCACACGGCTCATATTGATAAGAAATAGAAACAGGCACTATTTTTAACTCTTTAATATAATCGCCAAACTCTTTCTTTTGTTTACGCCCATTTAATTGCAGCATCTTTAAAAGCGCAGGATCAGTTTGATCAAAACCGTCTTTTGCACGCCCTTCTTTTTGCGCAATCCAAATAGAATTTCCACCGACCACAGAATCGTAAATGTATGACGATAATTGAGTCAGTGCTTTTAACATCTCTTTTGGTGCTTTAGCAGAGCGCTTAACTATAAAGCTTTTATTTAGACGCATAAGCTCAGTAATGTAAGGTATTTGCAATAAATTATCGCCAATAGCAATACGCACTGTTTTCATTTTATGTTGGTATAAACCCCAGTTAACTAATGCAGGATCAAGCACTATGTCTCTGTGGTTTGAAATAAATAAATAGGCCTGGTTAGCATCTAACTGTTCTAACCCAGAAAAGGTAACCTTTGATGTGGTGCGTTTCACTAGTTTATCTAAGTATTGTGCCACTTCATTTTGCACATCTTCAACGGTGCTTACTTTGCCCCATTTTTTACGTAACTGACTTCTTACCATTGGACGCGCAATAAAAGGCACTGCCGATAAAAAGCGCGGTAAATTATACTTTGCTATTACATCAATAAACGCATCATCGTTAATTAAACGTGTAAGCGACGCCGCAACTTCGTCGTCGTTGTATGGGCGTATATCTGCGTATTTATCTTCTAATTCACTCATTACTACATCTACAATGTTAAAAAACGGTACGCCAAAGCGCACCGTTTATGTCTATATCCGATTATAACTCAGCCAATCTAAAATGCGAAATAACCAAAAAACGATTTTTATTTTTAGCAACTTGCTTTAAAGCCGAGTTTAATTACCTTCTATGACCATGAGCTTGCTTAAAAGTGCAAAAATCTGATCAGTCTAGCAAAATACCATGTTCTCAATCTGCTAGTGGGCAGACCACTAATACAAAGCCCTCTAATCATTTGGTAGTAATACCATTAACAAAGCCTTTCTTTCGTAGTACCTTAAGCTCGTATTTTAGATTTTTGATGGATCGTAGGCATCTTTTTACGATTTTAACTCTTTCAGATCCACTTATTTTAGGGCTCATAATGAACATTACTATTCTTGATAACGCAACGTTAGCTAAAACGTCTCTTACTGGTATTGAACAACTTGGTAAATTAACGACTTATGAACTTACTAGCCCAGAGCAAGTTATTGAACATTGCCAAGGTGCTGATGTATTAATCACTAATAAAGCCGTTTTAAATCGCGACACTATTAGCAAACTTACACAGCTTAAATTAATTTGTGTAAGTGCAACTGGTACTAATAATGTTGATCTAGAAGCCGCTAAAGAATTTGGTATTGCCGTAACTAATGTAGCTGGCTATTCAACACCTTCTGTTGTTCAACATACGTTTTCTTTAATTACTAACTTACTGGGTAACACCCACCGCTATCAGGCGGATTGCCAGCAAGGCGCGTGGCAAAAAAGTGAAATGTTTTGCATACTCGATTACAGCTTTAACGACTTACAAGGTAAAACATTTGCCATTATAGGCGGTGGTACGCTAGGTAAAGGCGTTGCTAAAGTGGCTGAGGCATTTGGCGCAAATGTTATTGTTGCAGAGCGCAAAGGTGTTAAATGTCGCGACGGTCGTACGCCTTTTGAAGACGTCATTAAAACAGCCGATATAATCAGCGTACACTGTCCGCTAACAGATGAAACACGTGATTTAATTGCACTTAATGAGCTTAAAATGATGAAGCCAAGCGCTATAATTATTAATACAGCACGTGGTGGAATTATTAACGAATCCGACTTAGCTACAGCGCTTGAGCAAAACCTAATTGCTGGAGCCGGTGTTGATGTACTAACTAAAGAACCAGCTGAGCTTTCAAACCCACTTGCTAATTACAAAGGTAATAACCTTTTACTTACTCCACATATAGCATGGGCAAGCACCGAATCTATTGTGCGTTTAATTAATGAAGTAAGTTTAAATATTGCTGCATTTAATAAAGGCGAATCACGCAACCGCTTGGTGTAGTGATTTTATTGTAGTAATCAAATAAGCTAAAAAATGGCTGTTTTTACTAATACATTTAATATTTTATTAGATAAAAACAGCTTAACCCACTTAACAAACTGATTAATAACAACTTATAAATATGGTCTACTCTTTGCTTTAATACAGCTAATAACCAATTAAAAATCTTATTAAGGTAAATAAAAATGAAAAAATCACTTTTAGCAGCCGCTTTAATCGCTCCATTTTTAACAGGCTGTGTTATTGCCGTATCAGATGGTGAAGCTGAGACTCATTGGGCTGGTAAGAATTCATCTAGCTGGCAAGCACAACATAAAAATAATCGTGAAGTTATATCAGAGCTAAAAATTGATAGCAGTTACCAATCTGTTTTGACGCAATTAAAAACGCCTAATTTCACAGAGCTATTAAAAAAAGATGACGATGTATACCAAGTACTTTTTTATGTAACTCATAGCAAGCATTCAGATTCTAAAACAACGAAAGATGAATGTACGCCACTTGTATTTAAAAATGATAAGTTAGTGGGCATTGGTGAAACCGCTTTAGGTATGATCACGCAGTAACCAATAAAAAGTAGTTTGATACAAAAACGCCAATATATGAATATTGGCGTTTTTGTATATTAAGTTTTTAGAGTGCAACTATTCTATCTCGCCCTGCATCTTTAGCGGCATATAGGCCTAAATCGGCCTCTTCTAATAACGCTTGCTCAGCATACACTTTACCACTTTGAGTGGTGGCGATACCTATACTAATAGTGATGTGGTCTGCATTTAATGAGCCTTTATGTTCTATATTCAAAGCATTTACAGCATTGCGTAATTTGTTAGCAAACTCCATAGCCTCATGCCTATTCATTCCAGGTAATACAGCTGCAAATTCTTCACCACCATAACGAGCTATAAAGTCACTACCACGTTCACATTGAGCTGCGAGTGCTTGTGCAACATCCTTTAAACATTCATCGCCAGCACGATGTCCGTAGCAATCGTTGTAACGCTTAAAGTGGTCTATATCCATAAGTAACACTGATAGCGGGGTTCCACTGCGTTTACTTCGGCGCCATTCACGAGCTAAGTTTTCGTCTAGGTAGCGTCTATTTGGGATTTCAGTTAAGCCGTCGATTGAGGCTAACATTTCTAGCAGATCATTTTTTTGCTTTATAAGTAATTGGTTACGAACCCTAACACGCACAATAGAAGGGCTAAATGGCTTGGTGATATAATCCATAGCACCGAGCTCTAGGCCCTTAGCTTCGTCGTCATGGCTACGATTAGCTGATATAAATATAACGGGGATCGATTGAGTTATCGGATTTTCTTTAAGTTGCACAAGCACTTCATAGCCGTCAATTCCTGGCATAATCACATCAAGGATAATTAAATCAACTTGCGCAGTTTTTACAAAGGTCAGTGCTTTTTCACCACTTTCAACTAAGAATACGTCGTGTTCTACTTTAAGTGTTTTTTCAAGTACTAATCTGTTGATTGGATCATCATCTACAATAAGTACTTTAGCTCTTTTCGACATCCCTAGCCCCTACCCCTTTTATAAAAACAATTACCTGTTCTAACTGCATAATAAGCTCTTTCAGTGTTATTTCAACAGGCTTGTTAGTTGTTTTAAGTGTTCTTTCACACAATAAAGCGCAGTGAGACAATCGTCTAAAGCCTAAATTACCTGCTACACCTTTTATACTATGCACTAAGCGTACCAAATCATCCTTATTGGTTGTTTCTTCTATTTGCAATAGCTGGGTTTCGCATAAATTAGCAAATTTATCAATCATTGTATTGAGGAGCTTTTCATCCATACTAAACTGCGTTAATGCGAATGATTTTTCAAAAAAGCTTGGTTTAACTAAGTTTAAATCGGCAATTGCATCAATAAGTACCTTAGCAACAACCGGTTTAGTTAAATGCTTATTCATACCGCACTTTAAAGAACGTTCAATATCAGCGGGTTCACAATGAGCCGTTAAAGCAAAAATAGGCAGTTGCTTTGCGTCAAACTGTTGACGAATTAATGCCGTAGCTTGGCAGCCATCTATTTGCGGCATTTGCACATCCATCAATATTAAGTCAGGCTTTAAAACTTGCAATAATTCCATGCCGATAGATGCGCTTAAAGCGGTAACAACACTTACGTTTGCTTGGCGTAATACACTGCTAATTATTTCTAAATTAAGTTGATTATCATCAATGGCTAATACAAGTAGACCCGATATATCAACTTTAGTTTCAGCAGTATTATATATTACGGCATTGGTACTAGCTTTAGGCTGTTGCTGAGAGTTCAAGCTAAATAGCCTTTGTCCCAATGCAGAGGCTTTAACGTGATGCGCAGCTAAATGCTCACTTGTTGGTAAATTAAGTGTGTGCTGATGATTAATAATAATTACCGATGTTTCTTTAGCTGATAACGAATCATTAATTGCTTCAACATTTAAAAGTGCAGGTAAATCGGCCGCATCGATTATTATTTGCTGAGTATTAGAGAGCTTAATTGGGTATTTGAGTACTTCATCTAAATTAATATTAGCAAGCTTTGCATAAGCATTTGTTACTTGCTTAAGCTCTTTACTTTGATCCGATAAAATAGCCAATGTATTAGTCGGTAACATTGTATTTTTAGTGGTATCAACCAAAAAGCTAACGCTGAAGTAAAACTCACAGCCATGGCCTTTTTTACTCTTTAAAGCAATCTCCCCTCCCATTAATGACACCGCATGTTTAACAATCGCTAATCCTAACCCAACACCATGATGTATACGTGTTGAAGACTCATCACCTTGCGTAAAGGCGTCAAATAAACGCCTTTGATCGGCTTCATCTATGCCCATCCCCGTATCAATTACTTTAAAGCAAATATGCTGTTGCTCTAGGCTATCACTTTCAATAAGTTCCATTTTTAAAGTGATAGAACCTGTTTTTGTAAACTTAACAGCATTTGTTAATAAATTACCTAATATTTGCTGTAAGCGAATGCTGTCGCATATCAAATCAGGCGCTATTAACGGGTCAATATCAATAACAAATTCAATACCTTTTCCTTCGCACAATGGAGCCGTTAAACTTTCACAAATATCCACCAGCTCAACCATACTAAAAGATGCTTGTTTTAAATCGGTTTGCGAACTTTCTATGCGTGCAAAATCAAGCATTCTATTGAGCATTAGCAACAAGCTTTGTGCTGCATGCTTAGCTTGATCCGTTTGTTGTAATTGCTTTTGCGTTAATCCTTGCTCAATAAGCATATCAAGCAGCCCTAAAACAGCATTAAGAGGAGTGCGTATTTCATGACTTAAATTGGCTATAAAGCGACTTTTAGCAAGGGTTGCTCGTTCGGCATCTAGTTTTGATTTAGTTAATGCGCTCACATCCTGAATGTGAATAACGTAATAAGCTGGGTCGCGGTTTTCATCCCATACAAGCGATACACTCAGTTGCAACCAACTTGTTAAGCGCCCTTGAGCAAGCGTTAAGTGGTATACGCGTTTTTTGTCATCTAGCAATTGCGCTAAAGTGCTTTTTATTTGCTGCCATTGAGTATCGTCAAACAATGCTTTTAACTGCTCACCAACCAGTACTGGCTGTTCAGAAAACTGCTTTCTTGCCGCTTTATTTACTTGTAATATTGTGTGCTCAAGCGAGAGTAAAACCACGCAGTTAGCCGCAAATTCAATCGCACTTCTAAATTTAGATTCTGATGCTTTTAAGGCCAATAATGCTTGTTGCTGTTCGGTAATATCGCGACCAATACCCATAGTCCCCAACAGATGTTGGTGCTCGTTATAAAAAGGTGCAATAGTAAGTTGATACGTTTTTTTATCGGTTTCTATTCGCTGTTCAACACTGTTTCTATTTTGTAATACTTGTTTTTCAAGCGCATTTATTTGTTGATCGTTATCACCTAAATCATCTACATATTTACCGACTAATGCAGTTTGATCTTTACCGATGTACGCCTCAAATGCTTTATTGCATCCTAAGAATGATCCATCAATATTTTTAAAATAAATAAGATCTGGCACACTGTTTAGCATAGTGTTGAGCAAAGCCAAGTGGCGCTCTTTTGCTTCGTAACTGCGGCTTAGTTTTTCTGATTGCAGCTGAACTTGGTCGTCCAGCGCTTTATTTGCACTTTGTAATGAATCTACTAACTGTTTGTTTTTAGTAAATACCCGCTTCACTTTAGAAAACCAAGGCTGCCAGCTCAGCGGTACTTTATAATCGAGCTGCACTTCTTGCTGTGTACCGTTACTCTCTAGGTACGACATTAAGTGAGTCATTGGCTTAATAAAAATGCGCTGACTTAACCAAAAAAACACGCCAAACATAATACTTAAAAATAGCGTTAAAAATGCAAACTCTAATAGTATTTCATACTTAATTGGGCTTATTAGTTGGGGTTTGTGCTCGTAAAATGCTGCGTGAATAGGTAACTCATCCATTGGCTGCATAAAGTAATTACTATCACTAGTTAAGACTGTTTTTTTACTATGGTGCTGGGCCAAATCAGGCCAATAATTTTTTAATGCTGTTGCTTGCTCTATTAACTGTTTAGAGCTGGCGATAACTTGATGTGATTGGTTCATAAAAACGTATTCACCACTGTTCGGTGAAACCTTTTTTAACCACCCAGAAATTGCCTGAACATCATAAATCAAAATAATGTAATCGGCTGAGCCGGTGCTTCGTTGTCGGCCAATAGCAAAATACGATTTATCATTCACTTTAACAATAGGACTTGAAGTAAGTTTGTTTGGTGCAAATTTTGGCTTAAATTTTCCATTTAGGATTTCAGTAAGCATTAAACTTTGGCTTTTGTTACGCCTGCTTACATAAGCAAAGCCATTATTATCAACATATGCTACACCAGACAACGACTGCATTAATGCAAGCGTTGTATTAAACGAAGGCCCTAATGTAATAGCCTGCTGCCACTGTACTAATGCCTTAGTAGATAACGCAAACTCCCCCTTACCTACAATTTCAGTGCCTTGCTCACTAAAGTGACGGTAATAGTAACCATCATATTGATTTATGCCCTCAAGTAAGCTTTGGTTTACTTTTGGATAGGTCGTTTGTTCGTATAAGCTAAACATGGTGGTGAGTAGATTACTCACCGACTCCATCCCGTGAGTAACCTGTGCTGAAACATTCGTAAAATCGGCTTCGCGTTTTTCAACCGCCCGCTCAAGCTTTATATTATATAAGTGCAAGCACAGTAAAAAAGCGACAATCAATGGCACTAAAAGCGCAATAAATAATGAACGATAATAATGCTTCAGAGGTAAAAAATTCAATGTACTGCCTGCCATTTAGCTCGAAAATCAATCGATAGACTATCGAGCCAATTTGTTAAGCGCAAGTTATAAATTTTCTTCTGCAAATGACGCTAAGCGACTACGTACAACACCGTTGAGGTTTATAGTTGCGCTGCCTTCAAAGTTTTTAAAGCGCTCTACTATGTACGTTAAGCCCGATGTTACTGGCGTTAAATAGTTACTATCTATTTGCGCCAAGTTACCCGTACAAATTAATTTAGTACCTTCGCCGCAGCGGGTAATAATCGTTTTAAGTTGAGATGCCGTTAAATTTTGGCTCTCATCTAAAATGACCACCGCATTTTGAATGCTACGCCCACGCATAAAGTTAACCGATTTAAACTGAACATTAGCCTTCTCCATAATGTAGTTTCGGCTTGATATCGGATTTTCGTCGCCTTTGTGCAATACCTCCAGCGTATCGGTAATGGCTGCGAGCCATGGCGCCATTTTTTCCTCTTCAGTGCCTGGTAAAAAGCCAATGGACTCTGCTATTTCTGGCGTATTACGGGTAACTATTACTTTATCGTAAATACCTTTTTCGATGACCATTTCAAGGGCGCTGGCAAGCGCTAACAAGGTTTTACCACACCCCGCAGGGCCGGTTAAAATAACAAGTTCAATACTTGTATCTAGCAGCGCATCAAGCGCCATTCCCTGATAAATATTTTTGGGCTTAACGCCCCATGCTTGTTGATGCATTAAACGCTCAACACCAATATCTTTTAGCGTTATGTGCTCGTCATCGTACGATTTAACACGCGCCGCAAACTGATCCCCTCCATCAAGTAAATATTCATTACAAAATACATCAGGTATTAAGTTTTTAGGCACATGATGAAAGGTATCTCGTCCGTGTTGCTGCGTATTACATTCCCCTACATGGTCCCAAAAATCCCCTTCAATTTTTTTATAACCACTAGTGAGTAAGCTGATATCGTCAATAAGTTGGTCGGTACGGTAATCCTCAACATATTTAAGCCCTGCGCCTTTGGCCTTTAAACGCATGTTTATGTCTTTTGTTACTAATATAACTTTTGAATCACTGTGCTGCTTTTGTAAATACACGGCGCAATTAATAATACGATGGTCGTTTTCGTTACCCGGCAAACCAGAAATGGAGTCGGCAAATAAATGGTCGTTTACAATAATGAGGGTACCTGCAGAGCTCGCTTTTGCCTTTTTGTTACTCGGCAGCGCCACGCCTTGTAGCATTTGTTCGGGCGTTGCATTTTTAAGAACTTCATCTAATCCACGAATAGCGACGCGCGCATCACGGCTTACGTCGTGTTTTCTGTCTTTTATATGGTCAAGCTCTTCAAGCACCGTCATCGGAATTACAACGTCATGTTCTTGAAAAGACAAATAAGCGAGTGGTTCGTGAAGTAGTACGTTGGTATCTAGCACATACATTTTACTTTCAAGGTTCGAAGCTTTTTCCATAGCACTTTCCTTACGTTTTATGATTTTTATGCTATACCAAAATAACTAAGTAAAACGGGCAAAACTTAAACCTGCAATACTTAATTGCCAAGGCATAATGTAAGTTTAGTCTATTTGTCATAAAAGTCCGTTTTATTACAAACTGTAATTAGTTTTGATTTACCTAAAAAAGAGTCATAAACAAGTTGTTTTAATAGTAATAATTAACACTTACAAAATTAATTAAAAGTCAGCCAAATAGCGCCTTGCAGTGGTGTTAGCTTACAGGTAACATAGCCGCCTTTTTCATCATAGACGAGACATACATGAATTTTTCCTTAGGTCAGCGTTGGATCAGTGATACAGAGTCAGATTTAGGATTAGGCACCGTTGTTGCCATTGAAGGCCGTCAGGTCAGCATATTATTTCCTGCCAGTGGTGAGAGCCGTGTTTATTCTTCGGCAGAAGCACCTGTTACCCGTGTGGCATTTAATCCTGGCGATGTGATCAAAAGCGTTGAAGAATGGGAATTAGAAGTAGAGTCTATTGAAGTACAAGGTGAGTTACTGTGTTATCACGGCACCCGTGTTGATAACGGCGAAACTGCCAAACTTAAAGAAACCTTTTTAGATCATTTTATTAAGTTTAATAAACCACAAGATCGTTTATTTGCGGGCCAAGTCGATCGTTTTGATCGCTATACACTTCGCTACCAAACGTGGTTACATAAATTTGAACGTGAACAATCGCCTATTAAGGGCTTAATTGGTCAGCGTGCTAATCTTATTCCGCACCAGCTTTATATTGCCCAAGAAGTGGGTAAACGTTTTGCACCACGCGTACTTTTATCAGATGAAGTAGGCCTTGGTAAAACAATTGAAGCAGGCATGATTTTACATCAACAAATTATTAGTGGTCGTGCGAGCCGCGTACTTATTGTTGTACCAGAAAATCTACAGCACCAATGGTTAGTAGAAATGCTACGCCGCTTTAACTTACATTTTTCTATTTTTGATGAAGAACGCTGCGACGAAGCGTTTGCAGATTCTCCAAACGTGTTTGATACAGAGCAACTAGTACTTACCAGTCTTGAATTTTTAACCAAGAAAAAACGCTGGTTTGAACAAGCAACGCTTGCTGATTGGGATTTACTAGTTATAGATGAAGCCCATCACCTAAGTATAAATAACGGCAAGCCAAGCTCAGAGTATCAACGTATGGCAGAGCTTAGCCAAGATATTCCGGGCCTTATTTTACTTACCGCAACGCCTGATCAACTTGGTCACAGCAGCCACTTTGCACGTTTGCAGTTACTCGACCCTGATCGTTTTTACGACTACGACGTGTTTAAAGAAGAAGAAGCAAATTATAAAGACGTTGCTGAAGCTGCAAATCAATTACTGCAAGAGCAAGGGCTAGACGACACAGCCAAAGCCACGCTAATTGAGCTATTAAAAGAAACCGATATTACTGATATTCTTGAAAAAGCACAGCAAGGTGATTTACCAGCACGTAAAGAAATACTTAACATGCTGCTCGATCGCCACGGCACGGGTCGCATATTATTTCGAAACAGCCGCAGCGGCATTGATGGCTACCCAAGTCGTAAATTACACGCCTACCCTATGGCACTGCCAAAACAGTATAAAACGGCTATGTCGGTTCTCGGTAATATGGGCGGCATTCAAAACCCTGAACTAAGTGCACACCGCGCTCTTTTTCCTGAAAAAATATTTCAAGAGTTTGAAGGCGAAAGCGCAAGCTGGGGTTTATTTGACCCACGTGTAGATTGGTTAATCGACACTCTTAAAACGCTTAAGCGCGAAAAAGTACTACTTATATGTGCTAAAGCTGAAACAGCTATCAGCCTTGAGCAAATACTGCGTGAACGCGAAGCAATTAAAGCGTCGGTATTCCACGAAGGTATGTCTATTATTGAGCGTGACCGCGCTGCTGCATTTTTTGCAGACGAGTACGATAATGCACAAATATTACTGTGTTCAGAAATTGGCTCAGAAGGTCGTAATTTCCAGTTCTCGCATCACTTAGTGTTGTTTGATTTACCACTGAACCCAGATTTACTAGAGCAGCGTATTGGTCGATTAGACCGTATAGGTCAAACGCAAGATGTGAACATTCATGTGCCATATTTTGAAAACACCGCTCAAGAAGTATTGCTACGTTGGTACAACGAAGGTCTAGATGCATTCGAATCTACCTCGTCAACAGGCCAAATGCTTTATAAAGAGTTCCGTGATGATCTACTTGAATATATTTCTGCGCATAACTGCGATGAAGACGAACTCGATCCATTACTTGAGCAAGTAGCACAGCAAAATGCCGTATTGCGTAAAAAAATGGAAAGCGGACGAGATCGTTTACTAGAGCTACATTCATCGGGTCAAGGTGCTGCAGATTCACTTGTAGCTGAAATCGAAAAACTCGATAATCAGTTTGAATTACCAAGCTACATGATCAACGTGTTCGACACATTTGGCGTAAGCCAAGAAGATAAAGGCGAAAATACCATTATCTTAAAGCCAACTGAGCATATGTTAAACCCATCATTCCCATCGCTTAAAGAAGACGGTATGACCGTTACCTTTGATCGCGACACGGCACTTTCGCAAGAAGACGTGCACTTTGTTAGTTGGGATCACCCAATGGTGCAAGGCACCATGGATATGATTTGTGACGACGACTTTGGTAGCGCATCGGTTGCATTGCTTAAAAACAAAAAGTTACCGCCTGGTACCTTTTTTGTTGAGCTTATTTTTGTTGCAGAAGCAATGGCACCAAAAGTATTACAGGTTGGTCGCTTTTTACCGCCTACACCAATTCGTATATTGCTTGATAAAGCAGGTAATAATTTAGGTGAGAATGTGGCATTTGAAGGCTTTAATCAGCAGTTATCAGCCGTTGGCCGCCAAACAGCAAGTAAACTTGCAGGTGCACTACAAAGCGCTGTTCACCCTATGATTACTACCGCTAAAGATATGGCACAAGAAAAACTTGAAGTTATTCGTGCAGCGTCGCTTGTTAAAATGCAAACGTCACTCAGTGAAGAGCAAGAGCGACTTGTTGCCCTTAAGCAAATTAACCCGAATATTCGCCAAGAAGAAATTACCTTCTATGATAAGCAACGCAACGACCTAACTACGTATATTGAAAAAACGCAGTTACAACTTGATGCAATTCGATTAATAGTAGTTTCACACTAGAGATTTTGGCTTTTAACCGCTAGCCTTCTAAGCTGACTCCAGAGTAAATTTGGAGTCAGCTATTAAAAGCTTAATTAACTAAATAGCTGTATCTTTTTAAACTTCATTTTAAAAACCACGTGCTCTTATTTAAATGTAAGCTAACCCTACCTCTTTAGCTTTATACTAAGTCCTTTGTTGTGCTATCTATTTTTCTCAACATAGCCGTATCTAAAAAATCAAGCTGCGCTCTATACAGCTATTGTGTGGGATAGTTGATAGGTTTATTTTCCCTTGCATAAAGTTGTTTTTTTGTTAACCTACTCGCCTTCCATTTTAGTCTTTTTGAGGTGTTTATGGCGTTTCTATCTCGTTCGATATTGGCGTTGTCCATAGCGCTCTCAAGCAGCAGTGTCTTTGCTCAAGCCCAATGCGATGTTGAATTACGTCATGGTTTAATTATTACTGACGATGCGATTCGCATATTAGATAAAGGCCAGACTCGTGTACAAATTAATAACAATAACCAACTGTTTATTCGTGGTTATTGGGTTGATTTAAGCGATGACGAAAGCAAAGTACTCGAACAATTTAGTAATGGTATTCGCCACACAGTCCCCGAATTAGTAAACCTGGCTACCGATGGTGTTAACTTAGGTTTAAGCGCTATTGAACACGTAGTTGAAGGTATGTCAGACAAAGAACCTGAAGTACTTAAAACACAACTAAAGTATGTAGAGCGCGCGCTAATGGATAAGTTTAAGCGCGGCGATGACTTCTTTTTTATAGCCCCTCAATCACTTTCGCAAATAGATGATTTTTTTACTAAAGAGATCAGCCAGCAAATTCACTCTGCAGTGCATGGATCGTTAGGTGCTATTTTGGTATCACTCGGAGATGCGTTTAAATCGCGTGAAGGTAATATAGAAGATCGTATTAACGACATGGGCCAACGCATGGATATTATCTCAAGAGAAATTGATAAGTCGCTACAAAAAAAGGCGCATCAATTAGAGCTTAAAGCTTCTGAGTATTGCGAATGTTTAAATGCACTCGATGTAACCGAATCTCGCTTACAAGCAATAGTACCTGGTATGGCCGATTACGATTTAGTGCAAATAAAGTCTTAGAGTACGTATTCGTTTTTAAAATAAAATAACACCGAGTATAAATATACTCGGTGTTTTGCTTTATGATTGATTAAATGATTGATTAAAATAAGCGCTTCTACTTTTTATTCTAAATTGGTGAGCCCGGTGGGATTGGCAGCACTTTAAAGTTGTTTGGCCATTGCCCTTTAATTAAAAACTGATTTACTTGCTCAGCTAAATATTGCTTAAACGCACTCTCGCCAGTACTTGTATGGCTCAGCATTGAGTTCTGGTTAAAGTCTTCACTCAACTTAACTAAGTAGTAACGTAACTGCGCTTGCACTTCAGGGCTTGCACTATCGCTTGCTACTAAATCAGCCATAGCTTTTGCTGTTAAAAATTGCACGCGCTGAGTGATTTTACCTGTCATTGTATTAGGTGATGACACGTTAAACACTTGGCTATATAGATCCTCAAGTAACTCATCTAAACTATAAAAGTCATTACTACGTGCTTGTTGCTGCGCTAGGCGATTTAAACGCTGTGCATTTAATAAAAGCGACAAGCTATGCTGCACTGCAACCTCGGGTAATGCCATTGCATCGAGCGTTAACCCTGTGCGTCCAACTATGCTCTCGCGCGACTTAGACTCGCCATACGCTTTTGGCGGAATTAGCGATAATACAGATTCAGGAAGTAATAAGTTACTTGGCTTAAGCGTTGCAAAAAGAGCGTTTACCGCTTCTTGTTGCATTTTTTTATCAACCACTTGTGCGCCTTTTGCGGGTGAGTCACTGCGTGTTTCGTATTCGTAATCAACACCGGCTATAAGTTTCACTGCAGCCTCAACCTGAAAACGGTGAAACAGATAAAGCGGAACTAGTTTTTCCTCTAATTGCGATAGTGAATCGCCCGTTTTAATATTATTAATACCAAACTGCGAAAGCGCTTTTTTACGTACGTCGAGTACTCGTAAAAGCTCCTGAGAAGGATTAGTGCCGTTATCCCATAGATGAGCTGTTGGATGTGCGCCACCTTTAGCACGAGCGTCGCTATCTGATATAAACTCAAGGCCTTTGGCCTTGTTCTCCTTTAAAATAGCAGCGAGTTCTGCGCTTTCATCTTGGTTAGTAAAATCGCTATAACCATATTTAATTACTTGGGTATCCCACACGCCCATGCCTGTTGCATACCCGCGCGTTACATCAAGCTTACCTTGTTCATTAAAACTAAGTAGCGGATGTGGGTAATCCATTACAGAAGCTCTATCCCCTACCGATGCCGCAAAGTTATGAGCAATACCTAATGTGTGACCAATTTCATGCGCGCTTAATTGGCGAATACGATCAAGCGCCATTGCTTGCAAGTTTTTAGCAACTTCATTGCCTTTTAAATAAGGAGCAGCGAGTGCTTCAGCTATTAAAATATCTTGGCGAACACGCAATGAGCCAAGTGTTACGTGCCCTTTAAGTATTTCACCTGTACGTGGGTCGATCACCGAACTACCGTATGACCAGCCTCGCGTTGCGCGATGTACCCACTGAATGACGTTGTAACGAATATCCATAGGGTCGGCATTACTTGGCAGTACTTTTACTATAAATGCATTTTTATATCCTGCAGCAGTAAATGCATCGTTCCACCACTTTCCACCTTCAAGCAAAGCGCTTTTTACAGGCTCTGGAACGCCAGGATCAAGGTAATAAACAATTGGTTTAACAGGTTCACTAATAGGTAAGCTTGAGTCCTTTTTAGTTAGACGATGACGCGGTATAAAACGCACGTACATAGACTCACCAAGCGGCGCTGCGTAATCTTTATGTTCTATACTCCAAAAACCTGATTGCGGATTAAACTTACGAGGCGTGTAGTTATCATCTGGTAATTGAATAAGTGAATGATGCATATGAACAGTAAGCGCATAAGGGTCGGCACTTACTTGGCGAACAAATTCACCTGGTTTTGTGCCTTTAAATGTAAGTACGGCTTCAAGCTCGGTGTTTTTTACAAATGCTTTTGAGCGATTAATATAAACGGCGCTACGTGATTCATCAAGGCTAAAGTTGCCTTGCTTACGTGCAGCAAGCGTCCGGCTTACGCCATGTACATCACTTAATAAATAAGGCGTATAATCAATAAGTGCTGTGGCTTTATCTTCTGCGACTACTTTAAAACCAGCAAGTATACTTGATGCAAACGCTTCTTTAATGCTTTGCTGTTCAGCCTTATTACTTGTATTAGCACGATAGTAAGTATTTACAGCCCGCAGCATTACTTTGTCGCCAAAACGCTCAAACTGCACAAGGTGAGTATTACCCAGCTGACCTCTATCAAGGCCTATATCGTTAGAGCCTATACCGTAAGGCAAGCTTTGCTGCAGTAAAAATTGTTGTTCAAATTTATCAACTTTTAAATATACTTTTGCGTTTTGGGTATCGTAAAAAAACGAATAATAGCCCGGAAAATGATTCATTTGCGTAGTAAATTCATCAATTGACTTAATTGCTGCGTGCGCTTGAGTTATGATAGAGCACAGCACAGTAAAGAATATGTAACTTAGTAGTGGTATTTTTTTCATAATCTTATCTTTGTTATTTGTGTTTTAAGTACGATTAGGTGGTCCCATTATAGGGTGCTATTTAAACAATACAGTTATTTAAGACGAATTTCAGCGCTCTAAGCTAATCTCTCTCACATTATGATTGGTTTTAACACGTTATCAGGAAAATAGAATGCGTAGACTCCCTCCAGTATTACTTGAAGATGGTTGTTCAAGAGAACTTTTATCATTAATTCGAACAATTTTAGCAGCATGTAAAGAAATTTCGTTTCGCGTTGGTCAAGGCGCGCTTTCTGGCGTATTAGGCTCAACCCTTGATGAGAACATTCAAGGTGAAACTCAAAAAAAGCTCGATGTATTATCTAATCAGCTGTTAAAAGATATTTTACTGGAATCAGGTACGGTTAAAGCAATCGCCTCTGAAGAAGAAGACTACACAGTAGCAGGTAACCCAGACGCTAAATTTATAGTGGCATTTGATCCATTAGATGGCTCGTCAAATACCGATATTAACTCGCTTGTCGGTACTATATTTTCTATTATGGAAGCGCCTGAGGGCTCTGACGCTGCTGATGAAAGCATTTTTATGCAACCAGGTCACAAGCAAGTTGCAGCAGGTTATGTACTTTACGGCCCGTCAACTATGCTGGCGCTTACTACAGGTAAAGGCACGCGTATGTTTACCCTTGATAAAACACAAGGCAGCTTTTTACTTACTGAAGATTTTGCCACTATTCCTGCTGATACAAACGAGTTTGCCATTAATGCGTCTAACCAACGCCATTGGCAACCAGCTATGCAAAACTACATCGATGATTTGCTAGCAGGCGATACAGGCCCGCGCGCTAAAAACTTTAATATGCGCTGGATTGCAGCAATGGTGGGCGATGTGCATCGCGTACTTAGCCGTGGTGGTCTATTTACTTACCCTACCGACGCTAAAGATCCCAAAAAGCCTAATAAATTACGCCTACTTTACGAAGCAAATCCAATGGCTATGTTAGTAGAGCAAGCTGGCGGTATCGCATCAACCGGTACCGAGCGTATTATGGATATTCAGCCTGATGCAATCCACCAGCGAGTAGCCGTTATTTTAGGTTCTAAAAACGAAGTCGAAACGTGCTTGGGATATCATAAATAATCGCTTAAAACGATTGTTTTCAATTTAAAAAACCGCATTCAATTGAAGTGCGGTTTTTTTGTAGGTGAGGTTTTACATCTCGCTTTTTAAACACCAAAGCCACGTTACATGAGCGCGAAGTAAATTCGCACCTACAGAGTTGCATATATTGTAGGTGAGGTTTTACACCTCGCTTTTTAAACACCAAAGCCACGTTACATGAGCGCGAAGTAAATTCGCACCTACAGGGTTGCATATATTGTAGGTGAGGTTTTACACCTCACTTTTTAAACACCAAAGCCATGTTACATGAGCGCGAAGTAAATTCGCACCTACAGGGTTGGTGTATGTTGTAGCTGAGGTTTTATACCTCGCTTCTTAAACAAATCAAACTTTTACTAACGCAACTATTTGAGCAAGCTTTTGATGATTAAGCTCTCCCATTTGCTCGCTATTACTGAGCGCATAAATAAAACCTTCATGCTCTGCACAATCAATGTCATCTCGCGATTCAATTACGTTTGCCCAAAGCTCTAAATCATCTAAGTCTATTTCGTTACTTAAACAGCGCTTAAGCACATCAATTAAAACCTCGGTTGAGAGAGTATAATGAGTTTTATTGCTATCAGCAGGGCTTGAAACGATAACCGATATAGCTTCGTCCCTTTGCTCACCAAATGTAATAAATTCAGCTAATGCTTTTTGTGTATTCATAATATTTGTTATTCTTGGCTCACTGTTACTAAAAAGAATTATAATGACTCAACTTAACTGCGCTAAATGCCACAGTACTCTAACGTGTAATGTAGACGATATATCAGCGTGTTGGTGCAATGAGCTGCCGGCTATTTTACCGCTAGATATCACAGCAACAAGTTGTTTATGCCGCAAGTGCACGCTTAATAAAATAAATACTTTTTTAAAGGGTGTTTATACACAACCTATTAAAACCCAAATAGACTTTGCAAAACAATTTAGAGGTAACGACAATTTAATCGAAGGGCTCGACTACACCATGCAAAATGGTTACATGGTATTTAGTAAGTGGTTTTTTTTAAAGCGAGGAACCTGTTGTAAAAATGGCTGTAAAAACTGCCCTTATGGATACAAACTGTAAAAAGTTTTAATGCGCTTTCGTATTATTTCACCACAGATAAGGTAAGTAAAAATTAAGCAGAAGCGACTTACAAATATTATTATTTCCCTCTGTGTAGCGCAAAGCGCCTCGGTGTTCTCAGTGGTAATCAATGTTTAAAATTACCTCCACGTAGGCGTGAAGCTTGCTCACGCAAAAGATTGTTAATATAACCATGTGTAAATTAAGCGCGCTAGCAAGCAAAGCGCCTACAATAAATTTGCTGCTGTACTATTTCAACTTATTCACGTTTGGTAATAGGCAGCGAGTTACTTGCGCCCCACTCACTCCACGAGCCATCATAAACGCTTAAATTACTGTAACCACATTCGGTAGCAAATAACGCTAAAATACAGGCTGTAATACCTGAGCCACAGCTAAATTGTAACTGCTGCGCATCACCGACCACGTCATTAAATATCGCTTTAATTTCAGTAAGTGGTTTTGCTTCACCTTTATTAAGTAAATTCATAAAAGGCAACGAGCGACTATTTGGGATATGCCCGCTACGCATGCCTTTTCGGGGTTCACTTTCTTCGCCTGTAAAACGCTTATAAGCACGTGCATCTAGCAATGCAGTGCTGGGCTCATCGATTACGTCAACCACTTGTTGGCTATTAATAAAATACGCAGAGTTATAGTTTGCCGTAAAATCACCTTTACCTGACGCTTTGCTATAACCTTGTTGTGTGGCGTAATCGCTCTCTAACCACTTTTTAAGGCCACCACTGAGTACTTTAACATTGTGATGCCCCATAGCTTTAAACATCCACCACGCTCTTGCTGCGCTAAATAAACCGCCATCTTCGTATACAACTATAAACGAGTCGTTATTTACACCTGCATTTTGCATCACGTGGGTAAACTGCTGCTCGCTGCATACCATACTTGGTAAGGGATTTGATCTATCGGCCAATTCGTTTTTTATGTCAAAACGTTTAGCGCTAGGCAGCATTGCTTGAGGCGAATAAGTACCCAAAACACCTGGGCGCAGCATACCTGCATCAAATATCACTAATGCAGGATTATTAAGTTGCTCGTGTAATTGCTGACAGCTAATTAGGTTTTTCATTAATTATTTAGCACTACATATTTTGTCTAATACGTTTCTTAATTTTGTACTAGATGTATGAGAGGTATAAGAGAAATAACATATTTCAACATTAAACTTTTTAAAGTCAGCTTCTATTTGGTTCCACTTATCGGTGCCCTTCCAATCATCACCCACGAACATTTTATCAAATTTTAAGTTGTTCCAGGCTTCTTCTTTGTCATAGTTAACCTGGGGAACAACTTCATCAACAAATTTTATTGCTTCAACTATTTCCATACGCTCCTGAAAAGGAATCACTGGCTCTTTATTTTTAGCTGACTTGCTTAACTCATCGGTAGTAATACCCACAATTAAGTAATCACACTCTAATTTGGCTCTTTTCAGAATATTTAAATGACCTATGTGGAATAAGTCAAAAACACCCGTTGTATATCCAATTTTTTTCATTTCTAAAGCCCAATTATAATTTAGAGTTTATAAATCCTTTTAGTAGTTCGATTACATCCAAATACTTTTGTAATAGTTACTTATTTTTTATTAAATATTGAACAATTCTATTACTTGCTTTACCGTCCATTTTACCCGCTAACTTTTCTGATAAAGACAATCTAATATTAGCTAAGCTTTCTGGTTCAGCCAGTTGTTGTTCAACTAACTTTTTAAGGTTTTTATATTTTTTGGCGTGTATAGCAACATTCGCATACTCACCATAATCTTGATCCATTCGCTTTTTAAAACGATATGAAAATATTCCTTTGTATCCCCACCGCAACTTCAAAAAATCGCACCAAATGACCGGCTTGTTTAACAGAGCAAATTCAAATAAAGCTGATGATGCATCACTAATCAATAAATCTGCTTTATCTAAAAAAGGCACTAACGAATAATCTTCTACTTTTGCTAAATATACATTGGGATACGTTGACCAATGATCTAGCAATTTCACGTGTTTTTTATAACGCTCTTTACTAATAGAAAAGTAATGAGGTTTTATTAAGATGTTGTAATCACCAAAATGTTCCGGCCAATTTTCAGGAAATAACTCTAAGCTGCTTGGATAAAATGTAGGAGCGTATAAAATAGTTTGTTTTTTATTATCAAAGTTAGTTAATTCTAACGTACCATCAATTTTTTCCTTATTAAAAATAGGGTCTAATTTGCAAAAGCCTACATCAACAAATTCATCATTTGGATACATTGATTTTAAACGGTTTAGTCTGTACTGACCTTCAACAAATCTAACTGTCATTGCTTGACTAGACTTAGTATAGTAACTTGATTTAGGGCCTATTCCATGTCCGAGCTGAGCGCTTTTAGATACTTTATGTAAGCGGTCTAGGTAACAAAAAGAGTTGGCAAAAAAAACCCAATCAGCTTTTTCATTTTCGTAATAAGCAATTGATTGTTGTTGTTCGTTAACCCAGATGTGCTCTAAGTCATAGTCATCTATAACACGCTGGATTAAATGTTCATGGCTATTTTTATAAAATACAAATTTACTTTTGATGCCATTTTTACATAATTCTTTATATACAGGGATATACTGAGGGAGATAGTAAAGACTTTGCGTATCAAAAATTATATTCATATAGGATCACTATTATTTTTTCTTTATATTCTACCTTGAAAGGAGCATAACAAAAACAAAGTGATTACATTTTTATAATTTCACCACGAAGTGGTGCCATTCTAGAGAGAATATCGTTTTGCAAACTATGGCTAATGTTCTGCTCATTCATTGCATTTATAAGTAAATCAACCACATGATTAAAGTCTTTCTCTGTAATATGCATACCTGTATGGATTGCTACCATAGAGTCGCCATCGTATGTACATGGGCCTTCTACTAGCATGCACATATGAGTAATAAACCCTTGGCGAAAGTACGCTATATTGCTGTGCTCAAAGTAATGAATTATCTGCTCGTCATTACCTATTTGATAGATAAAGCTATCAACAATTCTGCCTATCCCCGCTTTACCATCCAGCTTTTGATAAAGCGATAATTGCGTTGAGCTAGCACAACTACAAAGCAATCCTACGCATACTATAAAAATACCAACGCTTTTCATTACCAATACCCTGTTACCGATAAATACCAACCTGTTTGATCGTCAGCCCCTGCAATGCTTCCTAAATCAAGGTAAGCCGCTGTCACACTTACGTGCTTATTAGGCATCCATGCTACAAATAAGTCTTTCCAATCTTGTTCGCCTAAGTTTAAGTTATTTGATTTTTGACGATACTCAACACCTACGGCGACTTCACGACTAAAAAATAGTGCTGTGCTGCCTTCAAATAGCACTTTACCACTACCATTTTCTCCACCGTAGCCAAGCAAACCAAGTTGATTAGCTTCGCTGTATCGTGTGGTTACGTTCCAAAACCAGTTATAACCAGCAATAGCCCCCAAATGTAACTTACTAGCAGCGAGGTAGTAGTCAGTGCCGCTAGTATCTTCTGCGCCTACAAGTGTTGCAATACTGCCATCATCCAGTGATTTATGCTGAATACCTAAGCTAAGTTGTGGCCAATCACTGTAAACAATATCACCATATAAACGTATTTTAGCACCTGTAATTGATTGCTCTATTTCAGCATCAAGTGCTGGTACATCAAAGCGCTGTTGGGCATAACTGAGCTCAACACGATTAAATAAATTAAGTTGTGCACCACATACGTCAAGTGTGTAGTCGGTTACATCTGCGCGGCTACAAAAGCCATTTACCGAAAATTCATCATCACTTGCGTACCCAGCAAGTTGTGCCCACGGTACAATACCACCGCCGCCACTGCCTTCAATTTGAGAAACTCCCGGCGTAGCTAGCAGTTTTCCATTGCTTGCAATGCTCGGTACACTAATTATTAAAAACAAACTTGCTAATAAGTATTTAATTTTTTTCATAGTATTCCTCCAGCCATTCTTCTAATAGTTCTGCTTTTAAAGGCCTACTTAAGTAATAGCCTTGTGCATGGTCGCACTGCATACCTCTAAGTAAATTTAATGAGCCAAGTGTTTCAACCCCCTCAGCTACAACCGAGAAACCTAGCTGATGCCCCAACGTAATTGATGATTGCACTATAAATTGATCTTTTTGCGATTCATCAAGTTTTAGGATAAAGCACTTATCTAGCTTAAGCTCATCAATCGGCAGCATTTTTAATCGGCCAAGTGATGTTTGCCCTACACCATAATCATCTAATGATATTTTAACGCCAATTGCCTTTAGGTTTTCGAGCGCTTTAATACCTTTTTCTTCGTTTTCGATCATATCGCGCTCAGTAAGCTCAATAGTGATCAGCCTAGGATCTACTTTGTACTTTTTAAGCGTACGAACTAATGCAGCATGAAAGCCCGGAAATGCTATGTCTTGCGCAGATACATTTATTGCAGCCTGTAAGTTTATATTTTTAGACTGCCAATCTGCTACTTGTGCTACAACCGTATTAACAACCCACCCAGTAAGTTCAACAATAAGCCCCGACTGCTCAGCTAAGTCAATAAACAGCTCGGGGTTAACCCAACTACCATCTTTTCGCTGCCAGCGAATAAGCGACTCAACTTTATCTATTTTTTGCGATTTCAAATGTAATTTTGGCTGATAAGTCATAAACAATTGACCATCGTCATCACTAATAGCCTGCTTTAATTCATCAAGCATTATTAAGCGCTCTAAGTGCGCCTCGTCTTCACCATTTTGATAATAATGTATGCTCTCTTGTGTGTTTGCAGCACTTTCAACTGCAATTAGCACACGGCGCATTAAGTCATCACTTGCAATACCTTGTGTAGGATACTGCACAATGCCCGCACTAAAGCGTAAGTTAATTTTTAGTTTTTGAATGGTGTAGCACGCTTGTAATTGTGCCATTAAGCCAACAATACCGCTTTTGTGTTCGCGCGCTGCCGCAGTCGGAAACACAGTTAAAAACTCATCGCCGCCAATACGAGCATGAAAGCCCCCTAACTCATCCGAAAACTCACTTATTCTGCAAGCAACCGCCTTTAGGCAGTCATCACCAATGCGCGGACCGAGCTTATCGTTTATATGGCGAAGACCTTTTATGTCTATTGCAACGAGCGTATACTCGGCTGATGAATCTAACTCATCATCAAGCACCTCAAGCATGGCTGAGCGGTTATAAAAGCCTGTTAGGGAGTCGTGTCTGGCTTGAAAGCTAATTTGTTGCTCGCGCTGATTAATATCATTACCCATGCTATCAAACGCTGCGACTAGCGTGTCTATTTCGGTACTTTGCCTTCGCCCTTTAAATTCAAAAGCATAATTACCTTGTGCAAATTGCCTTGCTATTACAGCTAGTTGAGTAAGTGGCGTAGTTAAGTTATTTGCAAATATGCTGCTCGTAATAACACCTACAAACATAGTTAAAATAGCTAAAATAATAAGTGTAAAAAGAAGTTTTTCGAAGTCACTATAACTTTGTGTTAAATCGGCGCTCAGTAAAATAATTATAGGATGGGTCAACAACGATGGTAAATCTATATCTCGGTTACGATACACCAAATACTCACCAAAAAAACGCGATGTGGTTACGGTACTAAAATAGCTAACAGGTTCAAATTGCTCAGGGCGATTAGCTAATGAACTAATAACAATATCGTCAGCGCTACCTATAAAGCTCACATCCATGCCTGTTAAGCTTTTTAGTTCATGGGCTACATTGTCATCAATTTTAAAACCCACCAAACTATAGGCCACTGTACGTGGCGCTCTTACGGGTAATAAAATAATTTGGTAAAGCTCGTTATTTAGCACCACAAAACTAGACTCTTCTGGCGCACTTAAAAGCTCTTCCATTAACGGCTTTAAGTTATGTGCAAAAGCGTCTTCGTCAGTATTGGCGGAAATTAGCCTACCCGATAAATCAAGTAGCAGCATTAATTCGGCATCAATACGTTGGCTATGATTAAACAACACACTGCTTATTGTCCCGGCATCCCGCGTTGCTACAGCTTGCTTAAAACCAAAGTCGGAGGTGAGTACTTTTGCTGCGGTTAGTAGTAAGCTTTCTTTTGATTTTAAATATTGCTTATAAACATTTTGCGCTACGGTAATGTCTTGATTTACTTTTTCTTCTTGAAACTTACTCGTAGACCACCAAAAACTAAACAAGCTGACCATAGTGGTTAATAACACTAAGCCAACACATAAAATGGTTATGCGATTTCGTAAACTATTAGTCATTACCAGCCTTAAACTTACTACCAAAGGTATTTCTAGGTGCTGGGGTCGATGTGTTTACTGTTATCTGTAACTGTTTTTGAGAATTAATTGTTATCATTTTTTTATTCTCCAATGGCGCTGTTTGTAAAGGGTGCCACACACTCACTTGTGCAGGCAGCGTATTAATAGGCAAACTAACATAGCCTTTTTTATCTGTTTTATATACGGATTCACTACTCGCTACATAGATATAGCCAACCATAGAGTCATGAATATTACACCCTAAAACAACAACCCCTTGTTGCTCAAACGTAATGGGCTCTTTTGGTTGCCCTGAATATAATCTTAGTTGAAAAGGCTTAGCTTGTGAAAAAGAATAAACATGATGGCGAATATTATCGCTGTTAGGAAAGTTAACTTTTTGACCCTGTTGTACAACTAATAATTCGGGTAAAAACTGCTTATGGACTTGATCCATTATAGCAATGGGCAAATTTGATGGTGTGGCTTGTTTGTCAGCAATATTAAGCTCAACCACTGCACCTGATAACTTTTGGCCGTGTTGATCTTCTATTACTAATTCAATATTCGCACTTAAAGCAAACTGACTAAAAAACAAACCTATAGCTAAAAAGTAATGACTTTTAGCAAACTTTTGCAATGCCCGCTCAAACATAACAACACCTAAATATTAATGTTAGGTTAAGTTAATTAGAGACGAGCACTAATTGCAAGAATTATAGCCCAGTAACTAAAAATAAAGACTTAGTTACTGGCTTTGTTAGCACTTAAGTGCTGCTATTTAACAATTAATCCGTAATCGTTATCTAAAATAGTAATTACTTCTTGGCGAGGATTCTCAGGGATCACAATATCTTTACCTACAATTTTGCTCGCTATGCCAACATAGGTATTTGACACTTCAAGCATTACTGATTCTGGTAAAATATAATCTTTTGCTAATTGCTCACGCTCACTCATGCGATCTTTATTTAATAATACGTCGCTCTCTGGCACATTATTAATAAGTAATTGGCGAAAACCTTCTTTAGAATTTTCAACAATTTTACCATTTTTGTATGCAGCTTCATCCCAAATACGTGACGAATCAGGCGTGCCTACTTCATCAATATATATAAGCTGTTGCGCGCCATTTAAATCCTCTACATAACCAAACTCAAATTTTGTATCTACAAAAATTTGGTTAAGCTTCGCTAGCTCATCACTAATTAATTTAAAACCTTCAACTAACAGTTTTTCGTATTTGGTTACGTCATCTGCCGATTTAAAGTTAAATACATCTAAGTTATTAGTAATGTTAGCGCGAGTAATATTTACATCATCAACTGGCGGAATATCAGCAACGCCTTCAATAATACCTTTTGTTGATGGCGTAATTAAAACGTTATCAAGCTTTTGGTTCGCTTTTAAACCTTCTGGCAAGTCAATACCACAAAAGTTACGTATGCCTTTAGCGTAATCGCGCCACATGCTACCCGTAATATATTGGCGAGCAATTGCCTCTACCTTTACTGTACTGGCTTTGCGTACAATCCACACATACGGATGCGGAATATCTACAATATGATTGCCCGCAAGACCCGCTTTATCAAATAACTTAAACCAATGGGCTGCCACTGAGTTTAGCGCTATACCTTTACCTGGTACGCCATTTAAACCGTTTTCGCCTTGCCAAATGCAATCAAATGCAGAAATTCGGTCTGAAATAACCATAATAGCAAGCTCAGTACCAGTCGGTACTTGATAGCCTTTATCTTTAATTAATCGAGCGCTGTCTTCATCAGTTAACCAATAAACTGAACGAACTTTACCGCTGTGTACTTCACCTTTGGTACGAATGGGTAAATCATCGTTTACGTCTAAAACTTTATAGCTAGTCATGCTATCTCCGGGGTTAGGGATGCTCTTTGAGCAAAGTATGGTATGGGGTTATATGGGCTGTATAATAATCTAGCCAACCTCAAAGCTCAATCGGATGCTTAAAACAAATAAAGGCATATATTTATAAGCGAGTCGCAATGGGGTAAACTTAATGTGCCAACCAGCCTGAGGAGATAGCTTGAACTACTTAACTGCCACTAAAAATAAAAAATACTTGATGTATATCTCTCAAAATTATTCGTACGCTATCTTGAGGCCTATTCAGGCTGCAGTACTAGCTAATGGTGGCGAAGTCCGCTGGTTTTTAGCGGGTAACGAAGTAAACCCCGATTTTTTAACCACAAACGAGCAGCGTTTACATACCATAAAAGATGTTAAAAGCTGGGCTCCAAACATTACATTTATACCGGGCAATATAATTCCTAATTTTATTCCTGGTAAAAAAGTGGCTGTATTTCACGGGTTCAATTCAGGAAAATTAAATCGGAAAGGGCAAGAGGATCACTTTAACATTCGTGGTTGTTACGATTTATATTGTACGCAAGGTCCAAATACAACAACCCGATTTAAAGAGCTAGCTAAGCAGCATGGTTTCTTTAAAGTAACTGAAACTGGCTGGCCAACACTCGATCCACTTTTTAGCAATACTTCAAATAATCCTTATGTAAGTGACGACCCTCGCCCTACTTTACTTATATGCTCTACTTTCTCACGAAAGCTATCACTTGCTCCTAAATTATATGAGCAAATAAAACATTTTAGTGAACAAGGTAAGTGGCGTATTTTGATGCAATTTCATCCTAAAATGCCTGCTGAATGGGTTAATAAATACAAAGCGCTGAGTAACGAAAGTCTAACATTTATTGAAACCGATAACGTTTTGCCGTTATTGCAAGCTGCCGATGTTATGCTGTGCGATACATCGTCAGTTCTTTTAATGTTTTTACTACTGCGTAAACCGGTAGTCACATTTTGTAATCAAAAACCACTTCCTCATTTACTTGATATTACCGACGCTGATGAAGTAGAAGCCGCTATTGAACATGCGCTTACTAAACCTAGTGATTTAATGCAAAATATTGAAAGCTATTGCCAGGAACTTCATCCATACACCGATGGTCAATCTAGCCAGCGCGTATTGAATGCAGCTAATGAATTTTTACAAAGTAACGATAAACTAAAACCCAAGCCACTAAATATAATAAGACAGCTAAAAATGCGCAAAGATCTAAACTACTGGGGTTGGTAACAAGATAATGATAAACCTAAAAAACGTAACTTTTAAGTGGCATAAAAGCGATAGCTCACCCACGCTCACCATAAAAGAGCTAGTTATCGAAAAAGGTGAGCATATTTTTTTACACGGTCCTAGTGGCTCAGGTAAATCGACCTTATTAGCGATTCTTGCTGGCATTAATACAGCCACTAGCGGTGAGGTATCAATTTTAGACAAAAACCTAACTACATTAAGCAATACTACCCGTGATGTTTTTAGAGCGGATCACATTGGCTACATTTTTCAAAACTTTAACCTGCTTCCTTATTTAACTCCTATTGAAAATATAACGCTTGGGTGTGAGTTTTCAAAAAGTCGAAAACAAAAAATATTAAAGCAATCATCAAATAAAAACTCTGCCTTACAAAAAGAAGCGATGCGGTTATTAAATGCTTTAGGCCTTACTGCGCAGTATCACCATAAAGATGTAGCGACATTAAGTATTGGACAGCAACAGCGCGTTGCTGCAGCTCGCGCATTTATAGGCAGCCCTGAATTAATAATTGCTGATGAGCCCACATCTGCACTCGATACAAATAACCGTGAAAGCTTTATAAAGTTACTGTTTGAGCAGGCAAAGTTATCTAATAGTACGCTGGTATTTGTGAGCCACGATGAAACACTAAAGCCTTTATTTGACCGCTCCATTGACCTTATAAGCTTGCAGGAACAAGTATGATCATCGCTAAACTTGCTTACAAAAGCTTATTAAACCGCCGTGCAAGTGTACTGCTTACATTATTTACTATCGCAATTAGTGTAATGCTACTTTTAAGTATTGAGCGTGTACGAATTGATGCTAAAAGTAGTTTTAGTAATACTATTTCGGGCACTGATTTAATTGTTGGTGCGCGTACCGGCGACATACAGTTGCTGCTTTCGTCAGTATTTAGAATTGGCCATACTAATAACGGCGTAAGCTGGAAAAGTTATGAATACATAACAAGTCAGCGAGGCGTAAAATGGAGCATACCTATAAGCCTAGGCGACAGCCATAAAGGCCAAGCGGTACTAGGCACAACACTTGATTACTTTAGCCATTATCGCTTTGCAAAAAAACAAAATTTAACCTTTAACAAAGGCCACCCTTTTGCTGCAATTAACGAAGTGGTGCTAGGTAGTGAAGTCGCTAATAAATTAGGTTATAAACTTAACGACTCTATTGTTATATCGCACGGTATGGGGAACACCAGTTTTCATCATCATGACGATAACCCATTTAAAGTCGTCGGTATTTTAAACCCTACTGGCACGCCTGTTGATAAAACGCTGCATATTCCTTTGGCTGCAATCGATTTAATTCACGGCGGTAAAGCGAGCCTTGAGCATGAGCATGAGCATGAGCATGACGAACATAACGACCTAGTTGGGCATCCAAAACAAATTACAGCATTTTTAATGGGATTCAAATCGCCTTTATACACGCTACAAATTAGGCGCAATATAAATCAATATAAGCCAGAAGCCCTGCTTGGGATTATGCCAACAGTAACACTTAAAGAGTTATGGGAAATGCTCGCCATAGTAGAAAAAATACTTTTGCTATTCTCAGCTGTTGTCGTGTTAGTAAGCCTACTTGGCATGCTAACGACATTGCTTGCAAACCTGAGTCAGCGTCGTCGCGAACTTGCTATATTACGTTCGGTAGGCGCTCGCCCTTGGCATTTATTTACACTTATAAGTATTGAGTCACTACTGACTACTTTACTTGGTTGCCTAGTAGGTAGTGTGCTTTACTATTTAGTTATTTTTTCAGTCGGCGGTTACTTACAAAGCCATGCCGGTATAAGCGTAAATATCACAATACTCTCTTACTATGAACTGAGCTTAATCGGCGTTATTATGGCAGCCGGTTTTATTATTGGCTTAATACCCGCTACTCGCGCTTATTTTTATTCACTCAGCGATGGTATGAGTATAAAAGCATAATTTTTAGGTATTTTATGACATTTTTTAAAACAGCTTTTCAGTACATTGCTGCTATTAACTTATTATTTGTAAGCGTAGCGAGTTATGCTAATCCACCAAAAGAAATTTTTTGGGAAGACTTAATCCCTAAAAACCACGTGCAAATAGACACTCAAGCACAAGCTAATCACGAAGGTAGTGATCAAAACTGGGTGCAACCCGATTTAGATGCTCCAGTGGTAAAGGCACTTGATGGCCAATCGGTGAGTTTGCCTGGTTTTGTTGTGCCACTTGAGGGCGATAGCGAAGTAATTACCGAGTTTTTACTCGTTCCTTATTTTGGCGCCTGTATACACGTACCACCGCCACCGCCAAATCAAATAGTCCATGTAACAATTAAAGGTGGAGTACCAATAGATAGCCTATACGACGCAATTGTTGTAACTGGAATAATAAGTACTGAAACATGGTCGGGCGAAATAGCGCAGGTAGGATATAAAATGAAAGCGGTCGGTGTAGCACCGTTCGAGCTTTAAAATAAAGGGCCAGCTTTTAAAGCTGGCCCTTAAATATCATTAAATTTAGAATCGATAAAATTTAAATAACTGAATATTCAAATAACTAGGGCGTGTTGAACTTTGTGGATTGAAATTTGTTCAATCTAGGGGCGATTTAATCGCGGCGCGAGGTTTGTAACCTAGCGGGCTAAGTAAAAATCGAGCAACAAAGAGTTAATCGCCCCTAGAAAGAACCCAAAGGGCAGCGCATGTTTGGTATTTATGCTGCGTTATCGCCAATTTATGGGGAATAACCACACTACATAGGCTCTGCCTTGCCTAAATACCAAACAGTCTGCTGCAAAATCAATCACGAAAGGTCAACACGCCCTAGATAACTACTTTTGGCAATTTGAGCAAAAAATAGTACTGCGCTGCCCCAATCTAATTTCTTCCAATTCGTTTTCACACGTCATACATGGCTTGCCTTTGCGCCCATATACTAATAACTCTTGAGCAAAATACCCGGGCTTACCATCACTTTGTGCAAAGTCTTTAAGCGTTGTACCACCTTGCATAATGGCCGCAGCAAGCGTGTCTTTTATAATAGGGATAAGTGCTTGATAACGTTTGAGCGATACTTTTCCCGCTTCTCGCTTTGGATGTATACCCGCTTTAAATAACGATTCATTCGCGTAAATATTACCAACACCAACCACCACTGCGTTATCCATAATAAATTGCTTTACGGGTACTTTTTTATTGCGCGATTGTTCGTACACGCGTTTAGCAAAAAAATCATCGGTAAGCGGCTCAGGACCAAGCTTAGAGAGTAGCTTATGCACTTCACCTGGCTCTTGCCATAAGCAGCAACCAAAGCGACGAGGATCGTTTAAGCGCAGTGCTTTACCGTTGCCAAAAATAAACTCTACATGGTCATGCTTTTTAAGCGGCTCACTTTTATCTACAACACGTAAATTACCTGACATACCCAAATGTAAAATAGTGCTCCCAAGCTCACAGTGTAAAAGTAAGTATTTAGCTCGTCGTTCAATACTAGTAACAATTAGCCCTTCAAGTTGATACACGTCATCTGGCACTGGCCAGCGCATACTGGCATTGTAAATATTTACCTTTGTAACAACTTGGTTTTGTACGTGGGGAGTGATGCCCATTCGGCTCACTTCTACCTCTGGTAATTCAGGCATTAATTAGACTCACTTTGTGAAAAATCAAAACTAGGAAATAGCTGCTGTGCAGTTTTTAAATCGAGTGCGAGTATTCGTTGGCTACTCTTTTCGAGTAAGTAATATTGCCCATCGCCTTTATAAAGCAAATAAACCCAAGGTAAACTCTCGCCAGCCAACTCAAATGTAGCAACATATAAAGGTGCATTAGGATTAAAAACAACAGATTCGTTAACACCCATTAACTGCGCGCTTTGCCATTGGTTAATTAAATCACTAAGTTGCTGCTCAGATGCTTGCCACACAAGTGGTATGTCTTTTTGTAGTGGGGTTGTACGCCAGCTTGTTCCTATTCGCTCAATTTTTTGATCAACAAATTGCAGTGTCAGTACAAAACTTTGCTGGGGGAGTACGGCTTGTAATGTTGGTTTATCCTCCCCTCCCAAAAGTTGCTTATGCCAGCCATTTAAGAAGAAGATCATAATCAACATCGAAAATATTATAACGTTGTTCCAACCTTTACGGCCCAGTCGCATATTAATACACCTAGTAAATTCAAGATTTTAAAGTGTAACTAAAACTTAATTGCGCTGTCTATATGTTAAAGGCCGCAGACTTTGTTAGAATATCGGCAAATTTAAAGGAGTTCCGTCAATGTCTATGTATGTAGTGGGCCATAAAATCCCAGATTCAGATTCTATTTGTGGTGCAATTGCACTGGCTTATTTAAAAAACCAAATCGATGAGCCTGCAATTCCAACTCGTCTTGGTGAAATTTCACCTGAAACTCAATTTATCCTTGATAAATTTGGCTTCGAAGCACCAGAGCTTAAATTAAGCTACGCGGGTGAAGATGTGTATATTGTAGATCACACAGAAAAAACACAAGCACCCGATGATATCGACCAAGCTCGCGTTGTTGGCGTGGTAGATCACCACAAATTAGGTGACTTAACATCATCTACTCCGCTTGAATGTTGGATTCGTCCTGTTGGTTGTTCAAACACCATTATTAAAATGATGTACGACTTCTACAGCGTAGAAATCCCTAAAGACATTGCGGGCATTATGATGTGTGCAATTTTAAGCGACACAGTCATATTTAAATCACCAACATGTACCACTGCCGATATTAAATGTGTTGAAGCGCTAGCTGAAATTGCAGGCGTAGAAGACTTTAAAGAACTTGGTATGGATATGTTCCGCGTTAAATCTGCGGTAGAAAACACACCAGCACGTGATTTAGTAATGCGTGACTTTAAAGATTTCAACATGAACGGTAACCTAGTAGGCATTGGCCAACTAGAAGTAATCGACCTTGCTGTTTTTGACGATATTAAAGCAGACCTTGCAGCCGATATTGCTAAGCTAAAAGTTGAGGGTAATCGCCACTCTGTATTTTTACTGCTTACCGATATAATGAAAGAAGGCTCAGAAATGCTAATTGTATCTGACGATGCAAACTTAGTTGAGCAGGCTTACGGTGTAAAACCAGAGAATGATAAAGTATGGTTAGATGGCGTACTAAGCCGTAAAAAGCAAGTAGTACCACCACTACAAGATGCATTCAAAAAAATCTAATTGTGTTTTCATTTATTGATTTAAAAGCCTTGTTGGTTATGCCAACGAGGTTTTTTTATATCAATTCACTAATCATATTTTTAAAAACAAAAAACCCAGCCTAAGCTGGGTTTTTAAATTCTAAAAGAACTAAAATTACTTAATTTTAGCTTCTTTAAAAAGAACATGTTTACGAATCTTTGGATCAAACTTTTTGATTTCCATCTTCTCAGGCATGTTACGTTTGTTTTTGTCAGTAGTGTAGAAAAAACCAGTACCGGCAGTTGAAACTAAACGGATTTTATCGCGCATGATTCAGATCCTTAAACTTTAACGCCGCGAGCACGGATTTCTGTAAGAACCGTGTCGATGCCTTTTTTATCGATAATACGCATACCTTTAGTAGTAGTGCGTAATGTTACAAAACGTTTTTCACTTTCAACCCAAAAACGGTGTGTTTGTAGGTTAGGTAGGAAACGACGTCTAGTCGCGTTTCTCGCGTGTGAACGGTGATTACCAACCGCAGGACGCTTACCTGTAACTTGACATACTTTAGACATGTCTATATATCTCCAATAACTTCGCTCGAGCTTAATTTAATCTAAGGCCGTGTATTTCCGCCCTAGAGATAAATCGAAGGGCGCTCTTTATACAGCTTTTACAGGCAAAGATCAAACACTGATCTATCCAATCAGCTCATATATGTAAATTTGATAGCGGCTAATTATAAAGATCGAATGCCCTTAGGGAAAGTAAAAACTGCATTTAAATTAAACTAATTTGCCAAAACACGTTAAACAGCTCATTTTTAACACACTTCTGTATCTAACAAAGCTAAATCAGGCCTCGCTCGGCAAACGAAACACACGTTTCTCCACCAACAATGATGTGATCAAGCACACTTATGTCGACCAATTGCAGTGCTTGCTGCAATTTATTAGTAATAAGTTTGTCTGCTTGGCTCGGTTCTGCAATACCACTTGGGTGATTATGCGCAAAAATAACAGCGGCTGCATTATTTTTAAGGGCAGCCTTTACCACTTCACGCGGATAAACACTGGCAGAATTAATTGTGCCATAAAAAAGTATTTCATCTTTTACTAATCTATTTTGGCTATCTAGGTATAACACCATAAATACTTCTTGTTGCAAGCCTCGCATTTGAATTGTTAGGTAATCGTAAACTGAGTTTGGCGAATTAAACACGGCGTCTCGTTGGCAACGCTCCTGCATATAACGTTGGCTTAGCTCTAACACAGCTTGTAGCTGAACATACTTAGCGGTCCCTAACCCCTTTTGAGAGCAAAACTCCTCAATGCTGGCATTAAACAAATTATGAAGTGTTTTATTCTCGTTTAATAAATGCTGAGCCAACTCAATTACATTCATTCCCGGTAACCCTGTTCGTAAAAATATGGCAAGAAGCTCTGCGTCAGTCAGCGCCTTAGCCCCCTTTGCTATGAGCTTTTCACGAGGTCGAAGTGAGTTTGGTAGTGAAGTCAGTTGCATTATTCATCCTTGAGAGGCGAAAGTGTCTTATAAATGTAATGCAAATTTGAAATTTAGCCTGTTATTTCGAATTAAAAAACTTCGCTGTATGGGTAAAGATTTGTTATTTTAAGCCCAATATTTAATAAAAACTGATGAACATCCATGACTAACTTAACAAACAAAAAAATTGTACTAGGTATTACCGGCGGTATTGCAGCTTATAAATGTGCAGAACTCGTTAGGCGATTAAAAGACTCTGGTTGTGAAGTAAAAGTAGTTATGACTGAATCAGCTAAACACTTTATTACACCACTGACCATGCAAGCCGTTAGTGGAGAAACAGTCTCTGACTCACTACTAGACCCTTCTGCTGAAGCTTCAATGGGGCATATTGAATTTGCAAAATGGGCTGACTTAATTTTAGTTGCTCCTGCGACGTGTAATATTATTGCTAAAATGGCAGCCGGCATTGCTGACGACCTACTAACGACGTTACTGCTAGCAACGCCTGCAAAAGTCGCAGTTGCGCCAGCCATGAACCAGCAAATGTATGCACACGCAGCAACACAAGCTAATTTAGCCACATTAAAAGCACGTAACGTACTTATTTGGGGCCCAGGTAAAGGTGAGCAAGCCTGTGGCGATATAGGCGCTGGACGCATGTTAGAGCCACATGAGCTAGTTGCGCTATGTATAGCAAAAGAGCAACCGCAATTACTTGCAGGAAAAACAATTACAATAACAGCAGGCCCAACGCGTGAGCCTCTCGATCCGGTACGTTTTATATCAAATCACAGCTCTGGAAAAATGGGTTATGCACTGGCAGAAGCCGCTTTGCAACTCGGTGCTAAGGTTAATTTAATTTCGGGTCCTGTTACGATTAAAGCGCCTCTTGGCGTAAATTTAATAAATATTGAAAGCGCTGAGCAGTTACTAAATGAATCATTAATTTATGCACCACAGTCAGATGCATTTATTGGCTGCGCCGCTGTAGCAGATTATCGAGCTGCAAACATTGCGACTCAAAAAATGAAAAAGCAAGGCGACGAACTCACTCTTACTTTAACTAAAAACCCTGACGTAATTGCAGCTATTGCAAACCTTACACAAAACCGCCCCTATACGGTTGGATTTGCCGCCGAAACTCAAAATGTAGAAAGCTATGCTAAAGGTAAACTAAAGAATAAAAATCTAGATATGATTTGCGCTAATGACGTATCAAAAAGTGGCTTAGGGTTTAATTCCGATCATAATGCTTTAACACTGTACTGGCATAATGAACAACTAGAATTACCAACTACAAGTAAAATAGAAATAGCTCGCAAAGTGATCGAACAGCTGGCTAAACATCTATAAAAAGGCTGGAAACAAACTGAATAAAACATTAACATACGCCAATCATTTGAACAAAAAATGACTAGGGTTCTTAACTGCGCCACTAAGAATAACTAATAAAAAGGAATGTTCATGCCTGCGACAAAAAGAAGTAATCGCAAAGAGCAAATACTGCAAGCACTCGCACAAATGTTAGAAACTAATTTAGGACAACGTATCACCACAGCAAAACTAGCTGCTGAGGTGGGTGTGTCTGAAGCTGCGCTATACCGTCATTTTCCGAGCAAAGCGCGTATGTTTGAGGGCTTAATTGAGTTTATTGAAGATACCCTTTTATCTCGTATAAATATTATTATTGAAAACGAAAAAGAAAGCCAAACGCGCATTTATAACATTCTATTATTACTTCTAACCTTTGCTGAAAAAAACCCAGGCATTACTCGTATTTTAACTGGCGACGCATTACAAGGTGAGCAAGAACGTTTACGCGAGCGGGTACAAAGTCTGTTTGAAAAATTAGAAACTCAGTTTAAACAAGTACTTCGTGAGCGTAAATTACGTGAAGGTAAAAACTTTCAAAGTGATGAGCTTACACTTGCAAACTTTTTACTTGCCTACGTTGAAGGCAAAATGAATCAGTTTGTACGTAGCGACTTTAAAGCAAAGCCAAGTGTTCAATTTGAAAAACAATGGCTTGAGCTACAAAAAATTTGGCTGTAATGTTTGCTAAATTAATAAATTAAATACCAAAAAACGACCTACGGGTCGTTTTGTCGTATGTAGCTGCCATTTAACTGATCCGCTCGAATTATGAACCAAACTCGTTACAATGAAACAATGTCATAATACGAGAATCAATAATGAAAACAAAACTCACCTTATTAAGCACGGCACTCGTTGCCAGCTTAACTAGCACCGGCATACACGCCAAAGAATCGCTACAATTTAAAGACGTTTTTAGTTTTAAATCAGCTAAAAGCACGCAACTATCTGACAATGGTCAAGTACTCACTTTTAGTGCAACGCCGTATCGTGGAAATGCAACTGGCCAAGTTTACTCACTACAAAGCAATACTCTCATCGCAGAAGTAGAGCGCGGCACTAAACCTCATATTAATAAAGCCGCTAACTGGGTCGCTTTTACACAAGTACCTACCTTACTTGAAAAAGAAACAACCAAGAAAAAAGATACCCTTAAAAACAATCTGGTACTCGTAAACACACAATCAGGTGCCCAACAAAGCTTTGCTGATGTAAAAGATTACACGTTATCTGATGACGGTATGTGGCTTGTTTATCGTTTGAATAAAAAAGACGATGACGCAAAAGTAGAAGATAAAACCGATAGCACTAAAAACGAAGAAGACAACGCTATCACGCCCGATAAAAAAGATAAGAGCTATGCGCTTGTTATCGTAAATTTATCTGATAAACGCACCCATACAATAGAAAACGTATTTAGCTATGCTATTAACTCAGCCAACAGCCAGCTATTAGTGAGTCAAAGTTACAGCGATGGTAATAACAACCAAATAGCGTTAATTGAGCTAAGTGACTTTACTAGCAGTGTATTAATTGATGAACCGGGCGTAACCGCAAATAAAATAGCGTGGCACCCAACTGACAATATTGCAGCGTTTACATTGGGTAACTATGTAAATGATGACACGCGCCGTCGAAGCTACAGTTTACAGCTATATAAAAACGATAAACTTTCAACAATAGCCTCACCTGATAAAACATGGACCCTAGGTAAAACAGCCACCCTTGAATGGTCAGAAAATGGCGAGCGTTTATATTTTGAAAACCATCCAAAATTAGCAGCTAAAGTAAAAGCCAAAGAATATACCGACGAAGCCTCATTGTACGATTTTGACACCATACGCGAACATAAAGGTTTAGATGTATGGCACAACAACGATGCGCAAATAAAACCGCGTGAAGAACAGCAATGGAACGAAGTTAATAAAAACCGCCATTACAGCGCGGTGTATCACGTTAACTCGCAAAAAGTGGTACAGCTAAGTACCACTAATATGCCTGAGGTTGCACTAAACCCTGAGCGAGATGTGTCTTTACTTGGCTCATCTAACATCCCCTACCTAGAAAAAATAATGTACGGCGGTTTTTTTGCTGATTACTTTGCAGTAAATATAAACACCGGTAAACAAACTCCCATTATTAGTAACTACCCGTTTAAACCGAACCTTGCACCGAATGGAGAGTTTGCGGCTTACTTTAGCGATAGCCAAATACAGTTAAAAGATTTAAAAAATAATAAAGTAACACCGCTTACAAAAGCGATTCAGGCAACCTTTGCTGATGATAAACACGACTACCCATCTACTCAACCTGGTTATGGTTTTGCTGGTTGGATGACCGACAGCAGCCAAGTGCTTGCTTATAGTAAATACGATATTTGGGCGTTTGATGTAAAAACGCAGCAAGCTAAACGCCTAACTAATGGTAAGCAAAGCAGTACGCAGTACCGTGTTATTAAGCTTGATAAAACCCAAGTAGGCTTTAAAAAAGGCGATACATTACTTGTCTCTGCTATTAACTTACAAACTAAACAAAGCGAAGTTGCAAAGCTCGACTTAACCACTAACACAATAACTAAGGTGCTTAGCGATAATAAACGCTTTGATATGGTTAAAAAAGCCAAAAAGGCTGACAAGTACTTATTTACCTCGCAAACTTATAGCCAATTTCCTGATTACTACCAAACAGATTTTAGCTTTAGCGCACCAAAACAAGTGACTACCCTAAACCCACAAATTAGTAATTTTGCCTGGGGCGAAAAGCCAGAACTAATAAGCTATAAAGGCTTTGACGGCGAAGATTTACAAGGCGTCCTAATAAAACCAGCGGGATATAAAAAAGGCGATAAAGTACCTGTGGTTGTGTATTTTTATCGTTACATGAGCCAGCGCATGTTTGATTTTCCTAAGATGGAATTAAATCATCGCCCTAACTTCCCTATGTTTACCTCAAACGGTTATGCGGTATTTTTACCTGATATTCGTTTTGAAATAGGTCACCCTGGTAAATCGTCAACGCAAACCATGATAAACGCCACCCAAAAATTAATAGATTTAGGCATAGCCGACCCAGATAAAATAGGCTTACAAGGTCACTCTTGGGCGGGCTATCAAAGTGCGTTTATGATAACCCAAACAGATATGTTTAAAGCGGTTGTATCTGGCGCGCCAGTATCAAACATGACAAGTGCTTACAGTGGCATACGTTTAAAATCGGGTCTTGCTCGTCAGTTTCAATACGAAACAGGACAAAGCCGTATTGGCAAAAACTTATTTGAAGCACCAGAACTTTACATAGAAAACTCACCAGTATTTTTTGCAGACAAAGTTAATACGCCTATCTTAATAATGTCTGGCGACAAAGATGATGCAGTACCTTGGCATGAAAGCGTACAGTATTATTTAGCGCTACGCCGTGCAGGAAAAGACGCTACATTTTTACAATACGAAGGTGAACCACACCACTTGAAAAAGTTTCCTAATCAGGTCGATTTTTCAGTGCGTATGATGCAGTACTTTGATCATTACTTAAAAGGCAAACCAGCTGCAAAGTGGATGACACAAGGCGAGGCATTTATAGAGGAATAGATATAACATTTATTCAGAGCTCTACGTAAGCGATAACGTTGAGCTCTGCGTCAATTAAATCAAGGCGAGGCATATTACATTTAAGTAATCAGTCACTACCTAGTCCTTCATACCTTTGAAAAATGCTGTAATGCTCTTTAAACTTTTATAAACACCACCGTATATAAGCGTTTTAATCAAAGTAAAAAACTATAATAAAAGCCTAATATAAGTAATAATCACTAAATTCAGAGGTTAAAGAGTCGTTCATTATGCTAGGTTTTTGGTACAAAGAGTTTCCACAATACCCAAAAGACCATAAGGATTTTTGGCGTACTCGCTTAATAGCCCACTCTTTACTAATAACCACATGTTACTTTTTAGTTTTAACACTCCTCAATCTTTTTTATTTTGAAAGCTATGACATTGCTTTAATTGATGCCTTAGGACTTACGATATCGTTAGGTATTTATACTTGGTTTAATAAAACAGCCAACGTAAATGCAGCAGCGTGGGCTGTTACCCTTATGGTCGTTAGCTTAATAATGATGTTTGTGATTTCAGTTGGTGGCCATGCCCACTCTTTATTTTGGGCCACGCTTATTCCGCCATTCACATTTTTTTTAGTTGGCAGAAATTGGGGGAGTATATTTAGTGCAGTCGCTTTTGCTATTTGTGCGTATCTTGTGTACTTACAACAACAGCAAACTGTAACAATTGGCTTAGGCTCTTTATTTAATCTTATTGAAGTAGGTCTTGCTCATATTTTGATTTTTAGATTTTACGAAAAAACACGGTTTTCGGCATACACCCGACTATCTATCCGTAACCTAGAAATTCAACACTTAGCAGAAACCGATAAGTTAACTGGGCTTTATAACAGGCAAAAGTTTGATTTTGAATTATCACAGTTAATTGCTAAAAACGACGTTTTTAAAACCCCGCATTGCTTACTTATTTGCGATATAGACCACTTCAAGAATATAAACGATACCTACGGGCATTTAGTTGGCGATAACGTACTCACTGAATTTTCTAAAATATTAAAAATTCGTATGGGAAATGATGCACTTATTGCGCGATGGGGTGGAGAAGAATTCACTATTATTTTATCGAACACCTCTTTAAATGATAGCGCTAAAAAAGCTGATGACCTGAGAAAATATATTGCCGAAAACACCATTACAAATATAGCATTTACTATAAGTATTGGGTTAGCAACGATACAAAAAGACGATACAGTGCTAAAACTATTGGAGCGGGCTGATACAGCGCTATATAAGGCTAAAAATAATGGACGCAATAAAGTATGTGTTAGCGATAACGATTCAACCGTTATCGCTCAATCAACTTACTTAAATGGGTCTATAGCCTAAACTTAAGCGTACTGCCCACAAGCAAATCCACAGCTCCAAGCATACTGGAAATTGTAGCCCCCTAACCAACCCGTTACATCGGTTACTTCACCTATAAAATATAAGCCTTTAGCTTTTTTAGCTTCAAAGGTTTTTGAGCTCAACTCGTCGGTATCTACACCGCCCAATGTTACTTCTGCTGTTCTATAACCTTCTGTGCCATTGGGTTTAATTTGCCACGCATGAATGTAATTAACTAACTCATCTATTTGGGCATGTGTAAGCTGATTAATATTACAATCTGGTATCGCTTTGCTTTCATGCAGTATTTCTATAAAGCGTTTAGGTAAAATAGTCGAAAGGCTGTTTTTTAACGACTTTTGGGCTTGTGTTTCACGCCAATCAGCAAGTTGTTGCCTTAAATCAATTTCAGGTAGCAGGTTTATAGTGACAGCCTGCCCTGCTCGCCAAAATGAGCTTATTTGCAATATTGCAGGGCCCGATAACCCTCGGTGAGTAAAGAGGATATTTTCTTTAAATACGGTGCCGTCTTCGCTTGAAACTTCACAAGGGATACTAATTCCCGAGAGCCCTTCAAAACGCTCTTTATCATGCTGATGCAAAGTAAATGGTACAAGTGCTGCCATGGTTGGTAACACGCTTAAGCCATACTGCTCTGCAATTTTATAGCCTATTGGTGTAGCCCCTAGTTTTGGCATGGTTAAGCCACCCGATGCAATAACTAACGACTCACAGCTTAATGTTTCTTGCTCTGTGGTAACGCTATAGCCGGTTTCGGTTTTTGATACGCTGATCACTTCACTGCGTAGCTTTATATTTACTCCGGCCCACTCACATTCGGTTAGTAAAATATCAACAATGTCTTGTGCATTGTTATCGCAAAAAAGCTGGCCTAGTGTTTTATGGTGATACGCCAAGCCATGTCTGTCCACCAGCTCAATAAAGTCATGCTGTGTATAACGACTTAAGCATGATTTAACAAAATGAGAGTTTGTGCATAAGTAGTTATCCGGGGTTGCATTTTCATTTGTAAAATTGCAACGCCCACCACCACTTATTAAAATTTTACGACCTGGTTTTTTCCCCATATCAAGTACTGTAACGCTTCGGCCACGGTATCCAGCTTGCGCTGCACACATTAATCCTGCTGCTCCCGCACCTATTACAATTACATCTACTTGGGTCATTTATTTATCTCATTAAAAAATTTGCTCGATTATAGCAAAGTTTAATAGCTAACAACGCAGCATTTGAATTATTAGTAATAACACAACAAAAACGCATCAGTAATAAGTAGGGAATAATTACCCTCACAATAAAACAACCCTTTATGCTTATTTTTAATTTATATGACAAATACTAAACAACGAGTAAACCGCTAAAAACCTGGGTTATAACTAAATGAAAGAGGTACATAATAAATTGATATTTTAACCTAGTTAACAGATCGTTTACTTTTGTTCCCGCATCGTGATCTTATATCACGAAATAATAAATAAAAATCTAGGGATAATTATGACAACTAGTAAAACTTTTAAAAGATGCGCAATTGCAATTACAGTTAGTACGCTTTTTGCAGCAACATCTGGCATGGCTCAATCAGTTTCAAGTTCAATGGCTGAAACATCGGCTAAACTACAAAGCCAAGGCAGTTTCGAAACTCAGTTCATTATTAAATATAAAAATAATAACGAAATGGCGAGCCTCTCAACTGCAGACGCAAGCCCGTCTAGCATGAAAAAGCGCGCACAAAGCTTTGTTAAAAACTTCGCTTCTAAAAAAGGCAAAGTAAAAGCAAAATACATTCGTGCAATGGCACTTAATAACCATCACGTAATGCGTGCTGATAAAAAATTAAGTACAGCAGAAGCGCAAGAATTTATGCAAGAAATGGTTGATTCAGGCAATGTGGAATACATTGAAGTGGATCAAATGTTAAAGCCGTTTTCAACTCCTAACGACCCTCGCTTTGATGACCAATGGCATTACTACGAGCAAGCCGGTGGTTTAAACTTACCTACTGCATGGGATACCGCAACGGGTAGCGGTGTAGTTGTAGCTGTACTAGATACGGGTTACCGCCCACATGCCGATTTAAATGCTAACATTTTACCAGGTTACGATATGATCTCTAACCTTTCGGTAGCTAACGATGGCGGTGGTCGCGATAGCGATGCACGTGATCCTGGTGATGCAGTTGCTGCGAATGAATGTGGCACTAACGGTGCACAAAACTCTAGCTGGCACGGCACCCACGTAGCCGGCACAGTTGCTGCGGTAACCAATAACGGTGAAGGTGTTGCAGGCGTAGCTTATAACGCAAAAGTAGTGCCTGTTCGTGTACTTGGTAAGTGTGGTGGTTTAACCTCTGATATTGCAGATGGTATTATTTGGGCATCTGGTGGAAGTGTTTCAGGTATTCCTGCTAACTCAAACCCTGCTGATGTAATTAATATGAGTTTAGGTGGCAGCGGTTCATGTAGCTCGACAACTCAAAATGCAATTAACACAGCACGTAGTAACGGCACTGTGGTAGTTATTGCTGCAGGTAACGATAACGATAACTCAGCAAACTACAACCCAGGTAACTGTAATGGTGTAGTAAACGTAGCATCAGTAGGTCGTAATGGCGGCCGAGCTTATTACTCAAACTACGGTAGCAATATTGATGTTGCAGCACCGGGTGGCGCGCAAAGCTTTGCAAACGACTCAGAAGGTGTTCTATCAACTTATAACTCAGGTTCGTCTACACCTTCAAGCGACAGTTACGGTTATTCGCAAGGTACATCAATGGCTGCGCCTCACGTAGCAGGTGTTGCGGCACTTATTAAGCAAGCAAAACCAGATGCAACGCCTGACGAAATAGAAAGTATTTTAAAATCAACAACCCGTTCGTTCCCTGCGACATGTACTAGCTGTGGTACGGGTATTGTTGATGCAGCCGCAGCTGTTGCAGCAGCAAGTGGCGGCACCACTCCGCCTACAGGCGGTGATAGCGAGCTTATTAATGGTGAAGCTAAAACAGGTTTAAGTGGGGCTGCAAATGCACAAGCATTTTACATGATGACAGTACCAAGCGGTGCAACTAACGTAACATTCACTATGAGTGGTGGTACTGGTGATGCTGATTTATACGTACGTGCGGGCAGTAAACCTACAACTACTACCTATGACTGTCGCCCTTATAAAGGCGGTAATAGCGAAGAGTGCTCTATTGATAACCCTACAGCAGGCACTTACCACGTAATGCTTAACGGCTACTCTGCGTATTCAGCTGTGAGCTTGGTAGGTAATATTACTGGTGGTTCATCGTCTGGTGGCGGTACAGGCACTCCACAAGCTGGCGGCGGCACTATAAGCGATGTGACAGCCAATACTGGTCAGTGGAAACATTACACGTTAGATGTACCTGCAGGAATGAGTACGTTTACAGTAACAACGTCGGGTGGAAGTGGCGATGCAGACTTATTTGTAAAATATGGCAGCCAACCAACAACCACTACGTACGATTGTCGCCCTTATAAAAATGGCAACGCAGAAACATGTACATTTACCAATCCACAAGCAGGTACTTGGCACTTGAGTGTTAACGCTTATAGCACTTTCTCTGGTTTAACACTTAGCGGACAATACCAACCGTAATTTAAAGTTTGAGCCGTAAATAAAAAACCGATGTTGTTTCCAACATCGGTTTTTAAATAGTAAGTAGCTGATTAATTAAAGCTAAAACCTACACTTTATTACTGTTATAGCTTCTCTAGTACTGATTCTGCGCGGCTTACAACAAACTCTTTGTCTTGCTCTACAAATAAACCAGTTACTACTTCATTTTCAATAATCATAGCGTAACGCGTTGAGCGTAAACCACCAAAACTAGCGGTATCTTTATCAAGCCCTAACGATTTAGTGAAACTTCCATCGCCATCAGCAAGCATGGTAATTTCTTGCGCGTTTTGCGAGTCGCCCCATGCTTTCATAACAAATGCGTCATTAACAGATACACAGTAAATAGCATCAACACCTTTTGCTTTAATTTTATCAGCAAGAGTAATAAATTCAGGTAAATGTGCATTTGAACACGTTGGTGTAAATGCACCTGGCACTGCAAATAACACGACTTTTTTACCTTCAAACAACTCTTTATTTGTAAGAGATTGCATACCGTCGTCAGTTAATTGCGTTAACGTAACCGATGGTAATTCTTGGCCTTGCTCAATCATGGTGGTTCCTTTAAAAGATCAATACAGAATAAGTAACAATCATACTACGTAACCTATTACAGTGTAGGTAAAGTGTAACTAACTTAGTAACTCAGAGTAGTCTAGCAAAGGTTTGTAGACCGCGTTCACTACATTTTATGAAAACTATTTTAGCTTCTATAGTTTTCATAAAATTTATTGCTCTGTAGTTAAGGTAAATTCAAATCATTTATAAAGCGAGAAAAGTCATTACCTAACTTTTTATCCCGCATGCTGTACTCTACAATTGCTTTTAAATAGCCTAACTTATCTCCGCAATCGTGAGAGCGACCACTCATATGGAATGCTTCAACGGTTTCTTGTGCCATTAATGCGTCAATAGAATCTGTAAGTTGTATTTCACCGCCAGCACCTACAGACGTTTTTGCGAGTAGAGGCCAAATATTCTTACTCAGTACATATCGCCCTACAACAGCAAGATTTGAAGGTGCTAAATCTGCATCAGGTTTTTCAACCATAGCTTTAATTGCAGCACTTTTACCTGGCATTAACTCAACGCCATTAATATCCGCAATACCATATTTACTAACGTCTTCTTTAGCTACCGGCTCAAGCATTATTTGGCTTGCTTGAGTTTCTTTAAAGCGTTTAATCATGGCCGCTAAGTTTTCAGTTTTTTGGTCCGCTGTATAAGCATCAAGTATCACATCTGGCAAGAGCACTATAAAGTTATCGTCACCAACTATTGGCTTAGCACACAAAATAGCATGCCCTAGCCCTTTAGCTTCACCTTGGCGTACACTCATAATGGTGACATCAGGCGGACAAATAGAGCGAATCTCATCTAATAAAGCACGTTTAACACGTTTTTCAAGAGTAGCTTCTAGCTCGTAACTTGTATCAAAATGGTTTTCGATTGCATTTTTAGAGCTGTGTGTAACTAATACAATATCTTTAATACCGGCAGATACACATTCGCTGACAATATATTGAATTAGAGGTTTATCAACTATAGGGAGCATTTCTTTTGGAATAGCTTTTGTCATAGGGAGCATTCTCGTCCCTAAGCCTGCTACTGGAATTACAGCTTTCATATCTATCCTTAGTGATTAAGTTTGTAAATAAACTAGCAGATACAAAATAGATACCAGCTGAATAAAGTTACCTCTTTTGAAGAAGTAAATTTGAAGCTGCTTTTAAAATGAAGACTCTACACTTTAGGAATATAAAATAGATAGGTAAATAGTGAACTTATTAATGATTTTGTTAGGGGTGAGATTACATTAGCTAAATAAAAAAGCCTGAGATTGTTATTAATAACAACTTCAGACTAATCAATATTTAACAATACCTTACTGAAGGTAGAGTTATAAAACCTTTTTATAATTAAAGACCAGCGCGATCTTTAATTACTGCAATAAGTGGTGAGCTAGCAAAGTTGCCTTCAGCCCAAGCAATATCAGCACCATCTGTTAGAGCACTTTTTGATAAGTTTTTAACTATATACTCACCAGTATCCACTGCATTACTAGCAACAGCATGGCGTAATAAGTTATTACCATTACATTGTACTGCATCATAAATATTACGAATTTTTACACGAGAGCTTTTAAGCTTGCTGCGTAATCGGTTTTTATCGTCTGCCGCAATATATTCACAAATAGATACTGCTAATTGATCTTCAGCATTTGCAGGTGCTGTATACGAAAAAGAACTTACAGCGACAACAGCAGTAAGTGCAACTAGCTTTGGTAATTTAAACATGACAAACCCTTTATAATACTTTGTTCTTATATAGACTATCAAATATTATATCAATCTATCAAAAATTACGCAATAATGTTAATGTTCTTTATACAAAGTTACGAATTTATAACTAGATTTGTTTTTTTCATCAGGAAGGTTTTCTTGCTCTTCTTTCACGTCCCAATTAGCAACTTTATTGTAATCAGGAAACTGTGTATCGCCTTTAATATCTAAATCAATAAAGGTTAAATACAAGCGTTCTGCTTTTGGTAAAAATTGCTCATAAATATTACCGCCACCAATAATCATTACTTCTTCAACAGCACAAACTAGTTCTAGTGCGGCCTCTGGTGTAGTTACCACTTCAATACCCTGTGCAGTATATTCGCTGTTTCGAGTAATAATAATATTACGACGCCCAGGTAAAGGACGGCCTATTGACTCAAAAGTTTTACGACCCATGATCACAGGTTTACCCGTAGTTATTTTTTTAAAATGCTGAAGATCCGCAGGTAAATGCCATGGCATTTTATTATCTAGGCCAATTACACGGTTATTTGCCATTGCTGCAATCATTGAAATTATCATAATAAACACCTAGTACTTTATTCTTAAACAAAGAAAAAGGAGCATAAGCTCCTTTTTAATAAATTCTATTTAATTAACGCTCGTAGACAACTTCTACGTCGTAATCATCTTCATCCCAGTCGTCCCAATCATCATCATTGCCTTTACCTTTAGTGGCTTTTTCATGATAGGTATCCCACTTGAATTCAACTTCTTCATCTTCAACTTGTACAAACTTCTCTTTAGGCATGCTATCAAGTAGTGTCATTATGTTGTGGATTAAAGGTTGAGTATTAAGTTTATTAATTGCTGAAATGTGATAAATATTTTCAGTTTCGCCCAGCTCTTCTGCAATCGCTTCGCATAGCGCTTTTGCTTCATCTTCTGGTAATAAATCTATTTTATTAAACACTAACCAGCGTGGTTTTTCAGCTAATTTAGGACTGTATTGGTGTAGCTCGTTAATAATCGAGAATGCATTATCAACAGGGTTTGAACCATCTACCGGCATTACATCAATAATGTGCAATAACACACGACAACGCTCTAAATGCTTCAAGAAGCGAATACCTAGGCCTGCACCATCAGATGCACCTTCAATTAGACCCGGAATATCGGCTATAACAAATGATTTATTTGCTTCTGGACGTACCACACCTAAATTAGGAATAAGCGTCGTGAATGGGTAATCAGCTACTTTTGGTCTTGCTGCAGATACACTGCGGATAAACGTAGATTTACCTGCATTTGGTAATCCTAGTAAGCCTACATCAGCTAATAATAGTAACTCTAACTTTAAGTTACGTACTTCACCGGGTGTGCCCAATGTTTTTTGACGAGGTGCTCGGTTAGTACTTGATTTAAAACGTGCATTCCCCAAGCCGTGGAAACCACCTTTTGCAACCAAAATTCGTTGACCATCTTGAGTTAAGTCGCCAAGTCCCTCTTGGGTATCAACATCCATGATGCGCGTGCCTACAGGCACCATAACAAATAAGTCATCGGCTTTTCGGCCTGTACAGTTACGGCTACGACCGTTAGTACCACGTTCAGCTCTATGAAAGCGCTCAAACTGATAATCAATTAGGGTATTTAAGTTTTCATCAGCTTGTAGATAAACACTACCACCGTCTCCACCGTCACCGCCGTCTGGTCCACCATCTGGAACATATTTTTCACGACGGAAAGACACGATGCCGCTGCCACCGTCTCCAGCTTCTGCGCGAATTTCTACTTCATCTACAAACTTCATGATTACTCACTTTAGGGATTGGCTTGTTTAATAACTCTATTATATACCCAAGCCAACACAAATGCAGGCTTGGGTATATATTTTGACTGACTACAAAACAAAAAACCCCGCAAAGGCGGGGTTTTTAACTACCTTACTGATTACTCAGTTACGATAGTTACGTATTTACGGTTTAAAGGACCTTTTTGTTCAAACTGAACTTTACCATCTGCTTTTGCGAAGATAGTGTGGTCTTTACCGATACCTACGTTAGTACCAGGGTGGAAACGAGTTCCACGCTGACGAACAATGATGCTACCCGCTAGAACTGATTCGCCACCAAAACGCTTAACACCTAGGCGTTTGCTTTCTGAATCGCGACCGTTACGAGTACTACCAGCTGCTTTTTTATGTGCCATTTCTAAGTACCTCTAATTAAGCGCTAATGCTAGTGATTTTAACTTCAGTGAACCATTGACGATGGCCCATTTGCTTACGAGAATGCTTACGGCGTCTAAATTTAACAACCTTAATCTTCTCACCGCGACCATGTGAAACAACCTCAGCTGTTATCTTGCCACCGTTTACGAACGGTACACCGATCTCGATTTTCTCACCATCAGCAACTAAAAGTACTGAATCAAATTCTACTGCCGCACCAGTTTCAACGTCTAATTTTTCAAGACGAATCGTTTGACCTTCAGTCACACGATGCTGTTTACCACCACTTTGGAAAACCGCGTACATAATTAACTCCGTCTGTGCACCCTCAAATCGGCGCAACTAAAATATTCTTCGATAGGGCGCGAAGTTTACGCTAACGCGAAATAACTAGCAAGCCTATTTTGTAATTAAAATGAATAAAAAGTAGCTGCTTTGAGAGCAATTCAATATTTACCCCATTTTATATTAATTAGCCCTTTTGCCAAGCGCTTTTTAACTCTTAGTCGAAATAAATTAATGTACTCAAATATGACCCTCACAGCTTAATATCTAAGCACACCATAAACTGTATATTGATTATCAATTAATCAGTTATCTTGGCTAATTCAGTCTAAATTAAGTACTTTAATAGTGTTTTTTCAATCAATCGTCACAAAATATCGAGCTAGTGCATTTTTTGTTGTACAATCTGCGCCGTTCACACATAAAAATTGGCTCGGAGATCAATGGATATAAAAGCTATCCAGGCGTTAATCGAAAGCGATATGAATGACGTCAATCAACTTATACATGCGCAAATGCGCTCAGATGTGGCGTTAGTTAATCAGCTTGGTTTATATATAGTTAGCAGTGGCGGCAAACGCGTTCGTCCAATGCTCGCGATTTTAGCAGCCAAAGCGCTCGGTTATCAGGGTAAAGATCACATAACACTTGCAACAATTGTTGAGTTTATTCATACAGCAACGCTATTGCATGATGATGTTGTAGATGAATCAAACTTACGACGTGGCACGCCTACAGCAAATGCTGAATTTGGTAATGCTGCTAGCGTATTGGTTGGTGACTTTATTTACACTCGTTCATTTCAGCTTATGGTTGGTCTTGGAAAAATGCAGATTATGCAAATACTTGCCGATGCAACAAACATTATTGCTGAAGGTGAAGTATTGCAGTTAATGAACTGCAACGACCCAGATACGACCGAAGCCAGTTATATGCAGGTTATTTACTCTAAAACAGCTAAGTTGTTTGAAGCAGCGACAGGCCTTGCTGCCATTATTACTGAGCAAGACCAAACTACTCTCGATGCGCTAAACCTATATGGTATGCATTTAGGTACTGCGTTTCAGCTAGTAGACGATGTACTCGATTACAATGCAGATGCTGAGCAGTTGGGTAAAAACATTGGTGATGATTTAGCTGAAGGCAAACCAACGCTTCCACTTATTTATGCTATGCAACATGGTAGCGAGCAGCAAACGCAGCTTATTCGTGATGCAATAGAGCACAGTAATGGTATGGAGCATTTAGAAGAAATTTTATCGGCACTAAAGCAAACTAATGCGCTTGAATTTACAATGCAAAAAGCAGAGCTTGAAGCTGACAAAGCTATTGCCTGTTTAGACTTTTTAGCTGAGTCTGACTATAAGCAAGCACTCATAAGCCTTGCCCGTATTGCGGTTGACCGCGACCACTAGTTTTAACCAGTTACACAGTGTGAAATTAATTCTGAGCAATAAAAAAGCCTGCAAATGCAGGCTTTTTTGTTATTCTACTTTGGCTATTACGCCATGAAATCAACACCTTCTTTGATGTCTTTTTTCAGTGTTTCAAGCATGTCATTTTTTGCTTTTGTTTCAAATGCGCTTAGTTCGCCGTAAGAAAGAATTTCTTCTACGCCGTTTTTACCTAAACGTACTGGATGTGCAAAGTACTCTGCATCGCCATTTTCAACAGCAACGTAAGCGTAATCTACAACTTCCTCACCTTGTAGGCCTTTAACTAAAGACATACAAAAACGAGCTGCAGCAGCACCCATAGATAGCGTAGCTGAACCACCGCCTGCTTTAGCATTTACAACTTCAGTACCCGCATTTTGGATACGTGGAGTAAGTGCAGCAACTTCTTCATCTGTGAAAGAAACACCTTCAACTTGAGAAAGTAGAGGAAGAATAGTTGTGCCTGAGTGACCACCAATTACTGGTACTTTAACAGTTGCTACGTCTACGCCTTTAAGTTCAGCAACAAATGCTTCTGAACGAATAACGTCAAGCGTAGTAATACCGAATACACGTTTAGCGTCGTAAGTACCTGCTTTTTTGAATACTTCAGCAACGATTGGAACTGTGCCATTTACTGGGTTAGTAATAATACCTACTAACGCTTTAGGACAGCTGGCAACAATGCCTTCTGCTAAAGTTTTGATGATACCAGCATTTACATTAAATAAATCAGCACGATCCATACCTGGTTTACGTGGCATACCCGCTGGGATAAGAACGATGTCAGAGCCTTCAAGCGCTTTGTTTAATTCGTCTGCGCCAAAGCCTGCTACTTTAACATCTGTTGGGATGTGAGAAAGGTCAACCGCAACACCTGGTACTACTGGTGCAACATCATAAAGTGATAATTCAGAGCCAGCTGGTAAGCCTGTTTTTAATAATAAAGACAACGCTTGGCCGATACCGCCTGCAGCACCTAATACAGCAACTTTCATTGGAATTCTCCGTAATTTGAGGTAGGAAACATTTGTGGCTCTTAAGATAATGAAATTAGCGACTAAAAACAAATTTATCCTGTCTATTTCAAGTATATTTTCGACCATAGTCGTAAACTTTTGTGATTTAACGCATCAAACTGGCAAGTTAACTAAACAACTGCTGCATAATTATTCATTTTTGTGTAGAATTTGCGGCATAAATAACAAAAACGAATAAAGACTATGCAACCACAAGATAAACAAGAAGCACTGGTAAAAGCATTTAAATCACTATTAAAAGAAGAAAATTTTGGCTCTCAAGGCGAAATAGTTGATGCATTAAAAGATCAAGGCTTTGACAATATAAGCCAAAGTAAAGTATCGCGCATGCTAAGTAAATTTGGTGCTGTACGCACACGTAACGCTAAACAAGAAATGGTTTACTGCTTACCTGCTGAAATGGGTGTACCTACGGCTAAAAGTCCATTACGCCAATTAGTAATCGATATTATGCACAACGAAATGATGATCATTATTCGTACCAGTCCAGGCGCCGCTCAGCTTATCGCTCGTTTATTAGATTCATTAGGTAAAGCAGATGGCGTACTAGGAACAATTGCAGGCGACGATACTATTTTTATCGCTCCTGCTAAAATATCTGAAATAGATGTAACACTTGAACGTGTTCGCATTTTATTTGATACGGTTTAATAGCAAACTAAATTTGTTTTAAAAACCCGACTGAAGGCGCAAAGAAAGCAGAACCCATATCGGCTTGAGTAAAATCAAGCCAGTGGTCGTAACAATCCCCTTCCCCTAAACGACTATTAAGTACTTTTTCAAATGCGGTGCCCGTACAAGCGCATGTAATTGATAACATTCCCTGCTCATACACATCGCCATAAGGCATGCTCTGATTTAATAATAGCGGTTGTCCGTCTTCGTCTTTTAGTTCGCTACGTGAAGCATGGCTGGTTTCGATCGCAGGGGTAATTAGCGTGTTATCAAGGCGCGTACGTCCCATTATTTGTTCTTGCTCGCTCAATGATAAGTGCTGCCACATAGTTAAATCATGCTTATAACGCTGTACATGAATATAACTCCCCTGATCTTCAAAATTGCCAGGGTTACTAATTAAAGCCGTAGCGCGCTTTTTTCTTCCATGTGCGGTGTCGCCACCATAAATAAAACCATTAAAATCACGACCATCTAAAAAGCGAAAATTACGAATTTGCTCCACCAGCTCAACATCGGGGGCAAATAGTTTTAAAATTTGCAGCGCAAATAAATGGTTAACGTCTTCACGGTCAGAGCGAATTTGCACAAATAAATCGCACGGTTGTACGCTCATTTGATGATCGCTATGGTTTATATTAGGAAAGCTCTGTAATTCGCTTGGGATGTATTCAGGGAGGATATGCGGCCAATATTGCGCACCAATAGCAACCATACAAGAGAGCATTGATTCTGAAAATTGATCGCTAAATTCTTCTTCAATAGCGCTTACTTGTTTTAACTTTGCGCGAAGTGATTCATCTTGACCATCAAACACATTAAAAAATAAGTGCAAACCGTGTAAGTTTGCTTCAGCACAAATCCCTGATTGCGCTTGCGCCATTGTTATTCCTTAGTTTTATAGATAAAAACACAGCGAATAACAAATTAATTACGATTCGAAAAAATTCACCGTGTGAGGTTTTATTTTTATTATAACCTGCTCATTATTTTCAAATGACTGGCCATATTGTGCAGCAACTTCAATTTCTTGTTCATCAATAACAAGTGAATAAACATACGCCGAACCAATAAAGCGACGACTTATGATTGTAGCTCGCTTGCTGAGTTTGTCACTTTGGTTATCTGCCACTAATTCTATTTGATGAGGGCGCACATATATAAGCCCTACGCTTACGTTTTGCTTACTCTCAACATAGGACTCGACTAAACCAAATGGTGTTTTATATTCAGTTGCTGTTAATACTTCTGCGCTCAAGTATATGCCTTGACCCAGAAACTCTGCAACCTCCTTTGAACATGGAGCTGCAAAAAGCTGCTCAGGCGTGCCTTGTTGCTCAATTTTACCGCGATGCATAATGGCAAGTGTATCTGAAAAGGCAAACGCCTCTTCTTTTGAATGTGTAACAAACACAGCAGATACTTGGGTTGCCTTAATAATTCGACGTATATCGGCAATTAATTCAAAGCGTACTTGTGTGTCGATATTTGAAAAGGGCTCATCAAGTAGCAATAAACTAGGCTTATAAGCTAATGCACGAGCAATAGCTACACGCTGCTGTTGACCACCCGATAACTGATGCGGGAACCTGTCGGCACAGCCAATTAAATGTACCAGCTTAAGCATTTCATCAACGCGTTGCTGCTTTTGAGCTTTACTCATTTTACTAAGCCCAAATGCGATATTATTTGCTACAGTTAAATGCGGAAACAATGCATAATCTTGAAACATCATGCCGATGTTACGGTGCTCAGGCGAGACAAACGATTGCTCATCACTCACTAATTTACCGTCTATAAAAATAGACCCTTGCTTAGCTTCAATTAAACCTGCAATCGCTTTTAACGTGGTCGTTTTGCCGCACCCACTCGCTCCGAGTAGACAAACAATTTCATCTTTACCCACCGTTAAATCTAAATCGTGAATAACCTTTGTGCCGTTATAGTGATAGCTCACGCCTTGTAAAATTAAACTACTCATTTAACTACGCTGCTCCATAGAACGATTAATAAAATACAAAGGAATAAACCCAACAATAACAATAAATAATGCCGATATAGAAGCAAGCTCTAACTGCTCGTCACTCACATACTGAAATACATGAGTAGCTAAGCTTTCAAAATTAAACGGTCTGAGCAATAGCGCAGCCGGCAGTTCTTTCATGCACTCAATAAATACCAATAACGCAGCAGTAAGCAATCCTCTTCGCAGTAAAGGTAGGTGCACTAAACGCAGTGTTTGTCCTTGGCTTTTACCCATTGATTGGCTTGCCATATCAAGTGATGGGCTAATACGTAAAAAACTCGACTCAATTGCTCCGTGTGCAATGGCGTAAAACCTAACAATATAAGCAATAATAATAGTAAAAATGCTACCTGTAAGCAGCAAGCCAATATCTAAATTATACGGCTCGAGCGCTGTGTTAATGGTGTTCTCTAATAACGTAAGCGGTAATAAAACCGCAATAGCGAGTACAGTTCCTGGCAACGCATAACCTGTGCTTGCTAAACGCCCGGGAATAAGCGGATACGCTTGCTTTGCCACACGCTGATAAAAAACGACAAAAACACTCAACGTAATCGTTATTAGGCTCACAACCCCAGCCACTTTTAAACTTTGCCAAGCGTAACTAAAAAACTCTACATTCCATGCTTTATCAAAGTAGGTAATGGCGTAATTTATAAGTACTGCAATAGGGATTACAAACGCGATAAATAAAATAAAGCTGCAAAATGCCGTTGCGAGCCAAGCTGACTTTCCTTTTAATACATAGAGAGATTCACTATTTACACTTGATTGGCGCTCAAATACAGCTTGGTTACGACGACTAAAGCGCTCTGCCATTAATGCTAAAAATAACAGTAATAACATCACACCCGATATTTTAGCTGCCGCTGTAAGTGAGTAATAACCAAACCACGTATCGTATACGGCAGTCGTTAATGTACTTACGGCAAAATAACTCACTGTTGCAAAGTCAGCCATGGTTTCCATACTTATAAGCGCAAGAGCCGCCACAATAGCCCCACGAGAGAGTACTAAGCTTACTTTAAAGAAACTTTGCCAAGGAGATAATCCCATTAACTGGCTAGCTTGTACTAATTTGAATGACTGCTCGCGAAGAGCCGTTTTAAAAATCAAAAATAAATACGGATAAAGCACCAAGGCAATCATAACGATGGCGCCGGGTAATGTACGTATATCAAAAAACCAATAGTCATTAGGCGATTGCCAACCAAACCATTCTCTCAGCGCTATTTGCACCGGGCCCGCATAATCTAATAAATCAGTGTATACATAGGCAATAATATAGGTGGGCATAGCAAGGGGCAGCATAAGTGCCCATTCAAACTGTTTTTTACCCGGGAAACTACAGTAAGCCGTTAGCCATCCAAGTGGCAAAGCTATGGCGCAGCTAAGGACGCAAACACCTAAAACAAGCAATACGGTATTGGTTATGTAATCCCAAAGCACGGTATCCCACAGGTGAGAAAACACCTCAGAGCTACCTTGTAGAGATTCAAAAAGAAGAAAAAACAACGGGGCCGATAGAATTAAGCCAGTCGACCACGCAAAGAGCTGCCATTTAGACAGCTTAAATTTATTAGTCATTAAAGATCGAACTTCACCTCATCAATTAGCTTAAGCGCTAACGGACGATATTTACTAATCTCATCAAGTGGCAAGCTGTCTTCTTTAAAACTCCCCCAAGACGCAACCAAACTTGATAGTTCAACACCCGACTTAACTGGATACTCCATATTTAATGAGGCATACATGTTTTGTGCTTTGCTGTCGGTCATATATTCTATGAGCTTTAATGCATTTTCAGGGTTTTTAGCATATTTGGTAATAACCGCACCCGAAACATTTATGTGTGAGCCACGATTAGTTTGATTCGGAAAGTTAATATTTACGGCCTCAGCCCAACCTTTTTGTTCTTTATCTTCTAGCATTTTACCAAGGTAGTAACTATTACCTAATGCCAAGTTACATAAACCTTCTTTAACGGCTTTAACTTGAGCACGATCGTTACCTTGAGGTTTACGTGCTAAATTAGCCTTAACACCTTCAAGCCACTCTTTGGTTTGCGCTTCACCATGGTGTGCAATCATAGAAGCCACTAAACCTAAGTTATATGGATGTTTGCCAGAACGCGTACAAATTTGTCCTTTGTATTTAGGATCTGCTAAATCTTCATAAGTGAGCTTAGGTAACGCACCAATTCGCTCTTTTGATGAATACACATTACGCACTCGCTTAGTAAGCGCGACCCATTGGCCATCACCGTCACGAAAAGCTGCAGGCACGTTATTATTTACACTGTCACTTTTTATAGTTTGTGTTAATTTTAAATCTTCTAATTGAATAAGCGCACTAAAATTAGAGGTTAATACTAAATCGGCTTTACTATGTTTACCTTCACGTTTAACACGCTCAATTAACCCTTTTTTAGCAAAAACAACATTGGTTTTTATTCCCGTTTGTTTTGTAAAATCTTCTAAAATTGGCTGAATCAAAAACGGCTGACGAAAAGAATAGATATTAACAACGTCACTTGCAAAGGCTGGTGCCGATGCTGCTAATCCTAAAACAAGTGTAAATACTGTCTTCATTATTTCACCTAAATAATTGTTATTATCATCGAATTCTACCGCGCTCATTCAAAAAGTGCACACTTTAAATAAATGTAAATATGTAAATAACGCCCAAAAAGGAAATGCAGTGTAAGAGATGTCTCACGGATGTGACAGCTAATGAGTAATAATCAAGATAAAAAACACACAAAAACAACCTAAGCACCTGTATTAATTGAGCTTTCACATTATTACTATTGCGTAAATACTAATTGAATGTAGTTTTATCCCTATTTTAGTTGCTCTATTGCACTATAATTTACGCATCAACCAAGCAATGACGCTTATTGAGTAAAAGGAAATGGACTGCTTACTCAACCAACCAATGATTAGGTTACCAGGACAACACGGATTTTAGGACAGGCTCAGGATGAGTATCACAACGCAATGTTGTAAAAAGGACAGCGTCAGGAAGATGCGAAAAGGATAACAACACGGCTAAGTTGTTTAACAGGATGTTTAAGGAATAAATGGACAGGCCTTTAAGGCAACACAATGGATTGGTTAAAATAGGGATACACTAGGAAGTGTAATTAAGGATTTGGTAATAGTATTTACCCTACAGGATGTTTAGGAATTTAAGGATACAGGCCCGGATGGTCTACATTACATAGAACTAAAAAGTAATATAGTAATAAACATGGATTAGTAAAAATTGGAGTTGATTAAGTTCAATTGCAGGATGCAGAAAATTAGAAGATTCCGCAAGCGCGCCTAGAGATAGAGCGCGCTTTTCTTTGCCTAAAATTTGGGTTTAGTAAAGCTCTAAGCAACTACCACTAACTTTTGCAGGGTAATACTGCATCCCAGCTAATCAATATTAATACCTTCAAATACTTTATTAATATTTTAAATTTCGCTAAGTTTTTCATTAATTGCGCCGATAACTAAGTAACGCAAGGATCATAAATACTCAATGGATATGAATTTTAAAATGCCGCAAAGCAATACCTTTTTATGTAAAGTATCAGACGCAAGTACAGCAAAACCAATTGGTGTTTTTAGTGCCCAAACTCCCAACGAAAATCCGTATAAAGCTTTATTTAGCCCCAAAGGTTATAACTTTTTAAATATGCCAATGAGTGAGTTTAAAAACATACTTAACGTAATTATCCAGTTAGAAAGCGATATTTCTATTAGTAAATGGGGTGAGGGTTCTCGACCTGATGAATTTAGTTATCAGCTTAATAGAATAGCAAACGCTATTGCGACTACTCACTTTAAGGGAAAAACCGATATTAGCTGTTACTTTTTAAAGCGAGTCGAAGAGGCTAAGGATATGATTGGTGAGGACTGCACCTCGTTTATTCAGGCTCACAATAGCGTAAGCCAATTATATAATACGGTTTTACAATTAACATCTGAAGAAGGCTTCAGAGCAATTCAAAATAAAGCACTTGCTCACTTAAAAGAGCAGCAAGCTTTCGCTTAACTGCGTAAAACTACTCTTCTAGCGGTCGACCTTTATTGCGCTTACCAAGCAAATACGCATCACGAAACTTAATAAAATGCTGTTCTAATTTAGAAGATGCATCCATTTCTCCCGCAAGCGCTAGCACCATAATAGCCACTTCAGCAGTGCCTAGTTGATGCGCATGAGGGGCAACACGTAATCGGTAATCGGATAGTTTATCAGCAGTAACAGAAAGTATAGGCAAGTTATCTAAGTATGGGCTTTTGCGAATCATTTTTTTAGCTTCACGCCAGGTACCATCTAAAAATATAAATAGCGGTTTTTTACCCTCTTCAATACTTATTTCGGTAATGGCCCTGCCCTCTTCTACATCTTCAGCAGGGAATACTACCATTGGCTGATATTGTGAATCATTTATTAAAGCCAAAAGCGCTGGATTAGGGTCTGTTCTGTCCCACCTAAAGGCGTGGTTATCTGGCACTATTTCAGCAATTAAGCGCCCAGTATTAGAAGGTTTAAAACTTTCATTGTGATACATTAATAAGCACACAGCTGCTTTACAATCTGCATGCTCAACACCTTTACAAATACAGTAGTGCTTAGCTATTAAGCATTGCTCACAGCGATCTAATTTACCGCCTCGAGCATTAAACTCTCGACGGGATTCACTTATTTGTTGAGCGCGTAATGCTAAAACTGAATTTTTCACTGTATTTACCTTCAATTAATTAAGCGCGCATTGTAACGACTTATCGCTATTTAATCTTATATTTATAGTCATACCAACCTGCATAAATCTTTGATCAATTTAACGAATTAAATTGCACTATAACGTCGTTAAAAATTTTTTATTTAGAACAACTAGATACAAAAACTTTTGCCTAGTTCTAGCGTAATTTTCTTAACGTTAAATAGACCCCATATATAAGCAGATTGGTATCACTGAATTAATTCAACATCTCTTAAATTAAAAACCAGACATAAAAAAGCCCAACCGAAGCTGGGTTTTTCAAACAAATGCTAAAAAGTTAAATTACTTCTTTTTAACTGCTTTTTTGTTTGGTAAGTCAGTGATCGAACCTTCAAAAATTTCAGCTGCAAGGCCGATTGATTCATTCAATGTAGGGTGAGCATGAATAGTAAGCGCTAAGTCTTCACCATCAGCACCCATTTCAATACCTAAACCGATTTCGCCAAGCATTTCGCCCGCGTTAATACCGATCATAGCACCACCGATTATACGGCCACTTTCTTTATCAAAAATAAGTTTAGTAGAACCTTCAGTACGAGATGATGCAATAGCACGGCCAGATGCTGCCCACGGGAATACCGCAGTTTCAATTTTTAGGCCTTGCTCTTTTGCTTCTTTCTCAGTAACACCTACCCAAGCGATTTCTGGGTCAGTATACGCAATCGAAGGAATACATTTAGGGTCGAAGAAATGCTTCTGACCAGAAATAACTTCTGCAGCAACATGACCTTCATGAACCGCTTTATGCGCAAGCATAGGCTGGCCAACTAAGTCACCAATTGCAAAAATATGGCTTACGTTAGTACGTAATTGCTTATCAACATTAATAAAGCCACGCTCATCAACGTTTACGCCCGCTTTTTCAGCATCAAGTAAGTTACCGTTTGGAGTACGGCCAACTGCAACAAGCACTTTGTCGTAACGTACAGGTTCTGCTGGTGCGTTTTTACCTTCAAACGTTACGTATAAGCCATCTTTTTTAGCTTCAACACCAACAACTTTAGTTGAAAGCATTACGTTGAATTTTTTGCTTACGTATTTTTGGTAAATTTTGATAATGTCTTTATCAGCTGCTGGAACTAATTGGTCAGCAAATTCTACAACATCAATTGCAGAACCTAGTGCACGGTAAACCGTACCCATTTCAAGACCGATAATACCACCACCAAGTACAAGTAGTTTTTCTGGTACATCTTTAAGCTCTAGCGCGCCAGTTGAATCAATTACACGGTCATCTTGTGGGATGAAAGGTAAGTTAACTGGTTTAGAACCTGCTGCAATAATCGCGTTATCAAACGTGATAGTTGTAGAGTCTTTCTCGCCTTCAACTACTAAAGTATTGCTGCCAGTGAATTTGCCGTAACCAGATACAACTTTCACTTTACGCATTTTAGCCATGCCCTCTAGTCCACCAGTTAACTGGCCAACTACAGAATCTTTCCAAGTACGAACTTGGTCAAGATCGATCTTTGGTGCGCCAAAAGTAACACCATGAGATGACATTTCAGCTGCATCATCAATCACTTTAGCTACGTGTAAAAGTGCTTTTGAAGGAATACAACCAACATTAAGACATACGCCGCCTAATGTTTCACGAGATTCTACCAATGTAACTTCTAAGCCCAAGTCAGCAGCGCGGAATGCCGCAGAGTAACCACCAGGACCACCGCCTAGTACAACAACTTGAGTTTTTAATTCGTTGCTCATGCTATTACCTTAATTGTTTGAACGGGACACTGCCCTAAAGTTTAACTGCCATGTTTCTGCAAGGCAGAAAGTGAGAGCAGATCACAAATTTGTGCAAAGATTGTATCATTGCAAATGGTAAAAATCCCAGCTAAAAACAACTGGCTGGGATTTGATTCTATTTATTATCTAACGATTACATCACCAATTGGCGAATATCGCTCATGTAACTTGCAAGAGTCACAGTAAAGCGTGCAGCTAAGGCTCCGTCAATAACCCTATGGTCGTATGACATAGACAGCGGAACCATTAGTTTTGGTTCAAACTCTTTGCCATTCCATTTAGGTTTCATTTCAGATTTAGACACACCTAAAATAGCCACTTCTGGTGCATTAACAATCGGCGTAAATGCCGTACCGCCAATACCGCCAAGGCTAGAAATAGTAAAACAACCACCTTGCATATCAGACGATGTAAGCTTCCCGTCACGTGCTTTAACAGATACTTCCATTAATTCGCGTGATAGTTCAATAATGCCTTTTTTATCAACATCTTTAAACACTGGTACAACTAAACCGTTTGGCGTATCAACTGCAACACCAATGTTAATGTACTTTTTAAGGATTAAGCTTTCGCCGTCCTCAGAAAGCGATGAGTTGAATTTTGGAAATTCAGCAAGTGCTTTTGCAGCTGCTTTCATTACAAACACAAGTGGCGTAATTTTAACACCCAGCTTTTTCTTCTCGCTAAGCACATTTTGCTCTTTACGGAATACTTCAAGGCTTGTGATATCAGCTTCGTCAAACTGTGTAACATGTGGGATTTGTACCCAGTTACGGTGTAAGTTTTTGCCTGATAGCTTTTGAATACGAGACAGCTTTTGCTCTTCAATTTCGCCAAACTTAGCAAAATCAACTTTAGGCCATGGAATAAGACCAAGCTCGCTACCACCAGCGCTACTACCTGCAGATAATTGACCCGACTCAACTTGCTTAACTAAGTTTTTAACATAGTTTTGCACGTCTTCTTTAACTATACGGGCTTTGCGACCAGTGCCTTTTACGTTAGCTAGGTTAATACCAAACTCACGCGCTAAACGGCGAACAACAGGTGATGCATGAGCATACGCGCTGTTTTCTGTGAAGCTTTCATTACTTGCTTTTGCTGGTGCCGCTTGAGCCGGTGCCGACTCAGTTTTAGCTGCAGGTGCTGATTTTTCAGCTGGTGCAGGTGCTGCTACTGGCGCGCTGCCTGTAACTTCAAATACAAAAATTAATGAGCCTGTCGATACTTTATCGCCAGCGGCTACTTTAATTTCTTTAACTGTACCTGCAAATGGAGCGGGTACTTCCATTGCAGCTTTGTCGCCTTCAACGTTTAAGATTGATTGATCTTCTTCAACCGTATCGCCAACTGCAACCATAATTTCAGTTACTTCAACTTCATCGCCACCAATATCAGGTACATTCACTTCTTTAGTACTTGGTGCTGCGTTTGCTGTTGAGCTAGCTGCTGGCGCTTCTACAGGAGCCGACTCTTTAGCCGGTGCTGCAGATTCACTTCCTGCTACTTCAAAAACAAACACTAACGAGCCTGTTTTAACTGTATCGCCAGCGGCGACTTTAATTTCTTTAACTATACCGGCAAATGGAGCCGGTACTTCCATTGCTGCCTTGTCGCCTTCAACGTTTAAGATAGATTGCTCTTCTGAAACGGTGTCACCAACAGCAACCATGATTTCAGTTACTTCAACTTCATCATCGCCAATATCTGGTACGGTTACTTCTTTAGTTGAAGAACCTGTAGAAGCAGCAGGTGCTGCCTCTTCAGATTTAGCTGGAGCAGCGGCTGATGCTTTTTCTTCACCAGTGCTTTCACTCTCGCCTTCAAACAAAAATACTAAAGAGCCTGTTGTAACGGTGTCGCCAACGTTTACTTTAATTTCTTTGACTGTACCCGCTTGCGAAGCAGGTATTTCCATTGATGCTTTGTCGCCTTCAACATTTAATAATGATTGGTCCACATCTACTTTGTCGCCAACGCTTACTAATATTTCGGTTACTTCTACTTCATCGTCACCAATATCTGGTACTTTAATTTCAATACTCATTGCAAACCTCTTATGCGTACAGTGGGTTAAGTTTGTTAGTGTCGATGTTGAACTTTTTAAGTGCTTCAACAACTACTGACTTCTCAACTTCACCGCGTTTAGCAAGTTCAGATAACGTAGCAACAACAACGTAGCCCGCGTTAACTTCAAAGTGACGACGTAGGTTTTCACGGCTATCAGAACGACCGTAACCATCTGTACCTAACACTTTGTAGTTGCTGCTTGGAATGAATGAACGCGCTTGTTCTGCGTAGTTTTTCATGTAATCCGTTGCTGCAACAGTCACAGAGTCGTTTAATACGCTTGTGATGAATGCTGTTTTTTGCTCGCCTTCAGGATTAAGCATGTTGAAACGTTCAACATCTTGACCTTCACGCGTTAATTCGTTGAAAGACGTTACAGAGAACACGTCAGACGCAATGCCATACTCTTCGCTTAGAATCGTAGCGGCTTTACGCACTTCAGTCATAATAGTACCTGAGCTTAATAGCTGTACGTTGGCTTTTTTACCTTCGTAACTTTCAAGCTTGTAAATACCTTTACGGATACCTTCTTCAGCGCCTTCTGGCATAGCTGGCTGATGGTAGTTTTCGTTCATAAGCGTTAGGTAGTAGTAAATATTTTCTTGGTCATCACCGTACATACGACGAATACCGTCTTGTACAATAACAGCTACTTCAAACGCGTAAGTTGGGTCATAAGAAATACAGTTAGGAACCGTATTAGCAAGAATATGACTGTGACCATCTTCGTGTTGCAAGCCTTCACCATTTAACGTTGTACGACCCGCAGTAGCACCTAATAAGAAACCACGTGCTTGTTGATCGCCCGCCATCCATGCCATGTCACCAACGCGTTGGAAACCAAACATAGAGTAGTAAATGTAGAATGGGATCATTGGTAAATCGTTAGTGCTGTATGAAGTTGCAGCAGCAACCCATGACGACATTGCACCTAACTCATTAATACCTTCTTGAAGCACTTGCCCTGATACAGTTTCTTTGTAGTAAGAAACAATATCACGATCCTGTGGCGTATAGTTTTGGCCATGCGGGTTATAAATACCGATTTGACGGAATAAACCTTCCATACCAAATGTACGCGCTTCATCGGCAATAATTGGTACGATGTTTTTACCAATGCCTTTATCTTTTAATAAGATATTAAGTGCACGAACAAAACCCATAGTGGTTGAAATATCACGCTTTTGCTCTTCAAGTAGCGGCTTAAACGCGTCTACTTCTGGCAACGTAAGTTTTTCACTAAAACGTGGAATACGCTTAGGTGTATAACCTTTAAGTTCATCACGACGAGCATGTAGATATTTATACTCAGGTGAACCTTCTTCAAGCTCTAAATAAGGTAGTTCTGCAAGTTGCTCTTCAGATACTAAATCATCAAGACCAAGGCGTGAACGTAAATGCGCAACATGCGACATGTCCATTTTTTTCACTTGGTGCGCAATGTTTTTACCTTCAGCTGCTTCACCCATGCCGTAACCTTTTACAGTTTTAGCAAGAATTACAGTTGGACGGCCTTTAGTGTCTTCTGCTTTTTTAAATGCAGCAAATAATTTTGATGACTCATGACCACCACGCTTAAGCGCGAAAATTTCGTCATCTGTCATGTCAGCAACAAGTGCAGCTGTTTCTGGGTAACGACCAAAGAAGTTTTCGCGTACGTACGCGCCATCTTTAGCTTTATATGTTTGGTAATCGCCATCAACAGTTTCGTTCATTAACTGTAGTAATTTACCCGTTGTGTCTTTAGCTAGAAGAATATCCCAACCGCTGCCCCACACTAGTTTAATTACGTTCCAGCCAGCGCCTTTAAACAAGCCTTCTAGCTCTTGAATAATTTTACCGTTACCCATAACTGGGCCGTCTAAACGCTGTAAGTTACAGTTAACTAAGTAACAAAGGTTATCTAGTTTTTCACGTGCAGCAAAAGAGATTGCACCGCGTGATTCTGGCTCATCCATTTCACCGTCACCTAAAAACGCGTATACACGTTGGTTTTTAGTATCTTTTAAGCCACGACCATCTAAGTATTTTAAGAAACGTGCTTGGTAAATAGACGAAATAGGACCTAAGCCCATTGATACCGTAGGGAACTGCCAAAATTCAGGCATTAACTTAGGGTGTGGGTAAGATGGTAAGCCTTCGCCATCAACTTCTTGGCGGAAGTTATCTAGTTGTGCAGCCGATAAACGACCTTCAACAAATGCACGTGCATAAATACCAGGAGAAATATGACCTTGGTAATAAACTAAGTCACCACCGTCTACATCATTTGGCGCTTTAAAAAAGTGGTTAAAACACACTTCATAAAATGCAGCAGATGATTGGTAAGACGCCATATGGCCGCCTAAGTCGAGATCTTTTTTAGATGCACGTAGAACGATCATAATCGCGTTCCAACGTATAATTGAACGAATACGACGCTCAAGATTTACATCACCCGGGTAAGCAGGTTCTTGATCTACAGGAATAGTATTAACGTAGTTCGTGGTAATACCCGTTGGCATATCAACGCCGTCTAAACGGGCTTGCTCTAATACTTGCTCAAGTAAAAACTGAGCTCGTTCAACACCTTCTTCGCGCACAACTGATTCAAGAGCTTGTAACCACTCTTGTGTTTCTAGCGCGTCTACGTCAATTTTATTGACTTCAGACATATGGAGGTTTCCTTATGTTTAAAATACGAATATTGTTAATTTAATATCACAGCTACTTAATTTGTGTGTTCAAAGTAGTTATGTACTAACTTAATTTTGTTTAGTGCGTCTTAAACTACGTTCAATTCGCGAATGTTCTTTGCCTGCTTCAAGTAGTGCTTCTTCGATAAATGCTAAGTGCGCATTACTTGCTAAACGGGCTTGTTCTGGATTACCGTCAATAACGGCATCCATTAATAAACGCCTGTGTTGGGCTAATTGACTGCTAATATCTGACTTTTTTAATAAAACAGTTAAATTTTGCAATACATTTTGCTCAAGCAGCGCTTTCATGCCTCTTACTAAATGCAGTAACACCACATTATGCGAAGCTTCTGCCACGCTAAAGTGAAATGCATTAATTGCTTTTGCTTTTTGCTGTAAATCATCATTAACTAGGGCAATTTTATCAAAGCTTTCTTTCACTTTGCTAAAATCGTTGCTGGTCCCGCGCAGTGCCGCGTAGTAAGCAGCAATCCCTTCTAATGCATGACGAAATTCAAGTAAATCAAACTGCGACTCAGGGTGTTTACTAATCAAATCAAAAAGTGGATCAGTAAGCCCTTCTTCGAGCTGATTTTTTACAAACGTGCCGCCACCCTGGCGACGCGTAACTAAACCTTTCGCTTCTAATTTTTGAATTGCCTCACGCAGTGACGGGCGAGACACTTCAAATTGCTTTGCTAGTTCACGCTCTGGTGGCAACTTTTCACCTGGTGCTAACGAGCCTTCAAGAATCATGTTCTCGAGTTGCTGTAAAATAACATCAGATAACTTTGCTGCTTTGATCTTTAAAGACATGAATCAACGTCCGCGTTGTATAAATACCAAGAGCCCATAAAGCGGGGCTTTGAGTAGTATGATTTACCCAAAAGGTAAATTGGTCATACCAAAAATTTTCAATACGGTATCAAAAACCTTATTAGCTGTCAATTTACAGGTAACTTGAGCAATTAAAGTAGCGTAACGCATTTTGAACAAAGATTAAACAATGCGCAATTTACAAAAATTGTTATAACGTTAATAGGATGAAAACAATTGGTCTGACCAGAAAAATAGAGTGTTAACTCTAGTTGAATTTATTAAAGAAATTAATAATAGGATAAAAGTACCAAAGAAATAGCTGCAATTTACACACGATCAGTCCACTAAATATAAAACATAATACGCGCTATAAAATTTCGATCACGCAATATCGTAGCAGCGGGTTTATCCCGCGACTATTGTGCAAGCAATTACCTAAACGTAAAACACAATGCGCGATATAAAATCGCGACTACACAATATCGTAGCAGCGGGTTTACCCCGCGACTATTGTGCAAACAATTACCAAAACGTAAAACACAATGCGCGATGTAAAATCGCGACTACGCAATATCGTAGCAGCGGGTTTAACCCGCGACTATTGTGCAAGTAATTACCTAAACGTAAAACACAATGCGCGATATAAAATTGCGACTACGCAATATCGTAGCAGCGGGTTTACCCCGCGATTATTGTGCAAACAATCTCCCAACCGAAAAACACATGCGCGATATAAAATCGCGACTACGCAATATCGTAGCAGCGGGTTTACCCCGCGACTATTGTGCAAGTAATGACCTAAACGTAAAACACAATGCGCGATGTAAAATCGCGACTACGCAATATCGTAGCAGCGGGTTTATCCCGCGACTATTGTGCAAGCAATTACCTAAACGTAAGACACAATGCGCCATGTAAAATCGCGACTACACAATATCGTAGCAGCGGGTTCATCCCGCGACTATTGTGCAAGTAATTACCTAAACGTAAAACACAATGCGCGATGTAAAATCGCGACTACGCAAATTTATAAAAATTGCATATGCTTTAAATTCGTGGGTCTGTGATTGCTAAAATACGGGTATGTTATGCATCGTTCATATTTATTACGAAAGGGAAGAGTATCAAAAGCAAACCACTATTATGCTATTACACTGGTTTGTCATGAGCGAAATAACCTACTCACAAGCTTAATAATTAATAGAGCTATTATCAATGAAATGAGGGAATTAGAAAGAGAGCAACTGATTAAATCAAATACTTTCGTGATAATGCCAAACCATATTCATTGGTTACTACAATTATCCGATAGCGTAACATTAAGCGAGGTAATTAGAAGCTTCAAAGGACGCTCAGCCACGGTGTATAGAAAATTTGGCAGACAAAAGCTTTGGCAAAAAGGGTTTTATGATCACTTAATAAGAAATACCGAAGACTTAAATAGCTGCGCTAGATACATAGTCGCAAACCCTTTGCGTGCAAATTTAATAGAAAATATTGCAGACTACCCATATTGGGATAGTATTTATCTAAACTCGTAGCAGCGGTTTTACACCGTGACATTTGGCAACTAATCGCCTAACCAAAAAACACAATGCGCGATATAAAATTGCGACTATGCAATCGTAGCAACGGGTTTACCCCGCGACATTAGGCAACTAATCTCCAACCAAAAACACAATGCGCGATATCGTAGCAGCGGGTTTACCCCGCGACATTAGGCAACTAATCTCCAACCAAAAACACAATGCGCGATGTAAAATCGCGACTACGCAAATATCGTAGCAGCGGGTTTACCCCGCGACATTTGGCAACTAATCTCCCAACCAAAAACACAATGCGCGATGTAAAATCGCGACTACGCAAATATCGTAGCAGCGGGTTTACCCCGCGACATTTGGCAACTAATCTCCCAACCAAAAACACAATGCGCGATGTAAAATCGCGACTACGCAAATATCGTAGCAGCGGGTTTACCCCGCGACATTTGGCAACTAATCTCCCAACCAAAAACACAATGCGCGATATAAAATCGCGACTACGCAATATCGTAGCAGCGGGTTTACCCCGCGACATTTGGCAACTAACCTCCCAACCGAAAAACACAATGCGCGATGTAAAATCGCGACTACACAAATATCGTAGCAGCGGGTTTACCCCGCGACTATTGTGCAAGTAATTGCCTAAACGTAAAACACAATGCGCGATGTAAAATCGCGACTACGATAGTCCACCAAATAATGTAAGTAGTGCTATGAGTACTAAGTAAAATAATACATTGCGCTTAACAAGCTTAATCATACAAGTGGCTTCGTAGGTACAGCCGTAATAACGCTTTTCAACTTGCTCTGCAGCAAGTGCAGTACATGTTACTACTTCTCGGTTTGGAGATTTAAAGTTAAGTACGTAACGTAGCCAACAGCTTGTGCCTTTATTAAAGTTACCTATTACTAAATAACCAAAGCTGGTAATACGTGCAGGTAACCAGTCGAGCCAAAACAATAGTTTATGTATAAGTTTAAAACGCTTAGCAAATATTACTTTATGATCTTCTCGTACTAAATCAGCTAAAGTACGTACCAGTGCATATAAAACCGCACCTGGCGCGCCTAAAACAACAAACCAAAAAATAACCGCACAGTAAAATCTAAAGTTTACCCACGCCAATGTTTGCCCAAAGGTTTCGCCACCATCTTGATCATCAGTACGCTTTTGACCTATTTGCAACGCATATAAAGATGCAGCAGTACCGTCATCTCGCGTTAACGCATTTAAATACGACTTATATAAAGCACGCTGCTTAGCACAACCAAAGCAAACCAAAAGCACCGCGATATTAATGCCCAACTGCCACAAAACAAAATCAGATAAACAATAAATTAGTGCCATCGCAATCACTGGAAGTAAAAGCCAAATTAAAAAGCCCGGTGCTGAGCTAAATAAGCCCTTATCACCAAGTAATTTATTAGAGCGATTTAAATAACCATTTGCGTAATAACTTATCTGCCAGTAGTTAGACCGAGCGCCTAAGCGTTCTAGTATTAATGCAATTATTATAGAAACTAAAATCATGGGAATAACTCTCTTAACTTAGTTGTTCAAGCATATTAAAAAACAATGGCCAATTAAAGCTACTGCCAGGATCTGTTTTACGTCCTGGGGCAATATCGCAATGCCCAACAATACGCGAAGGGGTAATTTTTGGATAGCGTTGCATTATAGATTTACTAATAATAGTTAATGTTTTGTACTGCGCTAAAGAATATGGAGCGGTGTCGGTACCTTCAAGCTCAATACCAATGCTAAAGTTATTACAAGCAGGTACCCCCTCAAACTCAGATTGCCCAGCATGCCAAGCACGTTTTTCAAAAGGCACGTATTGTATAACCTCACTGGTGCGCTTCATAAAGCAATGGGCCGATACACGTAAATTCTTTAAGTCACTAAAACTCGGATGAGCATTGCAATCAATGCTACCCATAAATAACTCATCAACGAAAGGTGTACCAAACTGCCCTGCTGGCAATGATATATTGTGAATCACCAATAAAGAAATATCAGCCTCATCAGGTCGCTCATCAAAATGCGAACAAGGCCGCTGCGCTACAGTACTTAAAACACCGTTTAAATCTATTTTCATGATACGTTTATTATATAAATATCAAGATATACATATCGCTGATGCTAATTGATTTATTAAAAAAATGATAGTAACAAGCGAGGTATAAAACCTCACCTACAAATAATTCAAACCCACACGTAGGTGCGAATTTACTACAAGCGCTTATCTTTATATTAGCGAAAAGGCAATCGCTTCTCTTTCTTTTATAAACATAGTAAAATTTGCTTAATTTATTAACGCTTATGAGCTTTTATTATGTCTATCCCGCACTCTTTAGTTAGCCAACTTGTCACTCTTGCACTCGACGAAGATCTAAATTATCAAACAGCTCAAGAAGGCGATATTACCGCGCAGCTTATCCCTCAGAGCGAGCAAGCCAACGCAAAAGTAATCACCCGCGAAGACTGCATTTTTTGCGGAAAAGACATCATCCTTGAAGTATTCAAACAAGTAGACCCAAGCGTTAAAGTTAATGTACTAATAAACGACGGCGACGCAGTTAAAGCAAACAGCACATTATTTACCGCTATTGGCTCGGCTCGTTCAATATTAACTGCCGAACGTACTGCCCTTAACTTTGTGCAAACCTTATCGGGTACAGCCACTACTACAGCGCATTACGTAAAAGAGTTAAGTGGTACAACTACGCAACTACTCGATACACGCAAAACCATACCTGGTCTGCGTGCTCTTCAAAAATACGCAGTAAAATGTGGCGGGGGTGCAAACCATCGTATTGGATTATTTGACGCTTTTTTAATTAAAGAAAATCATATAGCGGCTTGTGGCACAATAAACAAAGCCGTAGCTCAAGCTAAACAAAACCACCCAAACAAACCTGTCGAAGTCGAAGTAGAATCACTCCCTGAACTTAAGCAAGCAATTGAAGCTGGCGCGGACATAATTATGCTAGACAATTTTAGCGTAGAGCAAATTAAACAAGCTGTAATTTTGACCAACAAACGTGCAAAACTAGAGGTTTCAGGCAATATGACCCTAGAAACGCTCAAAACTTATTCACAAGCCGGCGTCGATTTTATATCAAGCGGAGCGTTAACAAAAAACTTACAATCAATCGATTTATCGATGCGTTTTGAACAATTTTAAAGCAACAACTGCCAATTAATACCGCTAATCGATTGACAAGTTAAGTAAAAAAGCATTAAATAACCCGAAAGGCTTACTTTGTAACATTTTGTTAAATAAAATCGCTTTTTTATAAGAAGATACGTGCTAAATACTAAAATAAAATGGTAGACTAATTCTGTTGTACTATTTTATTTTAAAAGGTAGTCATAAATAACTAGTACCTTTAGTTTTTAAAGACATAATTAAAAACTAAAGCAACTAAACTACTTACTTTATGCCTATACTATTTATTGCTACAACATGTAGTGCTCTTAGTAAACTTTTATAGTTAGTACTAAACATAATGAATTCACATTCGGCTTTTGTGTTTCATACTCTAAAGCTAAAGTGTAATAAAATTAATTTTAAGTAAAACTGTAAAGTAAATCAGTTAAATTAAGTGAGGCATTTTGCCGCTTAAATGATTTAAGTTACAAAAATCTATCCTTTAGGAGAGGAAACATGAAAACAATGACTCAAAAACAACAGGGTTTCACCCTAATTGAATTAATGATTGTAGTAGCAATCATCGGTATTCTTGCAGCAATTGCATTACCTGCATATCAAAACTACACATCTAAATCACAAGTCACAGCTTGTTTAGCTGAAATATCTCCAGGTAAAACCGCTTTCGAAATAAAAATGAACGAAGGTTCAGCCTCTGCTACGATGACCGCAGAGCAAATGGGTATAAATAACAAAGCTTGTTCTGGAACTGTTATTGCTTCAGACCCTACTGATGGGTCAGGTTCAATAGTTGGTACAGTTGCAGGTGGTCCCGCTGTGTCAGGTAAAGAAGTAACTTTATCTCGTTCTGATGCAGGCGCATGGTCTTGTTCAACAGACGCTGATACTGAGCATAAGCCAACTGGCTGTAACTAACATAAAGAATAAGAGCGCACTTGCGCTCTTATTATTTGGTATCAAGTTTGAATAACATTTATAGAACAACATTTATTTTTTTCCCTCTTTTTATTATTAGTATTCTATTTTACATACCAAACATTGGTGGTTCAGGTTACTCTCTGCCGTTTAATGCTTTTACGTTGTTTAGCCTTGGTATTGTAACATTTACCTTAATACACATTGCCTGCCTAAAAAATAAATTCACACTTGATAAATTTTTTATAGCTTCATGTTTTTTTTTACTTGCAATTACAATCCCTTTTTTTTGGAGCGATAATGCTCAAGCCTTTAAAGCCATACCCCGCTTTTTTACTATAATCCTAGGTTTGATTTATTATTTTTCTTTATGTCAATATAATCCTTCAAAAGAGCAAATAACCCTTTTACTTTTTGTTATCTGTATTTCAACGTTCATATCATCTTGTTTTTCTCTATATCAAAATTACCTAATGACCAAGCATAGCTATTTTGCAATAAAAATTGAGTATGGCAGACCTACTGGTATATTTCAGCAAGTAAACGTATTAGCGAGTTATACATCAACAGGGTTGGCAATAGCACTATATTTATTAAAAATAGTTAAGAAGAGTAATTTCAAGGTATTATTGACAGTCATTGTTTTTGTAAATATTTGGGTTCTTTTCCTTACTCAATCAAGAACCGGCTTGTTGGCAGGCTCAATCATTGCTTTTTATTATTTGTTTACTTATTTAAAAGAGAAAAGCTATAAATCCATTGTTTTATTCACAACTCTTATTCTATTAGCTCATTTTTTAGCAAAAAACCTTCCATATAGTTCAGGAAATGAATACGTAGTAAAAAAAGATGTGATTAGCACACCACAAATTAGATTATATATATATAGTGATAGCTTAGGACTTTTTCTACAAAAACCGTTTACTGGCCATGGGTACGGCAGTTTCCATAATGAAATTTTGAAATACTCAGCAACAAAATCAGCTGTTCGAGAAAACATTAATTATGGAAAGAGGATCCCACACCCTCATAATGAACTGCTACTTTGGATAGTGGAAGGTGGGGTTTTAATAGCTGTAAGCTTTTTAGGACTATTTAGCTATTTTTTCTACCTTATCTATAATGGTATCAATTATTATAAAGTTTGCTTATTATTGATACTACTACCTATTTTTTTGCATACACAAACAGAACACCCTTTTTACCAATCAACATTACATTTCATCGTTTTTATTACTATAATCTACTCTATCATTCGATTATGTAACATTAAAAGCTTAGAAATTAAGCCCAATGTTAGCTTAATTAAAATTACTAGTTTACTATTTACGACTTTTCTTTTTATTTTTTCAATTACGGCATTACAGTCAACCATTAAACTTCGTAGGTATATTTATATTGAACTTAATAATCATATTTTACTCTCCGAGGCTTTAAACCCGCTTATAGAGTATAAGTTTAAAGAAATCCAAATTAACACATTAAAATTAGAAATAGCTATACGTAGCAATGATATAAATAGTATCCAACAATTTATAGATTGGACTGATACATTTTTATTAGCTTTCCCTAGTGACTATGTACATTTTGAAAAAATAAGGGCATTAAAAGCCTTAGATTATAAAAATAAAGCAGAACAAGAAACTAATATTGCAAAAACGTTATATCCTCAAAACAAATCTTGGGATAGCGCTATTTGGACTCCATCGAAATATTAATTTAAGAGTTATTTATGGCAAAAAAACAAAATAAGAAAGGGTCTGACATATTTCAATGGGTTGGAGTTAGTGCCAGAGGGAAAAAGTTAGAAGGTGAATTAAGTGGAGATAGTATTGCACTTGTTAAAGCACAGCTTCGTAAGCAAGGCATTACTCCCTCGAAGGTAAAACGCAAAGCAAAACCTTTATTTGGTTTGCAAAGTGTTCAAAAAATTACACCAAAAGATATTGCGCTTATTACTCGCCAAATCGCGACAATGCTGATGGCTGGAGTGCCACTAATACAATCAATAGAAATGATTGGATCAGGCTCTACCAATAAAAGTATTGGTAAATTAATGGAGACTATTGCTGATGAAGTAAAAGCAGGTCAGCCATTATCTTCAGCACTTAGAAAACACCCCCGTTATTTTGACGATTTATATTGTGATTTAGTTGCATCAGGCGAGCAGTCAGGTGCGCTTGATAGAATATTTGATCGTGTCGCTATTTATAAAGAAAAATCTGAAGCATTAAAATCAAAAATCAAAAAAGCGATGTTTTACCCTATAGCTGTACTTGTTATTGCTCTTATAGTTACTTCTATTTTATTAATATTTGTAGTTCCACAATTTCAAGATATTTTTAATGGCTTCGGCGCTGAACTCCCTGCTTTTACTCTATTTGTAATTGGCATATCTGAATTTATGCAAGCATATTGGTGGATGATACTAATCGCTATTGTTGCTTTCGGTTACGCTTTTAAAGAAGCAAAATTAAGAAGTTTAAAGCTCAGAGATGCGACCGACAGAGCCATACTAAAACTCCCTGTTATTGGCATGATTTTAAATAAAGCGGCTGTTGCTCGCTATGCACGAACTCTTTCGACCACTTTTGCTGCTGGTGTGCCGCTGGTTGATGCGCTTGACTCTGCCGCTGGGGCTTCCGGCAATGCAGTATATCGTTATGCCATTTTAGATATTAAAGTGGAAGTGAGCTCCGGTAATCAGATGAACTGGGCTATGCGTAATTCAAAAATATTCCCTGATATGGTAATACAAATGGTCGCTATTGGTGAGGAGTCTGGCTCACTAGATGGCATGCTCGCGAAAGTGGCTACTATTTACGAACAAGAAGTTGATGATGCAGTAGATGGGTTATCAAGCCTGCTTGAGCCACTTATTATGGCTGTACTAGGTGTACTTGTTGGTGGTTTGATTGTTGCAATGTACTTGCCTATTTTCCAACTAGGCGCTGTTGTTTAATTTTTATTTAACTTTTTTATTTTAATACGCTATTTAATTATTTGGTCGTTATATGCAAAGTATTATAGAAGTAATTCAAAGCCAATTGTGGTTTTATTTAACCACAGTTGGCTTAGTAAGTTTATGTATTGGTAGTTTTTTAAATGTGGTTATTTATCGCTTACCATTGATGATGCAGCGTGAGTGGCAAACCGAATGCAGACTACTGCTAGAAGATGAGCTTACAGCTAATAAATCTAAACAAGCCAATATCAATGAGCCTTTTAACTTAGTAAAACCCAACTCTACCTGCCCTAAATGTAAAACTGCCATTAAGCCTTGGCAAAATATTCCTATTATTAGTTGGTTAATACTTAAAGGTAAATGCGCAAGTTGCAGTAACCCTATTTCGGCTCGATACCCTGCTGTAGAGCTAATTACTGCCCTATTAAGTTTAATTGTTGCCTATAGCTTTGGTGCGACCGAGCAAGCCCTTTTATATATTTTTGTAACGTGGATTTTAGTTGCACTGACCTTTATTGATATTGACCACATGCTGCTGCCAGATCAACTTACACTTCCGCTTGTATGGCTTGCACTTATTGCCTCTGTAATGGGTTACACAATTACACCAACCGATGCCATTATTGGTGCGGCTTGTGGCTATTTAAGCTTGTGGAGCGTTTTTTGGCTATTTAAGTTATTAACCGGTAAAGAAGGCATGGGTTATGGCGACTTTAAACTACTCGCTGTATTTGGGGCATTACTTGGCTGGCAGTCATTACTCACTATTATTCTGCTTTCGAGCGTAGTGGGTGCCATTATAGGTATTGCGCTGTTGAGCATACAAGGTAAAGACAAAGCAACTCCTATCCCTTTTGGGCCTTATTTAGCGATAGCTGGCTGGATTGCAATGCTTTGGGGCAACCAAATTCAAGGCGCTTATTTTAATTTAATTGGTTATTAAAATGAGTGAGCAAATTACTAAAGTAAACAACTGGGTATTAGGTTTAACAGGCGGTATTGGCTGTGGTAAAACGGCCGTCAGTAACATGTTTGAAAAGCTTGGTATTACAATAGTTGATGCCGATATAATTGCGCGTGAAGTAGTACTCCCAAATAGCAAAGGGCTAAAAGCGATTACAGCCCACTTTGGTGAACATATTTTATTGCCTGATGGCACATTAAATAGAGCAGAGCTTCGCGAAAAAATATTTACTAACAACAATGATAAAGAATGGCTTAATGCGTTACTGCACCCTCTTATACGGATAAAAATACTAAACGATTTAAATAATGCAACTAGCCCTTATGTTGTTTTAGTAGCGCCTTTATTATTTGAAAACAACCTTGATAAATATTGCGACCATACCCTACTTATTGACGTACCAACCTCAGTACAAATAGCGCGTACGGCAAAACGTGACAACACAAGTAGTGAGCAAGTTAAAAGTATTATTGCCTCGCAAATGTCACGCGCCGATAAGCAGCAAAAAGCGGATGATATTTTAAATAATGACCGAAGTTTAAACCTAGTGCATATAGAACTTGTTGATCTTCATAAAAAGTACCTACAATATGCATTACACAACAAAACTAACTCACATTAACACTGTCCTAACTCACACAAACTCGTATTTTAGTTAGTAAAATCACAACAAAGAATGAAAGGTGATGTAATCACCTTCTTTTTTCTGATAAATTGCTTACTATTGAAGGAATAAAACAGGTGCGCAATGAATATTAACTCACCGTTATTGAGAAAATTTATAACCCTTGGCCGCATTGATGCCGACACGGTTAAAAACAAACAAAATGAATTTGCCTCAACAGCTGAGCTTATTTCTAAATGTGGAAAAATCGATAGTAAAGATTTAGCTGAACAATGTATTGATTTGTTTCGCGTACCTTATTTTGATTTAAAAGATTTTGACCCTACAAAAATCCCAGCCGATCTCGTAAAAGAAAAACTCATACGTAAACATCACATTTTGCCGCTTGTTCAAAAAGATCGAAAAGTTTATATAGCAGCATCAGATCCAACAGATTACGGCGCATTCGAAAACTTTGAGTTTAGTACCGGTCTTTCATGCGAAATTGTTGTTGTTGATTATATTCAACTCGATACCAAAATCGAGCAATTACTAGATGCCACTGGCAGCTTAAATCTAACTGATGACGAGTTTCAGGAATTTGCTGATTTAGACTCAGAAAGCCAAAGAGATACAGCACCACAAGATGACGATAAAGATGATGCGCCTATCATCGTATACATCAACAAAATTTTAATGGATGCCATTAAAAAAGGCGCCTCTGATTTACACTTTGAACCGTATGAGCACAAGTACCGTATTCGCTTTCGTATTGATGGCATTTTGCATGAAGTTGCAAGCCCACCTAATACATTAGCAACCAAGCTTTCTGCGCGTATTAAAGTAATGTCGAGACTCGATATTGCCGAAAAACGCAAACCACAAGATGGTCGTATAAAACTAAAAATCACTGAACGCAAAAGTATCGACTTTCGTGTAAGTACCATGCCTACCTTGTGGGGTGAAAAAATAGTAATGCGTATCCTTGATTCATCAAGCGCTATGTTAGGCATTGATGTATTAGGCTATGAGCCTGAGCAGAAAAAGCTCTATATGGATGCGCTTGCCCAGCCTCAAGGGATGATATTGGTAACAGGGCCAACGGGTTCTGGTAAAACCGTATCGCTATACACAGGTTTAAATATATTAAACCAGCCAGAGCGTAATATTAGTACTGCGGAAGATCCGGTTGAGATTAACCTTGAAGGTGTAAACCAAGTACAAATTAATATTAAAGCCGATATGACTTTTGCCAACGCATTGCGTGCATTTTTACGTCAAGATCCTGATGTAGTTATGGTAGGTGAAATACGTGACCTAGAAACCGCAGAAATATCAATAAAAGCGGCGCAAACAGGTCACTTGGTTTTATCAACATTGCATACAAACTCAGCACCAGAAACAATCACCCGTTTATTAAATATGGGTGTGCCGGCTTATAACGTAGCAAGTTCGATCAGCTTAATAATAGCCCAACGTTTAGCACGTCGTTTGTGCCCCAAGTGTAAAACGCCAGAACAACTTCCGAGTGAAGAACTGGCTCGCCAAGGATTTAGCGCCAAGCAAATTGAAGAAATGACGTTATATACGCCTAAAGGGTGTGATAGCTGTACCGATGGTTATAAAGGCCGAGTGGGTATTTACGAAGTAATGCAAATTACCCCTGAAATTGCCCAAATTATTATGCGCGGTGGTAACTCACTTGAAATAGCTGATGTTTCCCTTAAAGCTGGGTTTAATAATTTACGATTATCGGGTTTGCGCAAAGCCGCTGATGGTTTAACGTCGCTCGCTGAAATAAACCGCGTCACTAATATGTAAATATATGGCTCTGGGTTATTGTTCTTAGAGCTATAAAGCAAAATTGTAGAGAGTAAAGTATGCCAACTATTGTAAACTGCCCAACCTGTAAAACTAAAGTTGAGTGGTCAGAGCAAAGCCCATTTCGCCCTTTTTGCTCAAAGCGCTGTCAGCTAATTGATTTAGGTGAATGGTCGTTTGAAAATAACAGAATTTCTGCACCAATCACGTCCGCAGAAGAGTTTAGCCAAGACATGATTGAAGATATTGAAGCTATGCTGGCTAAAAATGAAGATGACTTTTTTAAGTAATTTATCTTCATTATGCCCTAAATACGAAAACCAGCATTAAGCTGGTTTTTTAGTATTTACAAAAAGTATAATTAACTTTTTTGTTTACTGTGCTTTTTATTCATACGCTTTTGCATTTTAGCAAATTTCTCTTTTTGCTCAGCGTTAAGAACTTGCATTACTTGGTGCTGCGTTTTTAGTTTAATTAAACCAAATTGATCACCTTTTTCGCGGCGTTCATTTAATAGCTCTTTTGCTGCATTTTCGTCAAATGTTGCCGCCGAAAGTAACGCATCCATTTTAGCTTTATGCGCTTCACGCATCGCTTTACGGGCTTCTTTATCGTCGCCACGCAACGCTTTCATCTGTGTTTTTTGCGCTTCAAAAATAGCTTTTAGCTTAGTTTGCTGCTCATCTGTTAAGCTTAATTTTTCAACGCCGCGCTCAGAAAGTAAAAAGCGAGCTTGAGAATGGCCTTGTTTATGTCCGTCGCCTTTAGCTAATACGCTACCAGCACCAAGCGTTGCTGTTGCTAAGCCACAGATAAGTACTAATTTTGAAAGTGTGTTTAATTTAGTCATAATCATTACCTTAATATTGAATTGGTTGGTTGAGCGATTGTGGCTGCTAAGCCAGTGAGTTAACTATACCTAACTCAATGCAAAGTAACGCAAAGCAGTGTAAAGGTTGTGTAAAGATTCACCTTTGCACTATTTAGCGGGTAAAATAACGCTATAAACAACTCTAAGGGTTTGTAAATGAAACTATTAATGATTGATGACGATACTGGTCTTTGCGAGCTATTAAGTGAATATTTAACTGCCCAAGGGTTTGAAATACAAAGCGTACACGACGGTGAGCAAGGCCTTAAACTAGCACAAGCAAATGACTACGCCCTTATATTGCTAGATGTAATGCTACCAACGCTTGATGGTTTTGAAGTGCTTAAACAACTTAGGCAAACAAAACTCACACCGGTCATAATGCTTACTGCAAAAGGTGAAGACTTTGACCGTATTTTTGGCCTAGAGCTAGGCGCTGATGATTACATTCCAAAGCCTTTTAATCATCGTGAATTACTAGCCCGCGTAAAAGCGATAACACGCCGTATAGAGCACATTAATAGCTTAAATGCAGCTACAACGAGTAAGTTACTCGTTAATGGTATTACTGTTAACCTTGCTGCGCGAGAGGCCTCAATCGACGGCTCTACACTGACCCTTACTGGTACAGAGTACGAAATACTCACGCTATTGTGTAAAAATGCAGGCGAAGTGGTTAGTAAAGAGCAAATTAGCGAAGAAGTACTAGGCAGGCGTTTAGCTTCTTTTGATCGCTCTATCGATATGCATGTAAGTAATATCCGTAAAAAAATAGCTGAGCATATTTCAGGTGAGCGAATTAAAACAATGCGAGGTACGGGTTATGTCTTTATCCAAGGCGAATAAAAGCACTTACTTTGCTTGGTTAAAACATCCTGGGCACTACCTGTTTTTTAAAGTATTTATTTGGTTTTGGTTAACTATAATCGGCACCGTAGCAGCGCTTATATTTTTAAGTAATATAACCGCTATTAATGCGGTATCTAACGAGCCACTTTATGGCCCTATGAAAAAAAACCTAATATACACCGCCAAAAGTATTGAGCGTACTGCCATTAAACATAAGCGCAGCCTAAGTGAAGTATTAGTACACCCTCGCCTATCAAAGCGTAAACTTTTATACTTAAGCGCAGCCCAAAGCGAGGACTCTCTTAGTAGTAAAGAGGTGCCAGAGAGCATCGATTTAAGTTTATTAAATTTCACTCAAAATATGTCACCGCAAATTATTTTCACTGAGAAATATCAAGCCTTTGGCCCTGTTAATATAAACGTGCCTGAAGGGAGTTTTTATCTTTATGAAATAGATATTAACCATCAACCACCGCTAATAATGCGCTTTAAGCTTATGCCTAATTGGATGAAAATAGTCATCGCAATTGTTGCCTCTCTTATTTTAAGCTTTGTATTTAGCCGTAACTTAATAGCCCCTATAAATAGCCTTAAAAAAGCGGCAATTAAACTATCAGCAGGTAACCTAAGCGCAAGAGCCGACATTTCTGTAAACCGAAAAGATGAGCTAGGAATACTAGGGCGAGATTTTAACAGCATGGCTAATCAGTTAGAGCTTTTAATCAGCTCACAAAAACGCTTATTAGCCGACATATCACATGAGTTACGATCGCCTCTTACACGTTTAAAAATGGCTACCGGGCTTGCACAAATGCAAGCTAACGACGCTAGCCAATCGTATTTATTACGCATAGAAAAAGAAGCAAACCAGCTCGATAAGATGATTGCCGACGTGCTGCAAGTTTCTCGCTTAGAAGCAAAAAGCCAAGCGCTTTCACTGCAAAAACAATCATTACAAATAATTGTAGATCACGTTATTAACGATGCGCAGTTTGAAGCAAAACAAAATAATAAGCAGCTAAATATAGTGGGCGCTGTAGACGTAAATATTAATTGCGACGAAGGCCTTATTGCCAGTGCGCTTGAAAACCTATTACGCAACGCTATTAAATACGCAAATAATACAATTAGCATTACTCTAAAGCATGCTGATGCCATTTATATAGAAATATGTGACGATGGCTCTGGTGTGCCAAATGAGCAACTGGGCAAGCTTTGCGAGCCCTTTTTTAGGCAATCAGATGCGCGCGACCGCGTAAGTGGTGGCACGGGTTTAGGTCTCGCGATTGCTAAAAATGCTATTACTGCGCATGGCGGCAGTTTAGTATTATCAAATAAAGAACTAGGTGGCTTGTGTGCTAATATAACCTTGCCATTAATAAAAGAGTAAAGCATGTTTTATAGTAGTGAGCGTGAGCTTAAGAGTAATCAAATAACAATTAATAACTTTTATAAAAACACGCTAATTAAAGCTTATTTAGATACACCTAACGGGCAATTATTTTATGCTTATGCCATACCAGATAAAGCCAAAAATGCCATTGTAATAAGCTCTGGGCGCCTTGAAGGGTTAGATAAATATAAAGAGTTGTTATGGGAGCTGTATAACAATAATTTTGCCATATTCATAGCCGATCACCAAGGACAAGGCCGCTCTTATCGCCACCTACTAAATAAGCACAAAGGCCATGTTAATCAATTTAAAGATTACAGCGCAGACCTAAACTTATTTAATACACAAATAGTGGATACTCATTGGCAAGGTAAAAAGGTGTTAGTGAGTCATTCAATGGGCGGCGCCATAGCATTTGACTATCTTGCGCATTTTGAACACAATTTTAGTGGCGCGTTTTTATCGGCGCCTATGCTTGATATTTATACAAAAAATACACCAAAGCCTTTAGCTAAATTAATAGCAAGTACTGCAACCCTTTTGGGTCAAAAAGACAATTACGCACTAGGGCAAACCGATTACATACCCGATGAGTTTGCTACAAATGTATTAACCAGCAGCCCAGTGCGTTACGAGCTATTTAGGCAAACATATCAAGAAGAGCCATTACTACAGCTCGGCGGTGTTACTTACGGCTGGCTAAATGCGACGTTTGCATTTATAACTTCTGTGGATAACTTAAGTGTGACTATTCCACTTTATATTGCCAGTGCACAAAACGACGAAGTGGTTGATAACAATGCCCAATATAAATTAGCAAACAGGCACGTAAGCACTGTACTTAAAAGCTTTGAAGGCGCTAAACACGAGCTGTTTTTTGAACGTGATGAAATACGCCAGCCATTGCTTAAAAGCTTGTATCAGTTTTGTGAGTCGGTGACGGCTTAACAAGTACCGACAAAGGGTCGAGGTGGATCAGTATATCTACCTCAGACTCAAAGCGTCCTTTAAGCATTGCCTCTACTTCATCAGCCACATTATGTGCGCGAATCAAACTTAAATGATCATCAAGCTCTAAGTGCATTTGGATAAACTTAACTTTTCCGCCTTGGCGCGTACGAATATCATGCACACCATGTACATCAGCATGGGCTCTAGCTATATCAAATATGCTTTGCTTTTCATCATCTGGCAGTTCTTTATCCATTAAATGATCGGCACTATCGCGAGCAATATCCCAGCTGTTATAAAGTAAGTAACCCGCTACACCTATCGCAAAAACAGGATCGGCATACAACACACCATAATAAGCTAACAAAATAGCTAATAGCACAGCGGCATTTAATATTAAATCACCTTTGTAATGTACTGAGTCGGCTTTTATAGCAATTGAATCGGTGTATTTGACCACCTTGTTTTGTACAAATACAATGACCAACGTACACGCAATAGCAAAAATACTTACCCACACACCTAATAAAGAATGGCTTAACTGTATAGGGTTAAATAATCGCTCAATACCATGAAAAGCAAGTAGGCAACCTGAGCCTGCAATAAACGCGGCTTGCCCAAGTCCAGCAAGTGCTTCGGCTTTACCGTGTCCAAATCTATGGTCATCATCCGCTGGGCGCAGTGCGTAACCTAACACTAAAAAACTCATGGCGGTGGCAGTAATATCCATTAACGAATCAGTTAACGAGCCAAGCATTGAAGCCGAGCCAGAAGCCAGCCATGCCCATGTTTTTGCGCCAATCATTAAACTAACCATTACCATGGTAACAATGCTTGAAGTTTTAACCCAAAATTCGTAGCTACGGTTATGCACGTTTTAATCCGATAATTAGGAGTATTCAATAGTGTGAGTATATCATTTTTTTAAAAGGTTTCGTGTATACTGCCCTTCGTCAAACTACAGATTATTTTATAAGGCTCATTATGCTGGATATTGTTTTATACCAACCTGAAATACCGCCTAACACTGGTAATATTATTCGCCTATGTGCCAATACCGGCTATGCATTACATTTAATTGAGCCGCTAGGTTTTGAGTGGGACGATAAGCGCGTGAAACGTGCAGGACTTGATTATCATGAATTTAGTCATGTTCAACGCCATGCCTCATTTGAAGATTACCTTGAAAAATGTAAACCAAAAAAAATATATGCATGTACAACCAAAGGTAGTCAGTTTCACCATGAAGCAAGTTACGAAGCGGGAGACTGCTTAGTATTTGGCCCAGAAACTCGCGGCTTGCCTGACGATATGATCCAAGCACTGCCAAAAGAGCAGCGTGTGCGTATTCCTATGCAAGCCAATAGCCGCAGCATGAACTTGTCAAACGCAGTAGCTGTGTTTGTCTACGAGTCGTGGCGCCAGTTGGGTTTTCCTAACGCGCAGTAAATAGCTTTGAGCTAAACAACAAAAAACCGACATAACGTCGGTTTTTTAGTTTTATAAACGCTTATAAAATTATTCAGAACGTTGCTCTCGGCCTAATAGCGCCATTGCAGCTTCTTTCATATCTTTATTTTCATAAAGCACTTTATAAATTTGCTCGGTAATCGGCATTTCTACACCGCTACGCTGCGCTAATAAATACACTTCTTTGGTATTTCTAAAGCCTTCAACTACTTGACCAATTGACTCAATAGCAGCATTGACGCTTTCGCCTTTACCTAACGCTAAACCAAATCGACGATTACGTGATTGGTTATCTGTACACGTTAGTATTAAATCGCCAAGGCCTGCCATTCCCATAAAGGTTTCTGGCTTAGCACCAAGAGCGCAACCTAAACGAGTAAGCTCTGCAAGGCCTCGGGTAATAAGTGCGGTACGCGCATTAGCGCCAAAACCAACACCGTCCGAAATACCGGCACCAATGGCAATTACATTCTTAACCGCACCACCGAGCTGTATACCAATAAAATCATCATTGTTATACACACGGAATGAGCGACCACAATGAAGTAAATCAGCGAGCTGCTGAGCAAATTCAGGTGACGTAGAAGACACTGAAATAGCTGTAGGTGAACCCATCGCCATCTCTTTTGCAAACGTAGGGCCCGACAGTACCGCAAGTGGAATGTCATCACCTAATTCTTGCAAAGCCACTTCTTGTAACAAACGTCCAGTATTAGGCTCAAGCCCTTTAGTTGCCCACGCTACTTTAGCACCGTCTTGCAATGCAGGTTTAATCTGCGCAAGTGTATCGCCAAAAGCATGGCTTGGCACAACAACAAGTACAATAGCGCTGCTAGCAACGGCATGTTGTAAGTTAGCTTCAAGAGTAAGGGTATCTGGAAAAGGAGCATCAGGTAAGTAACGTTGATTTTTCCGCTCAGCTGCAAGCGTGGCAACGTCGTCGCTATTTCTTCCCCAAAGTGTCACGTGGTGACCATTTCGGGCTAAACAAATAGCAAGGGCGGTGCCGTAAGACCCCGCCCCTAATACAGTAACAGCTGTAGTTGCTGTACTCATAAGTTATGCGTCTGCTGAAGCCTGGTCAGCTTGCGCAGTACGTTGTTGCATGTATTGTGCAAATAACGCATCAAAATTAACTGGCGCAAGGTTAAGCTGTGGGAAAGTACCACGGTTAACAAGGTTTGAAACAGCTTCACGTGCATATGGGAACAACACGTTAGGACAAAATGCACCTAGCATGTGCGCAAGTTGCACTTCTTCAACTTCAGCAATGGTGAAAATACCTGCTTGTTGAATTTCACATAAGAACGCAGTTTCTTCACCAAGAGAAGCGGTTACAGTTAGCGCTAAAACAACTTCAAATACACCTTCGTCTAGTTTATTAGAGCGTGTATCTAGGTCTAGCTTAACTTCTGGCGTCCATTCTTTTTGAAAAATGGCCGGAGAGTTTGGCGTTTCAAACGATACATCTTTAGTGTAAATACGTTGAATAGTAAATTGTGCGCCGGCTTCTGCAGCTGCTACGTTTTGATTTTCTTCGTTCATTGTTATTCCTAACTTGTTCGTTATTATAATTAAATTAAGCGTTTAGCTTAGCGTCAAGTTTACCTTGCGCTTCAATAGCCATCATGTCGTCGCAGCCACCGATATGTTCATCATTAATAAAAATTTGCGGTACTGTGCTTGCACCACCTGCTTTGGCAATCATTTCATCGCGTAGCTCAGGCTGTACACCAATATCATAATTTGTGTATTCAACGCCTTTGCTGTTTAAAAGCGAAAGAGCACGCTGACAAAATGGACAATACGCCTTGGTGTATAAAACAACATTACTCATAATAAATCCTCTATCGGCCTAGCTAAACTGATTAGCGACCTGTTGTAGTTGGTAAGCTGGCAGATTGCCACGCACCCATGCCACCTGCTAATAAATAAACTCGTTCAAAACCAGCTTTACTCATAGCGGCTGCAGTACCTTGGGCAGTCATACCTGTAGTACATACAACTATAATGGGTTTAGTCTTGTACTTTTCAAGGCTTGAAAAGTCAGATTTTTTCGCATTCTCTGGGCTTAAGTGCTCAGCACCAGAAATACGCCCTGCATTAAACTCTTTTTGCGCACGTATATCGATTACTTGACCGTCATCACGGTTAATAAGTAACGTAAGCTGCTGAGGATTTATTTGACGAACAGCTGAAAGCTTACTCTTTATCCAGCCACTAACAATAAGGAAAACAATACCAACCCAAGCAAGGCTTAAAATGGGATGATTTGTAATAAATTCAATATATTGATCCATTCTACTTCCACTATGAAATTATGTTTTAAAACGTGATGTTTTAAGGATTTTGTACTTTAGTCACGCAAGTATACCCAAACCAACCTAAAATGCGAGTTTAGGAGCACTTAGAGACGTTTAAAAAACGATAAAGCCCCCCATATATAGTTAACAAGAACTCTGGATAATAAATCTATCTCAAGCAGAGTTCAGGTTAGTCAATGAGGTATAAGTGAAAAAATTTAATATCTTGTTTTCAATGCTGATCCTAGCTTAAAAACACGGTATGCTAAAACCACGCTAATAAACCTTTTAGGTGCACAGTATCCATCAACAGATACTAATTTTCAGGAGCTATTATGACAGAGCATAAAAAACCACTGGTATTAATGATTTTAGACGGTTGGGGATACCGCGAAGATACGCAAAGTAATGCTATTCTTGCAGCTAACACACCGGTATTAGACAATTTATGGGCCACACGGCCACACACATTAATATCAGCTTCGGGTTTAGATGTTGGTCTTCCTGATGGTCAAATGGGTAACTCAGAAGTTGGCCATGTGAACTTAGGTGCTGGTCGCATTGTTTATCAAGATTTTACCCGTATCACTAAAGCAATTAACGATGGCGAATTTGATTCAACCCCAGCCTTAGTTGAAAACATAGATAAAGCGGTAAGTGCAGGAAAAGCAGTTCACATAATGGGTCTTTTAAGCCCAGGTGGTGTGCATAGCCATGAAGACCACATAGTTGCTAGCATAAAACTTGCTGCAAAACGTGGCGCTAAAGAAGTTTACTTTCATGGCTTTTTAGATGGCCGCGATACACCTCCACGTAGTGCTAAAGCGTCAATCGAACGTATTGAAGCGTTATTTAGCGAACTTAAATGCGGTCGTTTGGCGTCACTTATTGGCCGCTACTACGCAATGGACAGAGACAACCGTTGGAACCGCGTAGAAAAAGCGTACAACGTAATTGCATTAGCTGAAGGTGACTTTAATTTTGATAACGGCGTAGAGGCACTTAATGCAGCGTACGAGCGCGACGAAAACGACGAATTTGTGGCCGCTACAACCATTACACCAACAGGCGCCGCTCCTGCTTCAATAAACGATGGCGACACTCTAATTTTTGCCAACTTTAGAGCAGATAGAGCCCGCGAAATTACTCGCGCTTTTGTTGAGCCTGATTTTGATGGATTCGCAAGAAAAAGAACGCCAGAGCTTAGTGCATTTGTAATGATGACAGAGTATGCAGCCGATATAGATGCACCTATTGCCTTTGGTTCAACACCGTTAGTAAACGTACTTGGTGAGTGGTTTGAAAAAAATAACAAAACACAGCTTCGCATTTCAGAAACCGAAAAGTACGCACACGTTACGTTTTTCTTTAGTGGCGGGCGCGAAAGTGAATTTAAAGGCGAAACACGCGAGCTAATTCCTTCGCCGCAAGTTGCAACCTACGACTTACAACCTGAAATGAACTCAGAAATGCTAACCGACAAGCTAGTAGCAGCAATTAAAAACGGTAAATACGATGCTATTATTTGTAACTACCCTAACGGCGATATGGTTGGTCACTCTGGTGTATTTGAAGCTGCTGTTAAAGCTTGTGAAGCTGTAGATAGCTGTATAGGTCGTGTTGTTGATGCACTTGAAGAGTTTGGTGGTGAAGCACTAATAACAGCCGATCATGGTAATGCTGAGCAAATGGCTGATCTTAAAACAGGCCAAGCGCATACAGCTCACACTAGTGAACCGGTACATTTTATTTATGTTGGTCGCGATGCAGAGCCTATGCAAGGTAAAGCATTAAGTGATGTAGCCCCTACAATGCTTCACTTAATGGGCATGGAGCAACCAAACGAAATGACTGGTACGCCTATCATGATGTTGAAATAACACATGAATAGACGTATTAACCGGTTAATTAAGTGCGGTTTAATACTAACTTCATTAGTGACTGCATCTGCAGTTGCTAATGAAGATCGTACTAAAAAAGACTTATCAGAAGTTCAAAATGCACTTGAGCAAAGCCAAGCTGAGTATAACGCCCAAAGAAAAAAAATAGCGTCACTACAAAAAAACCTAAAAAGCCATGAACTCGATATAGCTAAAAATGCTAAAGCACTTAACATGGCAGAACAATCAGTAAAAGAAACTAAAACACAGCAAAAAGAGCTACAAAATAAAGCCGATGAGCTCGATAAAAAGCACACTCAATTTCAGAAAATTTTAGCCGCGCAGCTTAAAAGCGCCTATATGGCCGGTGGCGACGACTACTCTAAAATGCTGTTAAATCAAGAAGACACTGCAAAATTTGAGCGCACACTTAGTTATTACAACTACTTAAATAAAGCCCGTATTGAACAAATTGAAGATCTAAAAGACCTTCAAAAGCAAATAGTACAAAACCAAGAAGAGCTTGTTAAAACACAAGAAAAACTAGCGCTTTTATTTGATGAGCAAAAAAGACGTCAAACTGCATTGCTTAATGCACAAAGTGAACGCCAAGCTAATCTTAAAAATTTACAAGCTCAGCTCAACAGCACCAAAAGTTCAATAAACTATTTAAAAGAAAACCAACAAACTTTAGTAGCAACAATTGAAGAACTCGAAAAAGAAAAAACACAGAAAATTGAATTACTGGGCCTAAATAAAAACAAAGGCAAATTAGACTGGCCGAGCAAAGGCAAGTTAGAGCACACATTCGGCCAACGTAAACATGGTGGTATTGATTGGAAAGGCGTATTAATTGGTGCAAAAGAAGGCACTAATATTAATAGCGTACATAACGGCCAAGTTGTATTTGCCGATTGGCTAAAGGGCTATGGTTGGGTAATTGTTGTAGACCATGGTGAAGGTTTTATGAGCCTATATGGTCATGCCCAAACACTGCTAAGAGATGTAGGCGACATGGTACGCGAAGGCGAAACCCTTGCTTTAGTTGGCCAAAGCGGCGGACAAGCTAGTTCTGGTCTATACTTTGAAATACGCCACAAAGGACGCGCAGTAAATCCTGTAAAATGGTGCAAACGCATTTAATTAAATAAATCGCTGCACCGCTCTGGAGCAGCTGATGACAACTAAAAAAACTGCAGTAATTACCATTGATCAAAAAAATACAGGCTTTTATATAAGTCTGTATTTACTTGTATTACTAACCTTAATCGCTTTTTCTAGTAACGTACTAGCAAGCTCGATTAAAGATCTTAAAAGACAACAAATAGACGAAATACTCTTTAACATCCATGCCTACTACGTTGAAGATCTCACCTTACAAAATAGCCACCACATTAAATATAATAGCCAACAGTTTGAGCGCTTATATTCAAAGCTCGACTCTTACTCTAAGTACTTAAATGAGCACGAACTAACCTCATTATTTGATAACACAAACGGGCGCTATACAGGTATTGGTATTGAGGTTAAAAATATCGACGAGAATATGACTATTGTTAATGTGGTTAATAACTCCCCCGCAAAAGCAGCGGGTATTTTGCCAAGCGATATTATTGTAAGTGTAAACAACCAAGCAGCCCAAAACCGTACAATCGATGAAGTAGCAACACTAATAAGAGACAGTAAATTTTCAAATATAGAGCTAATTATAAATCGTGATAACAATAAAAACCCACTCACGTTTCATGTAGCACGCCGCCAAATAAACCTCGAAAGCGTAACAAGCGAACTTCTAGATTTTGGTACTGGTTATATAGCTATCAATAATTTTTCTAACCACACATTGCATGAGGTTGCTCTGCAAGTTGCTGCCCTGCAAAGCCACTTTGGTTACCCACTTAAAGGCTTAGTAATTGATTTACGTGATAACCCAGGGGGTACATTACAAAGCGCAGTAGCGGTATCAGACCTATTTTTACAAAGTGGCACTATAGTGACTACTAAAGGACGTTTTTACGATGCCAACCAAGCATTTTATGCAAAGCGTGGAGACATTCTAAAAAATGCCCCCATTGTTGTGCTTATAAATGAAAATTCAGCCTCTGCAGCCGAAATACTTGCAGCAGCACTTAAAGATAATAAACGAGCAACCGTTGTTGGCAGTCAATCTTTTGGGAAGGGTTCTGTACAATCGCTCATTCCTCTAGGTGACGGCAACACTGCATTAAAGCTCACCACAGCTAAATACTTTACGCCGCTAGGTAAATCGATTGATGGAATAGGAATAACCCCAGATGTGGCGGTTAATCAAACAAACCTTTCACAAAGTAATAAAGCCGTTATAATAAAAAATGAACACACTAACAGTAAAGCGCAATTACTTACTGGTAACTTAGCCGACTTACAGTTAGTTAAAGCAAAACAATTACTCAGCATGCAGTAGCTTGTATAAGCTGTATAAATAAAGCTAAAAAGATAATAAAAACTATAAACGTGAAAATAATAAAATGGCTAATATTAGCTATTTGTTTTAGCTCAGCAACAATTAGCGCCAAACAAATAGCAATAGTGATAGACGATATAGGCTATCATCAACGGGACTTAGAGTTCCTTTCCTTACCAGGGCAATTGTCGTATTCAATTTTGCCCCATACTCCTTATTCGCAAATTTTTGCAACGCTTGCTAGTCAATCAAATAAAGAGTTATTACTTCATGTACCTATGCAGGCACTTAACGGTAAAGAACTCGGACCTGGCGCGCTTACTTTAAATATGAATAAAGAGCAGCTTCAGCAAACTCTAGGAACCGCTCTCGCTAGTTTACCGCAAGTTAAAGGCGTTAATAACCACATGGGCTCAGCGCTTACGCAGCAAAGCCAAGCTATGAAGTGGACAATGGAAGTGCTTAAAAAGCGCCATTTATATTTTTTAGATAGCCGCACAACCGATTTAAGCCAAGCACAAAATGCTGCTAACTTTTTAGGTGTTGCCAATATTAGTCGCCAAGTGTTCTTAGACAATATAACTACACCAGAACAACTGCAGCTAAGGCTTGAAGAATTAAAACAACTAGCCATCACTCATAATTCTGCTATTGCAATTGCTCACCCCTACCCAGAAACAATCGAATTTTTACGTCATGCTTTACCCGAGCTAACTAAGCAAGGTTTTGAGCTCGTGCCGGTTTCGCAGCTGGTTGAACGTAAATACGTTCAGTTAGCGCAAGCTGAGGGTAAAGGGATTAGTGCTAGATGATATAAGCTTTAAATAATACTATATCCGAATGATAAACTAACCTTTCGATAATGCAGAGTATCGGTATTATACCAATCTGCTTATATATGGGGTCTATTTAACGTTAAGAAAATTACACTAGAACTAGGCAAAAATTCTTATATCTAGTTGTTCTAAATAATAAATTTTTAACGACGTTATAGTGCAATTTAATTCGTTAAATTGATCAAAGGTTTATGCAGGTTGGTATTACTTAATTGGATATTTTATCGTTGGGTTTCTCTTCGCTCAAACCAACCTACGCAAAAGCAAAAAGCCCCGCATTTTCATGCAGGGCTTTTTAAATTTTACTGCTAGAGGTGTGTTTAGCTCATAGCGCTTTGTAACTTTTTCATCGCTGTTTTTTCAAGCTGGCGAACACGTTCAGCAGAAACACTGTACTTTTGTGCAAGCTCTTGAAGAGTCGCCTTATCATCAGACAACCAACGTGCGCTAACAATATCTTGTGAACGTTCGTCTAGTGTTTTAAGTGCGCTAAATAAACGAGTATGCGCTTGCTCTTTCCACTGTTCTTGTTCAACGTCGTCAGCTAAATCAGCTGCGCCATCTGTTAAATATTGCACTGGAGAGTACGTACTTGTTGGTGCGTCGTCGTTATCGTCGCCCGTTAGGTCAAAGCCCATGTCTTGGCCGCTCATGCGCGATTCCATTTCACGTACTTCTTTTTCACTCACACCTAGCTCGCTAGCAACGGTACTAACCTCAGCTTGATTAAACCAACCTAAACGCTTTTTATTTTTACGAAGATTAAAAAACAATTTACGTTGCGCTTTAGTGGTTGCAACTTTAACTATGCGCCAATTTTTAAGCACAAACTCGTGAATTTCGGCTTTAATCCAATGCACTGCAAACGATACTAAACGCACACCCACAGTAGGGTCGAAACGCTTAACCGCTTTCATCAGGCCTATATTACCTTCTTGAATAAGGTCAGCTTGTGGTAAGCCGTATCCCGAGTAGCCTTTAGCAATATGCGCTACAAAGCGTAAATGCGACATAATGAGTTGCTTGGCAGCACTAAGATCGCCTTCTTCCTGAAGTTTTTTAGCAAGTTCTTGCTCTTGTTCAACTTTAAGCATAGGAATAGTGCTTACCGCTTGAAGGTAACCGTCCATGCTTGCGCTTTGTTGTCCGACTGTAAGTGCCATTGCGTATAAATCTTTACTCATTTTTCACCTCGGTGATAAACATTTGAAACTATCTTAGCACTCTTTCTTTAAGAGTGCTAACCCCAATTTAAAACTTTTTTAAAGTATAAATCAAGCAGTTTTTAGTATGTGTTTAGTCTACTACAAGCGACTGAATAAGTGATGAATTGAGGGGCTGCTGCAGGTTAACCTCGCTGCATCACCTTATTTACAACTCATTACTTCATGGGAGGATAGTACATAAATATGACAGTTTTAATAACAGGAGGTACAACCCAGTTCGGTACGATACGCATATCAAGCTGGGTTGGTTCACTTATAGTTTGCAGGATTTTTTATACTTTATCGGGTTCTATTTCTTTAATATATCGATTTACAGAAAGGTACGAGCCTACAAATCCTAAGCTTGTTGCAAGTAACACTAAAAAGCCGAGCTCATTAAGCGATAATCCAATTAACGAAAAGCTTGTTTGATACACCCCCGCTACACTGCTCACAGCGCTTGAAAGCCACCACATCATTAGTCCTACACATATAAAGGCAAATAAACCACCTATTACACCATACCAAATACCGGTCCACAAAAATGGGGCATGTATAAAGGTGTTAGTTGCGCCGACTAGCTTCATTACTTGTATTTCTTCTTTTTTATCCATGATCGACAAACGGATGGTGTTACCAATAATAAGCGTCACTGAGGTAAGCAGTAATAATGCGATGGTTATTACACTTTCTTTCAGTAAATCTAGTAATGCATTTAAACGCTCTAGCCACGCTATATCGAGCTTACCAAAATCAACTTCACGTTCACTTTCTAATTTAGTTAGCAGTACTTTAGCGGCATTTGGGTGTCTATGACGTTTTGTAGGAGTAACAAGTACCACATCAGGTAATGGGTTTTTATCTAAATACTCTAAAGCTTGCCCAAAGCCAGATACGTCTTTAAATTCTGTTAGTGCTTTTTGCTTTGAAATAAATTCAACGCTTTCCACTTCTGGATAAAGTGCTAAACGCTTTACTAATGTTTGCGTTTCTTGCTCGTTCATACTTTCTTTTACAAACAACGATATTTCACTCGCTTCTTCAAAACCACTACTTACTTGCTGTACGTTTTTAACAACGAGATAAAGTGTTGCAGGTAACGTTAGGCTCAAACCAAGTACAGCAATAGTCATCATAGATGCAAGCGGCGTACGCCACATTTCACCTAAGCTATGAACACCTTGGCGAAAAATATTAATAATGAAAAAGTAACCGCCAGCTAATACTGATTTTTTTTGCTTGTCGTTACTATTTTGACGACTTTTAAAAAGTAAACTCATAGTGCTCCCTCAGCGAGCGGATCTTGAAGCATGCGGCCATCTTTTAAGGTTAGACTGCGGTACTTCATACGTGCAACCAAACCTAAGTCATGCGTCGCTATAAGAACAGTGGTGCCGTGTTTATTAAAGTCCTCAAACAGCTTTAGGATTTCCATTGAAAGCTCAGGGTCTAGGTTACCTGTAGGCTCATCGGCTAACAGAATTGGCGGAGAGTTTACAATTGCTCTGGCAATACCAACACGTTGCTGCTCGCCTCCAGAGAGCATAGACGGATGACATTTTATTTTGTCTATCAGGCCTACTTTATCAAGCGCACCATGAACACGTTTAGCTATTTGCTTATGGTGAGTACCCTCAATAATAAGAGGCAGTGCCACATTATCAAAAATAGTATAGCGCTCTAGTAAACGGTGATTTTGAAAAATAATACCTATATCACGGCGAGCATAAGGAATTTGACGCGAGTTTACTTTATTTAAATCAACACCGTTGATAAATACACTACCTGCCGATGGACGTTCCATTAAGCTAATTAACTTAAGCAACGTACTTTTACCCGCACCACTGTGGCCGGTTAAAAAGGCAAGTTCACCCGGTTTAACATGAAAATTAACTTTTTCGAGGGCGCGGTGCCCTCCAGGATAAGTCTTACTTACTTGCTGAAAATTTATCATCTTTTTATTATGCCAATTCAATTAGTTTACTAATAAAATTGGTATTCCTCGCAATTAAAAAGGGAGCAAGCTCCCTCTTTTGGTAAATTAAACGTCGTCCTCATCTTGGCTAAATAACGCATCAATAAAGTCATCGCTTTTAAAAGCGCGTAAATCATCAATACCTTCACCAACACCAATGTAACGAATTGGAATATTAAACTTATCTGCAACCGCAAAAATAACACCACCCTTTGCAGTTCCATCAAGTTTTGAAAGCGTAATACCAGTTAAGCCAACGCATTGATTAAATAAGTTCACTTGGCTAATTGCATTTTGACCTGTGCCAGCATCAATGGTTAACATCACTTCGTGCGGCGCATCAGGATCAATTTTTTTCATAACACGAGCTATTTTTTCAAGCTCTTGCATTAAGTTATCTTTATTTTGCAAGCGACCCGCTGTATCTGCAATTAACACATCTATATTACGTGCTTTTGCAGCTTGGAATGCATCAAAAACAACCGATGCACTATCTGCACCCGTATGCTGTGCAATAACAGGAATGCTGTTACGTTCACCCCAAACCTGAAGTTGCTCAACAGCAGCCGCTCTAAACGTATCGCCAGCAGCCAGCATAACCGACTTACCTTCGCTTTGAAATTGCTTAGCCATCTTACCAATAGTCGTTGTTTTACCAACGCCATTTACGCCCACCATTAAAATAACAAATGGCTTTTTATCTTTGGTAATTACTAAAGGCTGTTCAGCCGTTTTTAGCATCGCCGCCATTTCTTGTTTCATTAACTCATAAAGCGCATCACCATCTTTTAACTGCTTACGGTTTGCAGCATCAGTTAAGCTATCAATCAACTTCATGGTGGTATCAACGCCTAAATCGGCGGTGAGCAGCTGTGTTTCAAGATCTTCAAATAATTCGTCATCTATTTTTTTACCACTAAAAATAGATGCAAAGCCAGAACCTATATTAACGCGAGTTTTTAACAAGCCCTTTTTAAGGCGAGAGAAAAACCCTTCTTTTTTCGGCTTTTCTGCTTTTTTAGATTCTTCAATTGCAAGTTCTGCTGTGATACGTTCTTGTTCTAAACGCTCATTTTCTGCTTTTTCAGCAGCAATGCGCTCTTGCTCTAAACGTTCATTTTCTGCTTTTTCTAAAGCAATGCGCTCTTGCTCTAAACGTTCGTTTTCTGCTTTTTCTAAAGCAATGCGTTCTTGCTCTAAACGTTCATTTTCTGCTTTTTCAGCTGCAATGCGCTCTTGCTCTAAACGTTCGCTTTCTGCTTTTTCAGCCGCAATACGTTCTTGCTCTAAACGCTCGTTTTCTGCTTTTTCAGCCGCAATGCGCTCTTGCTCTAAACGCTCGCTTTCTGCTTTTTCAGCAGCAATGCGCTCTTGCTCTAAACGCTCGTTTTCTGCTTTTTCAGCCGCAATACGTTCTTGCTCTAAACGCTCACTCTGAGTTTTTTCAGCCGCAATACGTTCTTGTTCTAAACGCTCGTTCTGAGCTTTTTCAGCCGCAATACGTTCTTGCTCTAAACGTTCACCCTGAGCTTTTTCAGCCGCAATGCGTTCTTGCTCTAAACGCATTTGTGCTTCAGCATCTGCTTGTTCTTTTGCTAATAACTCAGCATTCGCTTGCTCTATTGCAAGCTTTTCAGCCTTTACAGCTTCATCCTTTTTTTCAAGGCGTATTTGATCTAGTCGCTCAGCTTCTACTTTTTCTGCAGCCAATCGCTCTTGCTCTAACAGCATCTGCGTTTCTTGGTCGGCTAAACGTTGTGCATATTCTTGTCTTTGCGCTTCTGCATCAGCTTGTTGTTTTGCAAGTAATTCAGCATTGGCCTGCTCAATTGCAATCTTTTCTGCGTTTTCAGCACGCTCTTGCTCTAAACGTTTTGCTTCAATTTGTTCAGAAGCAATACGCTCCTGCTCTAAGCGCTCTGTTTCGGCCTCTGCTTTTAAACGTTCAGCTTCAGCTTGCTCCTGTGCTAGCTTTTCTTGCTCTAAACGTTTTGCTTCAATTTGTTCAGCAGCAATACGCTCCTGCTCTAAGCGCTCTGTTTCGGCCTCTGCTTTTAAGCGCTCAGCTTCAGCTTGCTCCTGTGCTAGCGTTTCTTGCTCTAAACGTTTAGCTTCAATTTGTTCAGCAGCAATACGCTCCTGCTCTAAGCGATCTGTTTCGGCCTCTGCTTTTAAGCGCTCAGCTTCAGCTTGCTCCTGTGCTAGCGTTTCTTGCTCTAAACGTTTAGCTTCAATTTGTTCAGCAGCAATACGCTCCTGCTCTAAGCGATCTGTTTCGGCCTCTGCTTTTAAGCGCTCAGCTTCAGCTTGCTCCTGTGCTAGCGTTTCTTGCTCTAAACGTTTAGCTTCAATTTGTTCAGCAGCAATACGCTCCTGCTCTAAGCGATCTGTTTCGGCTTCTGCTTCTGCTTGTAAACGTTCAGTTTCAGCCTGCTGTGCAAGCTTTTCTTGCTCTAGCTTCTGCGCTTCTTCTTGCGCTAATGCTTGTTGTTTATCAGCGGCTGCTTTTTGCTCTGCTTCTTTTTTATCTGACTTGCCAAAACCGAGCCACGACATGAATTTACTTTTTTTTGTCATACTTGCTAATAACCACTTATAAAAATCTGATAAACTAAAATTTGAAATAGCTTGGCAATGCCCAGCAATAGTTGCTAATAAATACAACCATTCAAAACGTAAGTGTTCAATAGTAACACTTTTAATACGGTTGAAAAATGAAGCTACACGTAATCACCCATAATATTATCTGAGCTAGATACCATATACCATTTTTTAGTGAGCTAAATGAAAAAAAAAACAACGCAAAATAAAGCTACTAACAAGCCCAGTGATGGCTTTATTAGAGTGATTAGTGGCCAATTTCGAGGCCGAAAACTCCCTGTTAAAAATGTAGAAGGCTTAAGACCTACTACCGATCGAATTAAAGAAACTGTATTTAATTGGCTAATGCAAGATACGCGTGACACAAATGTACTTGATTGTTTTGCAGGTTCTGGTGGGTTAGGATTTGAAGCGCTATCTCGGTTTGCAAAAAACGCCACATTTATCGAGCTCGACTCGTCAGCTGCCAAGCAATTAGAACAAAACATTAGCACTTTAAAGCTCGACAACGCATACGTTAAACATACTAATTCACTCTCCTTTTTAGAGCAAAAAAACACAAACGAAGCGTTTAATCTTGTATTTGTTGACCCACCATTTCGTAAAGATTTAGCGCAAACAACCTGCGATTTATTAGAAAAAAACCAATGGTTAAGCGATGATGCATTAATTTATGTTGAAGTAGAAACAGAGTTAACCACCTTCAAGAACCCGAGCAACTGGTTGTTAATTAAAGAAAAAAAGGCAGGCCAAGTGTTTTGCAAACTCTACCAGCGCCAAGCAAATTAATACTGTTTTACATGATGCGTTTCTGTTAATATTGTCCTTTACATGTGGTGTTGCTTCGGATTACAATACCGCACCATTTTTGAACCACTTGATCAATGTTTGATCAACTTGAGCAACGCTCATAATTTAGGTAGGTGAATTTTTAATGCCAGTAATTAAAGTAAGAGAGAACGAACCGTTTGACGTAGCACTTCGTCGCTTCAAGCGTTCATGTGAAAAAGCAGGAATCCTTTCAGAAGTTCGTCGTCGCGAGCACTATGAAAAACCAACAGCTGAGCGTAAGCGTAAAAAAGCTGCTGCAGTAAAACGTCACATGAAAAAACTTTCTCGTGATAACGCACGTCGCGTTAAATTATACTAATATATTAGGTCTTGTATAAATGAGCCTTTTAATAACGCTAAAAGATGCGCAAAAAGATGCGATGAGAGCCAAAGACAAACAACGTCTTAACCCTATTCGTATGGTACTTGCTGCAATCAAGCAACGTGAAATTGACGAGCGCATAGAACTAGACGACGCAGGTATTACCTCCGTTATAGTGAAGCTTGTTAAACAACGTCGTGACTCTTACACTCAGTACAAAGATGCTGGGCGTGATGATTTAGCTGATATTGAAGCCAATGAAATAGTAGCACTTGAAACTTTCTTACCTCAAAAATTGAGTGAAGAAGAAATCATTGCTCTCATTGATGCGGCTATTGCTGATACTAACGCAGCAGGTATGCAAGACATGGGTAAAGTAATGGGTATAATCAAAAGCAAAGCCGAAGGTCGTGCCGATATGGGCAAAATCTCTGGTTTAATTAAGCAACGATTAACTGCCTAATACTCCCACATACATTAAAGTATGATTGAAGTGAACCGAGCCTTGCGCTCGGTTTCTTTGTTTTTAACTTTAATAAAAAGTACACCTACTAGGTTACTTTAAAATGAAATTTTTTATAGCTTCCCTATTTATCTTGTTATCATTTTGGTAAGTTAAAGCACGCTATACTTTGCATCAAGCTAGTATAAAAAAGTAAATTTCATATTCGTTATTCTTCTTATTATTTCAGGACTGTATTTTACTAATGGCTGGAAAGATCCCACGTAACTTTATAGACGATTTACTTGCCAGAACCGATATTGTCGACCTGATAGACTCAAAAGTAGGTCTAAAAAAAGCAGGTAAGGATTATCAAGCTTGTTGCCCATTCCATAACGAAAAATCGCCCTCATTTACCGTATCGCAAGACAAACAGTTCTATCATTGCTTTGGTTGTGGCGCTAATGGTAATGCTATTTCGTTTGTAATGGAGTATGAAAAGCTTGAGTTTGTAGATGCTATTGAAGAAATAGCAAGCATGCTTAACTTAGAAGTACCTCGAGAACAAGGCACAAACTCAGCACCAGAACGTACTGCTGCGCAAAAGCGCTCTGATTACGATTTAATGCTTCATACTGCGCGCTTTTATCAGCACCAATTAAAACACCACAGTAATTCTGCCGCCGTTATTGAATATGTAAAAGGCCGTGGTTTAAGTGGTGAAACAGTTAAAAAGTTTATGATTGGCTACGCTCCCAGCGAATGGGATGGATTATGTCTTCAGCTTGGCCGTAATAAAGAACAAAAAGAGCAATTGGTTGAATTAAAGCTAGCTTCAGAAAAAACACCAGGTAGACAATTTGATTTTTTCCGCGACCGATTAATGTTCCCTATTCGCGATAAACGCGGGCGTGTTATTGCATTTGGTGGCCGTGTAATGCAAGCCGACCAAGGGCCAAAATATTTAAACTCGCCAGAGACCCGAATTTTTCATAAAGGCTTTGAGCTTTACGGACTTTATGAAGCAAAGCAAGCCCATAAAAAACTTGAGCATGTAATGGTTGTGGAGGGTTACATGGATGTTGTTGCCTTAGCCGAGCAAGGGATTGAATATGCCGTTGCATCACTAGGTACCGCAACAACAAGCGAGCACATGCATACGTTGTTTAGAACAACAGATAAAGTAATCTGTTGTTACGATGGCGACAGAGCTGGCCGTGATGCAGCTTGGAGGGCGCTTGAAAACGCACTTCCTTATTTAAATGACGGTAAAGCACTGCAATTTACTTTTTTACCCGATGGCGAAGATCCTGACTCTCTTGTACAAAAAGAAGGTAAGGAGCAATTCGAATTGCGCCTAAGCCAAGCAGATGACTTTACCAAAGTATTGTTTAATAAATTAAGCCAAGAAGTTGATTTAACACTCGACTCAGGAAAAGCTAAATTACTCAGTGCAGCACTTCCACTCATTGAAAAAATCCCAAGTGAATTTTATCAAGAAAACATTCTTGAACAATTAGGGCGTTTAATCGGAAGAACACGTGAGCAATTAAATAACCGTTTAAAAACCCCAAAGCAACAGCATTCGATTGAACGTAAGTTTAAAATAACACCAATGCGTCAAGCGATTGGTATTTTAATTCAACATCCTAACTTAGCTAAAAATGTGCCATATTTACCTGAACTCGCACAAATGAATATTGCTGGTATAGGGCTATTATTACGCTTACAAGAGCAAGCTTTAGAAAAAGAAAGCATTACCACAGCGCAACTACTCGAATTTTTTAGAGGAACTGAAGATTACGAGCCCTTAATCAAGCTTGCAACGTGGCAACACGACATAAATGAAGAGCGTTTAGAGACGGTTTTTAAAAATACTTTCAAGTTTATTGAAGATCAGTGTTTAAATTATCGACTCGAGACCCTATTAATAAAGGACAAGACTCAAGGCCTTAGTAGCGACGAAAGACTTGAGTGTCATTTGTTAATGACAGCGTTAAAAGCCACTAACAGCTAGTCAAAATTGATTTAAACTGTTATACTGTGCTATTCACTGCGTCACATTATTCTAGTTGGCTTTAATGCAAACTACATGATGGCGCCTGTTGTATCAACTTATCAGAGTGGAAGAAACAATCTCTATGGATCCAACTCCTCAGTCACAATTAAAACTTCTGATTCAAAAAGGTAAAGAGCAAGGCTACTTAACTTTTGCAGAAGTAAATGATCACCTTCCACAAGACATTATAGACTCAGATCAAGTAGAAGATATCATAAGCATGATTAATGATATGGGTATCAAGGTTAGCGAAAACGCGCCTGATGCTGATGAATTAATGATGCAAGAAACAACGACAGACGAAGACGCAGCTGAAGCTGCCGCTGCAGCCCTTGCGACTGTAGAAAAAGAAATCGGCCGTACAACGGATCCGGTTCGCATGTACATGCGTGAAATGGGTACTGTTGAACTTCTTACACGTGAAGGCGAAATTGTAATCGCTAAACGTATCGAAGAAGGCATTAACCAAGTACAGATTTCTGTTGCAGAGTACCCTGAAGCAATCACTTACCTGCTAGAGCAGTGGGATAAGTTTGAAGCTGAAGAAATGCGTTTAAGCGATATCATCGTTGGATTTATCGATCCTAATGAAGATACAGCGCCAATTTCAGCAACTAATATCGGTTCAGAATTAAGTGCTAAGCAACTTGATGACGATAAAGATGACAAAGATGATGCTGATAGCGATGACGAAGATGAAGAAGAAGTAGACACAGGGCCAGATCCTGAAGAAGCGCGCATTCATTTTGAAAATTTACGTGATTTATACAATAAAGCACGTGATACGTTTGAAGCTAAAGGTCGTTCGCATCCTGAATCACAAGCCGCCATTTTTGAAATTGGTGAGCTTTTCAGAACCTTTAAATTAATACCTAAACAGTTTGACCGCATGGTAAATAACATGCGTGAAATGATGGATCGTGTTCGCGTTCAAGAACGTCTAATCATGAAACAAGCTGTACAAATTGCTAAATTACCGAAGAAAACATTCGTTAAGCATTTTGCTAATAACGAAACTGACGCTTCGTGGGTTGATTTAGAAATTTCAGGTAACGAAAAATACTCAGCTAAACTTGAAGAAGTTAAGCCAGAAATCATTCGTAGCATTAATAAACTATCTGTTATTGAACAAACAACAGGTTTAAGCATTGAGCGTATTAAAGACATTAACCGTCGAATGAGCATTGGTGAAGCGAAAGCACGCCGTGCAAAAAAAGAAATGGTTGAAGCTAACTTACGTCTTGTAATCTCAATTGCTAAAAAATATACAAACCGTGGCTTACAATTCTTGGATTTAATTCAAGAAGGTAACATTGGTCTGATGAAAGCAGTTGATAAGTTTGAATATCGCCGTGGTTATAAGTTCTCTACTTATGCTACGTGGTGGATACGTCAAGCAATCACTCGCTCTATTGCTGACCAAGCAAGAACAATCCGTATTCCAGTACATATGATTGAAACGATTAATAAACTTAACCGTATTTCTCGTCAAATGTTACAAGAAATGGGTCGTGAGCCAAATCCAGAAGAATTAGCAGAACGCATGATGATGCCTGAGGATAAAATCCGTAAGGTACTTAAGATTGCTAAAGAGCCAATTTCAATGGAAACACCAATCGGTGATGATGAAGATTCTCACTTAGGTGACTTTATCGAAGATACAACTATTGATTCGCCAATCGATTCGGCAACAATGGAGTCTCTTCGTGGCGCAACTAACGATGTACTTGCAGGCCTAACAGCCCGTGAAGCTAAAGTACTACGTATGCGTTTTGGTATTGATATGAATACCGACCACACCTTAGAAGAAGTAGGTAAACAGTTTGACGTAACACGTGAACGTATTCGTCAAATAGAAGCGAAAGCGCTGCGTAAATTACGCCACCCTTCTCGCTCAGATTTACTGAAAAGCTTTTTAGACGCTAAATAATTTAGCGCTACTATATAAACTAAAAAGGCCGCTATAGCGGCCTTTTTTCTATTTGAAGGAAATAATCATGGCTTGGATCCAAATTCGTATTAACGCCAATGCTGCAACAGCAGATGCAGTAAGTGACCTATTAATGGAAGCGGGTAGTGCTTCAGTAACCTTTATTGACGCAAAAGACACCCCTATTTACGAACCCAAAATTGGCACCGTTGTATTTTGGGCTGATACAACAGTAATTGGCTTGTTTGAAGCTAATCACGATATGAATGAAGTCGTTGCGTTATTGAAACGCCATGATGAACTAAAAGACAATTTAGTATACAAAATAGAGCAGCTTGAGGATAAAGACTGGGAACGTGAATGGATGGATAACTTCCACCCTATTCAATTTGGTGAAAGGCTATGGATTTGTCCAAGCTGGCGCGACATTCCAGATCCTGATGCAGTAAATGTACTGCTTGACCCTGGCCTTGCCTTTGGTACGGGCACACATGCAACAACGGCCTTATGTCTTAAGTGGTTAGAAAGCCAAGATCTAACAGGTAAAACGGTTGTTGATTTTGGTTGTGGCTCAGGCATTTTAGGTATTGCAGCTATAAAACTAGGCGCAGAGCGCATGATTGGGATTGATATTGATCCTCAAGCGCTTGAGGCAAGCCTCGATAATGCTAACCGTAATGGCGTTGCAGACAAACTTGAAGTATACCTTCCAGAAAACCAACCTGAGTTTACCGCCGACATAGTAGTGGCAAATATATTAGCCCAGCCACTTCGCGAATTGCACAGTGTAATTTTAGGTTTATTAAAGCCTGGTGGAAAAATTGCCATGTCGGGTATTTTAGAAGAACAAGCACAATCAGTTGCTGATATTTATGCACCGTTTATTGAACTAGATGACATTGCCGTTGAAGGTGATTGGACTCGAGTAAGTGGCACTAAAAAAGCGTAATAAACTGCATAACCAAATTTAGAGCATTAACTCAAAACCTGCATGTAAAGCCTGTATTTAACAGGCTTTACTATTTTTTTACATATTAAAAGTTTTCTGATTATTGTGTAAAAAATAAAACTTGTATAAATTTCAAACAAATCAACCTACTTGTCATGTGGTTATCAAATGTCAATACGAAAAGGGCAAAAAAAAGTTACTTTTGTTCAATTTATAGCCTTTGATTTTTGTGAAAAAAACCGTAAACTTAGCGCCCCTTGAAAAGAGGCCTATTGAATATAGTGCGTATCGGTAAATACCAACTTGAGAATAATGTAATTGTCGCGCCAATGGCTGGCATTACAGACAGACCATTTAGACAACTTTGCCGTCGTTTAGGCGCAGGGCTAGCTGTTTCTGAAATGCTATCGTCTAATCCTAAGGTTTGGAAAACGGAAAAGTCGATGAACCGTATGGATCACAGCGGTGAGTCGGGTATACGCGCTGTGCAAATTGCAGGAGCAGATCCTGAGCTTATGGCGCAGGCCGCACAATTCAATGTTGCTAACGGTGCACAGATCATAGATATCAATATGGGGTGCCCAGCAAAAAAAGTGAACAAGAAACTCGCAGGCTCTGCCTTATTACAGTTTCCTGAACTTGTGGAAGAGATTATTGATGCAGTCGTTAATGCTGTTGATATACCTGTGACACTTAAAATCCGTACAGGATGGGATCCGGATAACCGTAATGGTGTAGAGATTGCGAGAATAGCTGAACGTTATGGCATTGCATCACTTGCTGTACATGGGCGTACGCGCGCATGTATGTACAAAGGTGATGCTGAGTACGCCACGATTAGGGATATAAAACGTTCAGTGTCGATTCCTGTTGTTGCCAATGGTGATATTACATCACCAGAAAAAGCAAAACAGGTTTTAGACTATACGGGTGCAGATGCCATTATGATTGGCCGAGCCGCCCAAGGTCGCCCTTGGATATTTAGGGAGATAGACCACTATTTGCGAACTGGGGAACACTTACAGCCGCCTGCTATTGCAGAGGTGCGCAGTATTTTAATGGAGCATTTAACAAACCTCCATCTGTTTTACGGTGAGCCAATGGGAGCGCGAATTGCTCGCAAACATGTATCTTGGTATTTGCAAACCCATGACAGTGATGGTCAGTTTAGGCGAGTATTTAATGCGCTCGACAACCCACAAGCACAGGTCGTCGCATTAGAGCAATACTTTAAAACACTAGCAGCTAACTAAGAAAGAAAGAGACTTAATAATGTTCGAACAAAACGTGACTTCTCCATTTATCACTAACCCTCATGTTCAGTCACACGAGAAACCGCAGCCATTGCGTGATGCAGTAAAAAAAGCTGTTCACCACTATTTAAAGCAGCTTAACGGTCAAGATGTGCAAGACGTTTACGACCTTGTTCTTTCAGAGCTAGAAGCGCCATTACTTGAAGAAGTGATGACATATACACGTGGTAACCAAACTCGTGCAGCAATTTTACTAGGTATCAACCGTGGTACTTTACGTAAAAAGCTTAAAAAATACGGCATGAACTAATATGCTGGCTGTGATTTATCACAGCTAATTATTAAAAAAGCACCCTAGGGTGCTTTTTTTATGCCCGTAGTTTAATAGCCGAGTTGCAAAATGCTCACCCTCATCGGCGCTTTATAAGTCGTTTTTTGAGTTGTAATCAGTTAAAATGCCCGCTTCTAAGCTAGCTCATTAACTGAGGAAATCAAACTACAATGGATACTCATCGTCCCATTCGTCGCGCACTATTAAGTGTGTCTGATAAAACCGGTATTGTTGAATTTGCCCGCGCACTAGAAGCGCAAGGCGTTGATATATTATCAACTGGCGGTACATGTAAACTACTTGCTGATAACGGCATAAAAGTGACTGAAGTATCAGATCACACAGGCCACCCTGAAATCATGGATGGTCGCGTAAAAACTCTTCACCCAAAAATTCACGGCGGCATATTAGCCCGTCGCGGACAAGATGAAAGCGTAATGGCAGATAACAACATTTCTGCTATCGACATAGTTGTAGTTAACTTATACCCCTTTGCGAATACAGTCGCTCAAGAAAACTGCAGCCTTGAAGATGCTATTGAAAATATTGATATTGGCGGCCCTACAATGGTTCGTGCAGCCGCTAAAAACCACAAAGACGTAACAATCGTGGTAAACGCGAGTGACTACGACCGTGTTATTAGTGAAATGCAAAACAATAATGGCTCTACTACATATAAAACACGTTTTGACTTAGCGATTGCAGCTTACGAGCACACTGCCGCATACGATGGCATGATTGCTAACTACTTCGGTAAAATGGTTCCTGATTACACCGAGGAAGCTGCTGTAGAGACTAAATTCCCACGTACTATCAATATGCAGTTCACTAAAAAGCAAGATATGCGTTACGGTGAAAACTCACATCAAGATGCCGCTTTTTATGTTGAAAGTGACATTGCTGAAGCATCAGTTGCAACAGCAACTCAATTGCAAGGTAAGGCCCTTTCGTTTAACAACATTGCAGATACCGATGCAGCACTTGAATGTGTTAAAGAATTTGACGTACCTGCGTGCGTAATTGTAAAACATGCTAACCCGTGTGGTGTTTCAATTGGGGACGATATTCTACAAGCATACGAGCGCGCTTTTAAAACAGACCCTACATCAGCATTTGGTGGCATTATTGCCTTTAACCGAGAGCTAGATGCAGCAACTGCACAAGCAATTGTTGATCGTCAGTTTGTTGAAGTAATTATCGCACCTAGTATTTCGAGCGACGCTGCAAAAATTGTTGAAGCTAAAAAGAACGTTCGTTTATTAGAATGTGGACAGTGGACAGGTAAAGCAGCTGGCCAAGATATTAAACGCGTTAACGGCGGTATTTTAGTTCAAGACCGCGATTTAGGCATGGTAACGCAAGGCGACTTAAAAGTTGTTTCTAAACGTCAACCTACAGAGCAAGAACTTAAAGATTTACTATTTTGTTGGAAAGTAGCTAAGTTTGTTAAATCAAACGCAATTGTTTATGCCCGTGACGGTATGACCATTGGTGTAGGCGCAGGCCAAATGAGCCGCGTATACTCAGCTAAAATTGCAGGCATAAAAGCTGCCGACGAAAACCTTGAAGTTAAAGGTTCAGTTATGGCGTCTGATGCATTCTTCCCATTCCGTGATGGAATTGACGCAGCAGCAGCCGCTGGTATTACTGCGGTAATTCAGCCAGGTGGCTCAATGCGTGATGAAGAAGTGATTGCAGCTGCTGATGAAGCTGGCATGGCAATGGTACTTACTGGTATGCGCCATTTCCGCCACTAATCACACAAAGGGTTAAACGTTGGTTTAACCCTTTTTGTTTGCTATAAATTCACGTATTCTGATTATTCAATAACCTATTTAAAATTATAATGTGAAGGAACAAACAATGAAATTTGCGCTAAAATCGCTACTTGTAGCCACACTAACGATGACATCGACTATGGCGCTTAGCCATAACCACGAATCGAGCCTTGAGCATGCACTTCAATCAAGCGAACGTAGCGCTAAAAACAGCGTTCGTGACGAATATCGTCACCCGGCTCAAACACTGGCATTTTTTGGCTTTAAACCCACTATGACAGTTGTTGAAATTGCGCCAGGCGGTGGTTGGTATAGTGAAATTTTAGCGCCAGCACTAAAAGAGCAAGGTACTTATTATGCCGCGCACTTTCCTGCTGATTCATCAGTTGGCTACTACCAACGCTCTCTTGCGGGCTTTAAACAAAAAGTAGCTGAAGATGAGCGCTTTAGTAGCGTTAAAATTACTGAGTTTGCACCTGTAACACATTTAGATATTGCGCCAGCTGGCAGTGCCGATATGGTTTTAACTTTCCGTAATGTGCATAACTGGTATATGGGCAAAGATAAAAGCGGTGCATTAAGTGCATTCCAAGCTTTTTATAAAGCCCTTAAACCAGGTGGTACATTAGGTTTAGTTGAACACCGTTTAGCTGAAGAGCGTGCTGACGAAGATCAAAAAACATCAGGTTATATGAAGCAGAGCTACGTAGTAGACCTTGCTAAACAAGCTGGGTTTGAATTAGTAGCAAGCAGTGAAATAAATGCAAATCCAAAAGATACAGCCGATCACCCTAAAGGTGTATGGACGCTACCACCAAGCTTAAGACTCGGCGAACAAGATGCTGACAAATATAAAGCCATTGGTGAAAGCGACCGCATGACGCTGAAATTTAAGAAACCGCTTTAAATAGGAATTTTCGCCATGAATGTTTTAGTCATTGGCAGCGGCGGCCGCGAACACGCACTTGCGTTTAAAGCCGCTCAAAACACCAAAGTAAATACTGTATTTGTAGCCCCTGGTAATGCAGGTACTGCACTTGAACCAAAACTTGAAAACGTAGCAATAAACGTTGACGACTTAGATGGTTTACTTAGTTTTGCACAGCAAAACAAGGTAGAGCTTACTATTGTAGGTCCAGAAATACCGTTAGTACTGGGTGTTGTTGATAAGTTTCGTGAACATAACATGGCTATTTTTGGCCCAACGGCAGGCGCAGCCCAGCTTGAAGGCTCTAAATCGTTTACTAAAGATTTTTTAGCGCGCCACAATATCCCATCAGGCGATTATCAAACGTTTGAACAAATTGACCCAGCCCTAGCTTATTTAAAAGAAAAAGGCGCGCCAATTGTTGTAAAAGCAGATGGTTTAGCTGCAGGTAAAGGCGTAATTGTAGCAATGACGGAAGCCGATGCCGAAGATGCTATTCGCGATATGCTTGCGGGTAATGCTTTTGGCGATGCGGGAAGCCGTGTTGTTATTGAAGAATTTTTAGAGGGTGAAGAAGCGTCTTTCATTGTAATGGTTGATGGCAAAAACGTATTACCATTTGCTACCAGTCAAGACCATAAACGCGCTTACAATGGCGATGCCGGTCCTAACACGGGTGGCATGGGTGCATACTCACCTGCGCCAGTTGTTACGGATGAAATCCACCAGCGTATCATGAACGAAGTGATCTACCCAACGGTAGAAGGTATGGCAAGCGAAGGCCATCCGTACACCGGCTTTTTATACGCAGGTTTGATGATTGACGAAACAGGTACCCCTAAAGTAATTGAGTACAACTGTCGCTTTGGCGACCCTGAAACTCAACCAATGATGCTACGTTTACAATCAGACCTAGTTGAATTGATTGAAGCTGCTAACCGTGTAGAACTTGATAAAACAACGATTAAGTTTGACCCACGCGCAGCCGTTGGTGTTGTACTTGCAGCTAAAGGTTACCCTGGTGATTACCCTAAAGGTGATGCAATTTCGGGGCTAAAAGTTGATTACCCTGCGGGTGAAAAAGTGTTTCATGCGGGTACTAAGCAAAGTGGCAATGACGTTGTAACCGCAGGCGGTCGCGTATTATGCGCAACAGCACTTGGTAACACTGTTACAGAAGCGCAGCAGCGCGCCTATGAGCTTGTTAAACAAATTAGCTGGGATGGTATGGAATATCGTACTGATATAGCTTACCGTGCTATTGCACGCGAGCAATAGCCTGTAATACCTATTCATTGGTATAACCAGTTAATTTAACTACAAAAGCGCAGTTTATCTGCGCTTTTTTAGTGCTACACTAATTAAAAGGTTTTTTAAAAGTAAATTAACGTTGGAACTAAGAACTTTACGTTACCATGCAATTGCTGTTGCCATACTGATATTTATATTTTTTATAATCAGTACATTGGCATCAAACCTTGTCGTGCCTACACGATATACAATTGATAAAACGGCTCCAATGTACCTCGATTACGCCTACTATATTGACGAAACCAAAACTAAAACATTCGATACCATCATTAACCAACCTGAATTACTTACTCATCAACCATTTTCAGATGTTCCATGGAGTTTTAGCCAGCAAAACTATTGGTTGTTTCTTGATTTAGAAAATAAAAGCCTTAACAAGCAAAATGTTGTGGCACATTTTGACAACCCTATGGTCGATCACCTTACGGTGTATCGCCTCGATAAAAACAACAAACTAATTGAAACATACAAACTCGGCGATAAAGAAGAAGCCCTCTCTTTGTTTGAATACAGCGTACCGCATATTCGTTTTTTAGTAGAAAGAAAATCGTCACAGCGCCTAGTAATGAAAATAGACACAGTCGGCATAAGTAAAACACCTGTAAACTTATATCGTGATAAAGAGTTTATTGACTTAGTGCGCTCTCAAACTGGGATCTGGGGTATTTTTGTAGGCGTGCTATTGATGGCTGCGCTTTATAACTTGGTGCTTTATTTTGGCATAAAAGACCGTGTTTATTTAATTTATATTGGCTATATCATTAGTGCGTTAACCTTATTGGGTGCAGTGCTTGGTTTTGGATTTTATTTATGGCCAGTGCAATGGCAGTTATATATTCACGAAAAAGTCATATTTTTTAACTACGCAATATCATTTTTCACTCTCGCCTTTTGTACTATGTTTTTACGCTATCACAAGGACAATTGCTGGCGATACAAAATGAGCGTAAAACTGCTTTTGTTTATGTCAGTAATGGCTATAGCTAGTTTATTTATTCCTGAGTACATTGCAGCCCCGTTGTTTTTTTGTGTAATGGCACTTTTATACGTTGTTTGTATTATTTTAATTTATAACAAGCTACGTAGCGGCTTTAGGTGGGCTAAGTTTTATGTACTCTCGTGGATACCGCTGATATTTGGTGCGGTAATACAGCCTATGGAGCTCACCGGCTTTTTGGCTTATAGCTTTACCTCCCGCCATGCCTTTTTAATGGCTATTTTGTGCGAAGTTATTTTAATGGCAATGGCGTTAGCTGACCGAGTAAGGTATCAGCGCGAACGTGCGCTTTACCATGCCACGCACACACAACAAACAAAGTTACTTAATAGCTCCAAGCTAAAACAAGCATTTATGGCGCTACAAAGCCAAAACCGCTCAACAACTTTATGTTTAATAAAAATACGTCACTTTAATTCGCTCAATACAATTATTACCTCTTCTCAGGGCTACACACTTATAAAGCATGTAGCCAAAGAGCTTGAATTAGAACTCAGCCATGAACGCGAATTTACAAACCTCGAAACAGATTTAAACACCAGCCCACGCTTAGCCGATTTAAGCAGTGGCGTATTTGCCTGTATTTCTACTAAAACACAAAACCAAGAAATGCTAGAAGCACTACTGACTAAAATAATTAGCAGCCTACCAAAACAATATGAAATTAAAGGGCTAAACCTGCAGCTTAGTTACAGTATAGGTATTAGTAGTGCAGGTAAGAGTAACGACTTTGAATATTGGTTAAAGCGTGGATATTTAGCGCTTAAAAAAGCAAAAGGTAGCGTTAATCAAGTTGGGTCATCGTCAAACGGTAATAATCTAATGATGGACGTTGCTCTAGCCGCTAAGCTGCAACAAGCCATCAAAACAAATCAACTGGCACTTTATTACCAACCTCAAATAAACTTATTAAGTAACCACGTAAGTGGTGCTGAAGCTTTATTACGTTGGCCCGACCCAACTTACAGCAACTTATCAATTGAAGAACTAATAATACTTGCTGAGCACACAGGCATTATTAACGAGCTAACACTGTGGGTAATAGAGCAAGCCTGTAAAGACATAGTCAAGCTTACAAAAAATGGCTATAACGAGCACACAATTAGCGTAAATTTAAGCGCTAAAAACTTAACTATAAATAACTTAGCCGAAAAAGTAGAAAATATTTTAATTAAATACCAAGTGCCGGCACAGTTACTTAAATTTGAACTAACCGAATCAGCCTTCGTAGATAGCCAAGATGCACTTATAAAGTTAGTTGATGAGCTAACCGCATTAGGTATTAAAGTAGTACTGGATGACTTTGGGACAGGCTATGCGTCACTTAGCTACTTAGTCAATTATCACTTTAGTGAACTTAAAATAGATAAGTCATTTGTTTTTGATTTACCTAATAACCCTACTCACCAGGTTATTGTACAAACAGCCATTGATATGGCGCATAACCTCAATTTATCAATAACAATTGAGGGGGTAGAAACCCAAGAAATCCATCACTTGCTCAAAGATATGAATGCTGATTGCACCCAAGGTTATTTATACGCAAAAGCACTGCCTTACACCGACTATTTACACTTCTTAAAAAGCCAATATAGCTTAAAAATGTTAGACTCCTCTTTTTAACATCTTTAGGGGCCAAGTAAAGATGCAAGGCACACTGCGTAAATTAAAATCGAGCTTAACCGAACCAGTACAATATCACTTACCTGTAGGTGAACACCTAGTAGACTTAAATGCATTTATAGGTAAGGAGCTTACGCTTACCTTTAGTGGCACTATTTTATGTTCTAACTGCGGTAAAAAAACCAAAAAAAGCTATTCTCAAGGTCACTGTTTTGTATGCATGCGCAAGCTCGCTAGTTGCGATATGTGTATTATGAAACCAGAAACCTGCCACTACGATCAAGGTACTTGCCGAGAGCCACAGTGGGGCGAAGAAAACTGCATGATCCCGCACTATGTATATCTCGCTAACACCTCTGGGTTAAAAGTAGGTATTACCCGCCACACACAAATACCGACTCGTTGGGTTGATCAAGGCGCGACTCAGGCATTACCTATTTTTAAAGTGCAAACTCGCCTGCAATCAGGTTTAGTGGAAGTTGCATTGGCTGAATTTATTGCCGATAAAACGAATTGGCGCAATATGCTAAAAGGTCAAAACGAAGCAATTGACTTAAAAGCAGCTGCAGCCGAGCTGATCCCACAAATTAGTGAAAAGCTAAACGAGCTCAGTGAATTATTTGGCGCAACAGCAATAGAACAACTTGATGAAGATGTGGTTGATTTAAACTTTCCAGTAACCGAATACCCAACAAAAATCAGCTCATTTAACTTTGATAAAGACCCTGTTGTAAGTGGTGTTTTACAAGGTATTAAAGGCCAATACTTAATTTTTGAAAAAGGCGTTATTAATATTCGTAAATTTACGTCTTATGAAGTAACCGTAGGTTAACGGGCTATGTTAAACAGCTACCCACAGTTATTGGTTATTTATAATGAGCTTGAGATAGCCCATAACCAACAAGAGCAACAAGAGTGCTTACACAGCGTTATGCAAAGTGAACTAAGCGATGTGCGAGTACTTAATAAGCAAGGTGACTACCTTAATTTACAAGGCACTGCTTGCCCTGAATTGAATGGCGAGCAACTAGCACAGCTTGTTACAGCTTACTTATTAAATGAAGGACAATGCTGCCTTGGTAAAATCAAAACCCTAAGCACAGCGCAGGCGTTTGATTTATTAGGGCTATAAACACTCTCTTTATTTAAACCTCAGTAAGCACTTTTATATGCGCTACAGCACTGCGACCTAAAGCTGATAGCGCATAGCCACCTTCTAAATACGAAATAACACCTTTGCAGCCGCCCTCTTTAGCAACACCACATAGTTGCTCGGTAAGCCAAATGTAGTCATCCTCTACAAATTTTAAGCTCGCCATATCATCTTCTAAGTGTGCATCAAACCCTGCGCTTATAAAAAGTAATTCAGGCTTAAATGCTTTTAATTTTGGTAACCATTGCCCAGTAAACACCTCTTTTAAATCGTCGCCATTACTAGCAATTGGCAGAGGTGAATTAACTATATGACTATTATTTTTAACCGCTGTATTTGGGTAAAACGGATACTGAAATAACGAACAAAGCAGTACGTTTTCGTCATCAATAAAAATGTCTTGTGTGCCATTCCCATGGTGTACATCAAAGTCAGCAATCGCAATCCGCTTAATCCCTTTGCTTTGTGCGTACTTAACGGCAATAGCTAAGTTATTAAACACACAAAACCCAGATGATGAATCTTTATTAGCATGATGCCCTGGCGGGCGTACTGAGCAAAAAGCAGCATCGAGTTTATCGGCAAGTATTTCATCAACAGCTAACAACCCGGCACCTACTGCCCGCTCAATCGCTTTAAACGAATCGGGGCACAACCACGTATCGCCATCTAAATTAGCGAGTCCTTCGGTTGGTAGTGTAGTTTCTACGTGTTTAACTAAAGCCTCATCGTGAGCAAGTAAATAATGCTCACGCTCGGCCTTAGGTGCCTGCAGGTGTGTTAAGCCAACATCTACACCGCTGGCTAATAATCGGTCGGTAATTGCATCTAAGCGCTCTGGGCATTCTGGATGGTCGTCTATCATTTTATGTTTACGGCAATGAGGGTGTGAAATAACTGCAGTACGCATAAAATGCTCCTAGCCAAAGTAAATTGAGTGTTTAATATAACAAAGCCACCTAATGGTGGCTTTGCGACTTTGGTGTATATCGATACCTTGAATATCAATATTATTAGCTATTTTGCTTTTAAATGCAGGTTTCTAAAATCAAAGCTAAAGTCGGTAACTTGTGTTGATACTGCACGCATTTTAGCGCTGTTTACACGGTTTTGTGAGCTCATTTCAAAACGAATAAACGCATCCGCTTCAAGCAGCTTTTCATCCCACTTAACTATAAATGTATTACCAGTGTAATGCTCAAGTGTGCCTTTTAAGCGCTTGGTATGCGTAAAATCAATATGCAATTTACTATCAAGCTGCTCAATAATTACATCGCCATACCAATCATCATGTAATGTACCGGTATAATTAATGTTTGGTAATTGTGGTTGGTAGTCAGCGGGGGCTTCTGGTTTTGCATTAGCATACGCTTGTTGCTTGCCTTCAAAATGACTTTTAGCTAAATCTTCTACCCAGTCTTTATCTTCAAGTTCAAGTGCATCTTCAAGCACTTCATGGGTTACTGCCGAAAGTGCACCAAAAGCTTGTTGATTAGATAAAATAACAATACCGAGGTTTTTCTCAGGCAATAAAGTAACTTGCGATACCATTCCCAAAATACCACCGCCGTGACCTAGCTTTTTAAAGCCGTGGTAGTCTTCAATACTCCAGCCTAACCCATAACCTCTAAACTGTTGATGATACGATTCAAACGCACTTTTAGACGCCATAGATGTAATATGTGGGTGCCACATTTGTGCTTGTTGCTTTTCGCTAAACAGCTGCTCGCCATTAGGCATTTTACCGCCCGCTAATTGCGTACGAAGCCATTGGCTCATGTCGCTTACACTTGAAGCAATGGCGCCTGCGCCTCTAAAGTCCTCAAGGTAGTTCACAAAAAATGGATGAAGCGTGCCATCCATAGGAATATGACCTGTCGCCCAGTTTTTATTACTTTTAGGAATACGTGAAAAGCCCGCGCGTGAGTTATCCATGTGCAGCGGCTGTAATATATCTTTTTCGATGTAATCGTTCCAGCTCATCCCCGACACACGTGCAACCACTTCACCAGCGGTAACAAACATCAAGTTGTTATAAGCGTACTTACTACGAAAACTGCTCGCTGGTTTTAAATACTGTAATCCCGCTAAAATTTCATCAACTGACTTGTCGGTACTTGGCCAAATCATTAAATCGCCTTGCCCAAGCCCAAGCCCACTGCGATGGCTTAATAAGTCACGAATACGCATTTCGCGTGTTACGTACGAGTCGTACAATCTTAACTCTGGTAAATGATCAATTACGCGGTCATCCCAGCTTAATTTACCTTCATCAACCAACTTTGCCAGTGCCGCAGTAGTGAATGCTTTTGTGTTTGAAGCAATACCAAATAAAGTGTCTTTGTTTACTTTTTTGTTGGTATCGAGATTAGTTACACCAAAGCCTTTAGCAAATATTACTTTATCATTTTCAACAATGGCAACTGCCATACCGGGTACGTCAAAACGTGCCATTGACGCTTTAATTACCTCGTCAATTTTGTTGGTATCAACTTGTGCCCAGCTGCTAAACGTAGTGCCTGCTAATAGTGCAATTGCGGCAAGTTTGGTTAATTTCATATCAATCCTATTTTATTATTTTTGATGAACTGCAAATTCAATTGCTGCGCGCTCTTGATTGGTGTCGCTTTTTTGTGCGCGATTTAATATGGCATCACTGTATTCTTTTGGTACGCCCGCTTCAAGTGAACCGCGATGAACGTGTTTTATGTACCAATCATATGGGAGTACATCGCTGTCATGGGTATTAGCTATATAACAATGTGCGGCTACAGTCTCACCCGTTAAAAGCGTTGGGGCTATATCTACACAATCGTAACCTGGCCCTTCAATACTGTCTAAAATAGCTTTTTCTTCTTCATTGAGCTCATAAATAACGCCGTAAACCAATGCATCTTCTTTATCGCTTGGACAAATACTGCATTTACCTGAGCCATCTTTAAATAGCATATCAAAAGTAAGCTCGTAGCCTTTAAGTACCGCAGTTCCTACACGCTTTACATTGGGCAAGCGCGCTAACAAACGATTAGATGACATATTAGAACCAAACGAAAAATTATATAGCGGCATTTTTATCTCCTGCGCTTTTTGAATAAGTTAAATAACAACACGTACTGCAAGTGCAATTAAAATAATGCCAATTCCACGGTCAAACCAATAACCGCGTTGTTGGAAAAAGCCCCTTACATTATTTCTAGAAAGTATTATTGAAAGCATTGAAAACCACGCCCAAGTAGCCAATGCCATGTACACACCGTAACCGACCTGTACGCTAGTCGGTGTTGTTGGGCTAATCACGAGTGTAAATAACGACATAAAAAATAACGTGGCTTTTGGGTTTAATGCATTTGTGAAAAAGCCGCGCCTAAAAGCAAGCCAAACGGATTCTTCTTGGACGGTTTTGTTTTCAACATCTTTTGCAGCCTCGCCTTCATTACTTGCTGGAGGTTTTGCAGCTCTGAGTGCTTGTACGCCTAAATAAGCTAAATATGCACCGGCAAGATACTTAAGCGCCATAAATAAACTAGGCGATTGCGTTAAAATAAGCGCAACACCTAAAACGCAATAGGCAACGTGCAGTAAAATAGCAGCGCCAACACCGGCGCTTGTCCACAATGCATTGCGCCTACCTTGTTGCACACTTTGCTTGAGCACAACGGCAAAGTCAGGCCCAGGGCTTGCTACTGCAAAAAAATGAGCAATAACAATCAGTAAAAATTCATCTAAGTATTCCACGCAAATCCTTGCTAGTTTGGCGAATAAGCTAATAACAGCGGGTTGGCCGAGTTATTTACCAATGCTTTAATTTCTTTTTGTGCTTTTTTAAACTGGCCACGTAAATGCGGCTTTAAGTGTTTTTTAGACACCTTATCGTTTTTAAAGTAACTAATTAGGGCATGCATAAATACCGTATGCGTTTCACTTAACTTAGCTTCACGGTTAGCGTATGGGTTGTAACAAGAACCACAACCGCCCTTAAACTGATACACCGTGTTGCTCATCATCACACCAAACCCTAAAAAACAGGCAAGCGCATCGGCAGCTTGTGGTAAATACTCCCTACCACCTGGCGGTAACACACCAACGTGATGAATAAGTATGGTGGCAAGCGTGCCTGCATAACTTGCCACTAAATCCTGTGGCTGATTAATCTGATTAGGATTAAAAGAAATATTAATAGTATGGCTAGGCGGCACAATTAAGTGGCTTCCTTCTCCACGTATTTCATTGCTAAATTCAAAGTGTGGAAAAACTTGCGGTTGTAATTGCTGCGGTGCAACTAGTTGGATAGGCCATGCGTCCATACCCGCGTAATTAGTAACGCGGTTAAAAACATTACTCGCCATTTCCTCAATGCTCGATACCGAATCAGGGAAAAAAGTGGCCGTTGGCAGTATTATTTGAGTGTGCTTTGTAAAAAATTCAGCATCAAAGTTTTCTACAGCCCAAATAAATGTATCAATAAGCCATTGCTGCTCTTGATCTTCCAATAAAGGTGCCGATTTAAATAAAGCTAACATAAGGTGCTCTTATAAGTTTTAGTGCTAGTTTAGTTTTTTTGTGTAAGCGCCCAATCCCACGCTTGAGTATTGTATAGCGGCACTGTTGATAGTGCATGGTGGTGGCTACCACTGGATTCTTTAGTTGAATACGATAAGTACAATAAAGTACGATTCTCAGCATCGTAAATACGGCGCACTTTTAGTGATTTAAATAATATACTTTTAGATGATTTGAATATCACTTCACCTGATTTACTGCGGTCTATTTTTTGTAGCTGCTGCGCTGTAATAGGACCTGTTTGACGACATGCTATAGACATATCAGAGGGATCAGAAAAGTCCAAATTAGCCTCTATATGACTAATATGACAAGTAACGCCTTCAAGGATTGGATCTTGCTGCGAATTAACCACAACATCTTTAGTTGTAAATAATCCCAGACTTACCGATGCAACATCGTCAGAGCAAGCACTTAATGTAACAACTGCACCTGCAAGTAAAGCTAAACGTTTAAATTTTTGTGGTAATTTCATACTTATCCTTAATTAATATATAAGTAACTTAGCACATACGTTACTAAGCGAAGGTTCACCTGTTTGTTTTTATACTAACATCAAAAATAAATACGACTAAATTAGTTTAAAGTAAAGATTTTAGATAGCTCAGGGTTTAGCGAACCCTGTTGTATTTGATACAATTAACTCTCGCTCATGCAGTAACTCATAATAGGAAACGCCTAAATGCCGCACATTATTATTGAACACTCAGAAGACCTCCCCGTTTTACCACAAGTACTGGTAGAAAAAATTCATACTACCGCTTTCGAAAGTAACTTATTTGAATTAGAAACCATCAAAACACGCGCCATTGCTTATCAGCAATATCAACTTGGCGCAGGAAAGTCAGGGTTTATACATATCGCGGTACATATTTTAGCGGGACGCTCAATTGAGCAAAAACAAATGTTAAGCGAACTGCTACTTTCATGCTTAAAAACATATTGCAGAGCATCAGACAGTCTAAGCGTAAATATTTACGATATTGAGCATGAGATATACCGTAAAAATTAGTTAACTCTTGTAGTTTTGAGCAATAAAAGTAAACACTAGTAAGTAAAAAGCCCCAATAAGGGCTTTTTTAATATTAAATACTTGCTCACAGCTGTTTATAAAAAACTTCTGATGAGTTACAAACGCCAGTAGATAAAATTACTAATAAACAAGAATAATGCGCAGAGCACACTGTGAAAGGACAAAGGCGCTTAGAGCAACCTATGACAGTACCTGGTAGGGAAATTAACTATTTGCAACGCTATGATACTGACAGAGGCCATAAATATTCACTTTCAAAAGCATCTAATCGCGATCTGCTCTTTGCTAACAGCATCAATGGATTTAGATATAGTTACGCATAAGGAAGGATGACGGAGCTAAAAAATTATGACTTAGCAGATCGCTAGCTCTTAGAGTTTTACCAAAAGAGCTAGACTACTTTAGAGCTGAAATTACTGAAACCTATTTAAAGTAATTACCAATATCAAATTACTTTTGAGATAACTCTATTTATCTACCGGATCTCTCTGATACTAATTTTTGTAACCAATAACCATCATGCTTTTCAAAAATATTAAGCCCTTCTTTGGTCTTGACTAAAACATTATTACCAACAGTAGTATAATAAAGTGGGTTTGGATCAATCGATATTAATGCATGTACAATTCCTATCAAATCATCCGAAAGATGCTTTTCTAAAACACTGACGTCTTTGATACCAATAGTTATGTAGTCATATAACTGTTTAGCAGTTATCTCAGACTTTAATTTATGCACAGAGGCATCTGCGACCCCCACACAATTTGTATAAAAATCCAATCCAAGCATAGTTTGTTTGTTTTCACATAACGATAAGTCTGAAAACTGTGCAAAACATGTGCTGGGTAGTAATAAAATTAATAATTTTTTCATCGGTCCACCTGATAACGCTCTTCAATATTCCAGCTTCTCCAATCGGCAAATAATTTTTCAAACTGTTTTGGGGTTTGAGCAAAGCCATCTTCGATCGCTTGAATATCCCACATAGTTTTAATCTGAATACCAGTACTTAATGCATTTAAAACAGCAGCTGTTTTAAATGCTGGTATACCTGTCTTCACCTCAAGAGCCTCACCAGTAGCGTCTGCGGTAGCTTCGGCCATAAAAGCAGTTTTAGATAAATCTGAGGTTGGATCTGCAGCAGATAATATTTTAGGTATGGCCTTTTCAGCAATTAACTTAGTTAAATCTTTATACAGAGCGGTTTTTATTAAGTTACATCGCTGACGACTGTTAACAATGAAGCTATATTGACGTTTAGATAATTTTGCACCTGATAGCATATCAGCGCTTGTCGCTATCGCAACACACCCCATGACAGTTGTTGTATCTGCGTTTCTAATTTTTTCGCGCAAGACACCGATATTTCGTTCGATCATAATTTTATTTGACATAACATTCCCTCGTTCAGTAAAAATAAAAGGGTACATCAATTTTTTATTACTTTCCACATTTGAATTATTTTGTCGATTAGATACTGATAATAGCTTTTCATCTTTTTCTATTTAAAAAAAGAGCACAGGGTAATTTCGGTTAGTAGGTATTTACTTGGAAAGTTTGTAAAAGTGGTGGCCCCTCCCAGACTCGAACTGGGGACCTAACGATTATGAGTCGTGTGCTCTAACCAACTGAGCTAAGGGGCCAACTTTTATATAACTGCTAGGCAGTTAATTTTTGAAGCGTTCAGTCACAGAGCGACTAAAGCGGGTTGCAGTATAAAAACTTTTTAGGTGCTTGTCACTACCAAACACCTTTATTTTAACAATCAGTAAGCTAACTGCTTAAATAGTAATCTTTTAGGTGGGTATAAGCATAAAATGTAAGATATTTCCCATGATATTTTCTGCATTAAATTATAAAAACCTTCCCCCCACATGTAGTCTTTTATATTTAACGCTCTACTTTTTTAAGTAAAGCTAACATATATGTGTAGGCATACAAGGCTGTAAAAAATATGCTTGGGGCTACTGTAAGTGCCAAATTAGGTGTCTGATTAATTACATTCACCATAATCACTAAGCTCGATTGAACAGTAATCGGAATAATAGGCGCAAAAAGTACACCTGCTATTTTTTTGTTACCTAAATACGAGGCGCTAGAGTTAATTGCATTATTGAAGCTTTGTCGTATTGCTACGTTTTGTGGTGTTTTAGAATGAAACATACAAATAATTGGAGTTACAAACGCAAGCGTTACATAACTAGACTTATACTTGTTGACGACCTTTTCTAAAATAAAAGTAAAAAACAGCGTTACAAATCCACTATACAAACCTTGTACTAATGCAGCTTGAAACGTGACAGATTTAGCAATATCTGCCGAACTATTTGCCCAGTAGGCCCAACTAAAATAAAAAACGAATGACACAACGCCTGACAGTATAAGTCGAATATTCAATTAGCTACCTCAATATGCGTAAAAACTTGGTTTAATGATAACACTAGAAGTGATGGTAATATTGCCACTTAATAATAGAGTAATTAATCGCGTATTGTAGATATATAAACAAACTAATGTTAAAGACTTCCTAAATGGCATCAATACAGAATCAGAACACTGCTGTTAGTTAGAAAGCTTAATTGAAGTAAACGATAGGTGTGGCTGAGGGAATGTTGGGAGTGAGTTACAAGAAATAAATCACTTAGTTTGAGTCAATTAAAAATTAGATTTTGATAAAAAATATTTACTTTAAAAACTGATATTGTGAGCCGATCAGTACTGAAGTTTTTATTTAGCTAAACCTCAGTAGTCGGCTTACACAATATATAATCTGTCATTATTTTTTCGCAATAATGTAGATTGCATGTATTAACCCTGGGAAATAACCTAACAGTGTTAATACAATATTTAACCAAAAATGCATACCTAAGCCAACTTGCAAAAATACACCTAATGGCGGCAATAAAACTGAAAGTATTATACGAATAATATCCATGACTAAACTCCATTTAAATTAAGCATTAAAAAGGCGTAAAGCCCAGTGTTAGTGGGCCTTAACTATACTGTGTTATTCAGCAGTAATAGATAGTTTATCAACTACGTCACGAACATCTTCAGCATTTTTAGCAATTTTAACTGCTAGCTGCTTTTCAGCTTCAGACTCTACTGAGCCATTCAGAGTTACTATACCGTTGTCGGTATCAACATCGATGTCTGTACCACCAACTTCTGAATCAAACAGGAAGCGAGTTGTGATTACAGTGGTGATTTTAGCGTCCGTTAAGTCGTTATCATCATCGTCCATCATGTCTTTGCTTCTATCTTTTGTGTCCATGCTTTTAACAACGGTAAGGCTGTTTTCAACATCAGATACGCCATCTAGGCTAAGTACAAGTTCTTCTGCTAGCTCTTTATCAAGCTCGCTATTAACTTTACCTGTAAGTACTACCTTGCCATTTTTTACATCAGTGTTAATGTCAAAGTTGTTTAGATTAGTGTTCATAAGTAGAACTGTTTCTGCCTTACCATCAATCCAAGCATCTTTACTTTCGTTTTCCCAGCTGTTTGCTTGGGCACCCATAGCCGTAGTACCAAGAACTAAAGCTGCGATAATAGACTTGTTAAATGTTTTCATAATCTTTCTCCTTTTGATTAAAGACACTTTAACTAATGCGAGCTTTGGGCCAACTTTATTTATGCTTACATTTCAACAGCTTGAGTTAATTTCGGAGCGAGGCATTATCTATAGTTGTGTAACTATTTACAGGCTACTCGGTAAAACTTTCTCAAATAGTGAAAATAGCTAGATAATTGCATTTTTGGTTAATCTATCGTTAATATAACAAAATAAAAAACATCATTATAAACTAAATTACTGATAATTATGGTGATTATATTTGGTGCGTGCTTTGCATATAAACATTAAGAGCAGTATCAATAGTAAATATAATAAGGAATGCCCCATGTCTGTAAAAGTTGAAGACCGCCCAATAGAGCAAGTACGCGAACAAGTAATTGACCAATTAATTTATAATTACAGTCATGGGGTTATTTCTGTTGATGCATTTGAGAGACGCTTAGATAACGCGATGGATGCACCTAATAACGAAGCTCTTTTAGCCTTAGTAGAAGATTTAACACTTAATACTGATCAGCAATATAAAGCAGAAAAACAATCGCAATTTACACCACATTATAGTGCACAACAAAACAGTGATGATGATTTTACATTACGCAGCATTTTAGGCTCTAACGAGCGAAGCGGTCAGTGGGTCGTGCCAAAGAATATATATTTGAGTAACTTTATGGGATCGGTGGTGCTAGATTTTACCGATGCCATTTTTGCGCATCAAAATGTAACTATTCACGTTAACTGTATTTTTGGTAGTGATGAGATTTACGTACCAGAGCATGTAAATGTAGTGTCTAAAATGTTTTGTATTTTAAGTAGCCTTGAAAATAAATCTGTGTCGCTTAACAAACGCCAAGGTCCTACTATTCATATTGAAGGAAAGGCAGTAATGGGCTCAGTCGAAGTAAAAATAAAGCGCACAATTAAAGAAAAATTTATGAGCTTTGCTAATGAGCTAAAAACACAACTTGGCGCTGGAAATAATCGTTCATAAAGCCTCGTTAAGCACCGCACTTTGCGGTGCTTAACCTATTATAAATCGTTATTTCGCTCACTTGGGATATCACTTAAATATTCTACAAATTCTACTTCAAACCCTGCGGGGTCAATAAAATAAACATTCTTTCTAAAAGGGCTCTCACTACCTTGCTTACTTATCCCAAAACCCGTTTTATTTAAGCGTGCTACTACTTCATTTAAGTTACTAGTTACATAAGCAAAGTGTGCAAAACCAACTTGATGACCCGATAAGTTTCTGTTTTCACCCTCACCATGACTGCTTATCGCAATATAATGCGTGTCATCTCCAAAGTGTACCCAGCGTCTTGGTTTTCCATGCCAATCGCCTCTGCCCTCACTTCTAATCGACCAATGTGGAAATACAGCGCGATAAAATTTAAGCATACTATCTATATCACTCGCGACTAAGTTTACGTGCTCTAAATACATTATGTTGTCCTATCAATTAAGTTAGGAGCACGATAAAACCTCAAGCTAACTTTAGGTAAAGCGTTATTTAAAATTAATTCGATTTAATAAACACATAAAGGAACATAATGACTTATTAATTGCTCATTATTATTTTTTAAAAATATATACACATTTCAATCTTGTATAAAAAACAAACATAAGTATTTGGGGTTTATTGTTTACTTTATGTCAAAAGTCGCTAAAATACGCCGGCTGAAATATATAAACGTTCTTTTACAACCCAAAGGTAATACCATGCATCCAATGTTAAACATTGCGGTTCGCGCTGCGCGCAACGCAGGCAAAATTTTACTTCGCGCAAGTGAAGATTTATCAAAAGTTGAAGTGCAACAAAAAGGCGCTAACGACTTAGTAACTAACATTGATAAAGAAGCCGAAGCCGTAATTCGTGACACTATTTTACAGTCTTACCCTACTCACTCTATTGTTGGTGAGGAATTAGGTGAGCATAAAGGCAAGGATGATGATTACCAATGGATTGTAGATCCTATCGATGGAACAACTAACTTCATCAAAGGTATCCCTCATTACGCGGTTTCTATCGCACTTAAAGTTAAAGGTCGTTTAGACCAAGCTGTTATTTATGATCCAATTCGTGGCGAGCTTTTCACTGCGTCTCGCGGACAAGGCACTCAGTTAAACAGCAAACGTCTACGTGTTAGCAAAACGACGGTCCTTGCAGGCACTGTACTTGCTACTGGCTTCCCTTTCAAAAACAAAAACCACATGGACGCATACACTGAAGCGTTTAAAGCATTGTTTGTACACACTGCAGACATTCGCCGCGCAGGTTGTTCTGCTTTAGATATGGCATACGTTGCAGCTGGTCGTGTTGATGGATTTTTTGAAATTGGTTTAAAACCTTGGAACTCTGCTGCAGGCGAACTTATGGTTAAAGAAGCGGGCGGTATGGTTGTAGATTTCGCTGGTGGTAATAACTATAACCACAGCGGCAATATTATCTGTGGTTCACCAAAATTGACTCAAGCAATTATTCGTGAAATTCGTCCAGTACTAACTGAGTCGTTACTTCGCTAATTTGATGCTATTAATAGCATGCTAAAAAGGAGCTCAGGCTCCTTTTTTTGTGTCTAAAAATAAGGATTATCTAGCTTGAGTTCTACTGTTTTACCTTTTTCGTAAGGTAATGTATTTAAATCCTTCGCAAAGTATTCATCAAACAACGTATCAAACTCACCATTTTTTTGCATTATTTTAAGCCCTTTTTCAATTGCCACTGCAAGCTCTGGCTTACTATTTGATACAAAATAATAAAATCCTGTTGGGTAACTTATATATAAGTTAGGTACTATCACTAGGTTGCTTTCTTTATTAGCTAGAAGCTCTGAATTAACCTCGATAAATGAACGTGGGAAGTAATCAATACGCCCTGCACTTGTTAAGGCAAACATAGCCTGATAATTTGCAAACGGTCTTATATGCAAGCCATTAAATGCCATTATTTTTGTATCTGGCCAATCATGACCTTGCACCGCAGAAAGCTTACCTAACTGCCCTAAGCTAGTAATACCTTTAAATCTAGCAATGCTGTTCTTACTTGTTAATAGTGCCCTTTTACCTATGTAGCCTTTAAATAATGGGATTTTAATCGCAATAGCTAAAGACTCTCTTTCGGGACTGCTCATACTCCAGTATAAATCTAAATTTTTTGTATCTAGTGCTATTAAAGTACGTTGTTGATGGGGATGAATTAAAACGGGGTTAATCTCTGCAGGGTATTGTGCGCTAACCAATGCTTTTTCTAATAGCTCGTTAAGGTAGTCGTCACGAGCATATTGCACACGCTGCTCCTGGGCTACATTTACGATATTTACCTCACTCGCTAAAGCGCTGCATACAAACAAACTTACTACGTTAATCAAATACTTTAATGGCAACATAATTATCACCTTAGTTATTATCGGTAGTTTTAACAGTTATTATTGATAGTTTAAATTATCGCGTTATTTAAGCTAAATAGCTTCCAGCGCCTAAATATAAGATGACGATATTATGTAACTGTACTTATTAATAACCGCGCTATTAATACTTATTTTAAATACATAGTACGACGTTACACTCATGGCGTGCTCTACAAAGTTAGCACTGTTTATTCATACTTGCACAGTAAAGCTAAAACAATCGTGAGCATAAATATATTACAGGCAATAAAAAACCGCTCAATGAGCGGTTTTTTAAAGTAGTTACAAAACCATTACGGCATTGCGTCTAGGTCTGCACCTTCTTTTTCAATTACTTCTGGTATTAAGTCTTCTTTGCTTACGCCCATTGCTATAGCAACAGAGCTCGCAACATAAATCGAAGAATAAGTACCAATAAACACACCAAACAGCAATGCAGTTGCAAAGCCATGAATGGTTTGTCCGCCCCATGCAAACAAAGCAATCAATACTAAAATAGTGGTAATTGAAGTTACAAGTGTACGGTTAAGTGTTTGCGTAAGTGAAATATCAATAATTTCTACAGTATCGTCAATGCGCACTTTACGGAAGTTTTCACGAATACGGTCAGATACAACAATCGTATCGTTAAGTGAATAACCTATTACCGCAAGAATTGCCGCTAATATAGTTAAATCAAACTCTAAACCTAATATCGAAAATAAACCCACAGTAATAATAACATCGTGTAGTAGTGCACCTACCGCACCCACAGCAAAGCGCCATTCAAAACGAAATGCAACGTAGATTAAGATACAAATAAGTGCAGTTAACATGGCAAGGCCACCCTGCTCTTTTAAGTCTTCACCTACACTTGGGCCCACAAACTCAATACGGCGCATTACTACGCTGTCATCAGCTTTTTTAAGCGCATCGATTACTTGGTTACCAATTACTTCAGCTTTAACATCACTACCGCGCGGTGCTAAACGAACTAAAATCTCTTGGCTTGAACCAAATAGTTGTACTGATGCATCAGCAAAACCATTATCAGCTAGCGCAGCACGTACTTTTTTAAGGTCTGCTGGCTGTGAAAAACCAACTTCTACCGCAGTACCGCCGGTAAAATCTAAACCAAAATTTAGACCTTTAACAAAAACTGATGCAAACGACGCTAAAATTAATAACGTCGAAAAACCCATAGCCACTTTACGAAGAGACATGAAACGAAGGGTTCTACTACCCAAACTTAAAATTTGCATGTCAGCTCCTTAAATCGAAAGTTTATCAATACGTTTACCACCAACAAATAAGTTGATTACCGCACGGGTACCAACAATGGCTGTAAACATTGAAGTTAAAATACCAATCGCAAGTGTCACTGCAAAGCCCGCAATCGGACCTGTGCCTACTGCAAACAGTATAATGGCAGCGATTAACGTGGTGATGTTAGCATCAAATATAGTGCTAAATGCGCTATCGTAACCGAAATGAATCGCTTGTTGAGGGCTGCGGCCATCGGCCAGCTCTTCACGAATACGTTCAAAAATAAGTACGTTAGCATCAACTGCCATACCTACGGTTAATACAATACCTGCAATACCAGGTAGCGTAAGTGTCGCGCCTGGAATTAAAGACATAACACCAACAATCAGTACTAAGTTAGCCGCAAGCGCAAGGTTTGCAACCATACCAAAGCCTTTGTAGTACACAAGCATAAACACAAGTACAAACGCAAAACCAAGTGCAACCGCAGTCATACCCGCTTCAATATTTTCTTGACCTAAACTTGGACCTACAGTGCGCTCTTCAACAATTTGAATTGGTGCTACAAGCGCACCTGCACGAAGTAGCAAACTTAAGTTATGTGCTTCAGCTGGGTTATCGATACCTGTAATACGGAACGAGCGATCAAGACGTGCTTGAATTGTTGCTACGTTAATAACTTCTTCAACCTTAATAGGCGGAAGCGCTTTACCGTCTGCATCTTTTTTACCTGATGGCTTGTACTCAATAAATACCGTTGCCATACGCTTACCAATAGCACGTTTGGTAAAGGCATTCATTTTTGCCCCACCTTTGCTATCTAGCGTAATACTCACTTGCGGGCGTTGGTATTCATCAGCGCCAGATTGCGCGCCAGTTATATGGCTGCCTTCTAGAATAATACGCTTTTTAAGTACAACAGGGTAACCGTCGCGGCTCATGATCATTTCAGTACCCGCAGGGATACGACCTTGAGCAGCAGCGCTAATATCAGCGTTTTCGTCTACTTCACGAAATTCAAGTGTTGCTGTTGCGCCTAAAATTTCTTTAGCGCGTGCTGTGTCTTGAATACCAGGTAGTTGAACAATAATACGCTCAGCGCCTTGGCGTTGTACGTTAGGTTCTGCAACACCAATTTGGTTGATACGGTTACGAATAATCGTTTCATTTTGCTTGATAGCGTAGTCACGAATTTCTTTGAGTTTTTGCTCACTCATTGTCGCAAAAAATGCTTTATCGTTACTGCTGTCATCAATGTAGACATTTAGCGGGTAGCGAGTTTCTAAGAAGCTCTCTGCTGCATTTTTGTCTTCTTCAGTACGCATTTCTACACGCATACGATCAGAGCCTGCTACGCGGCGAACACTACGGTAACGTAGTTTTTCTTCGCGCAGGTCGCTACGAAAATCTTGTTCCATTTGCTCAAGCTGGTTATCAACCGCTGTTGCCATGTCGATTTCCATGGTGAAATGTACGCCACCACTTAAATCAAGACCTAGCTTCATAGGGTTACCACCAACCGCTTTTAACCAAGCTGGTTGAGCAGGTGCCATATTAATAGCAGAAATGTAATCATCGCTCAGCGAATCACGCAGTAAGTCATGCGCTTTAAGCTGTTCTTCAACATTTTTTAAACGAACTAAAATTTGCCCATCTTCAAGTATTGTCGATTTAGCGGTTACATTATTTTTTTCAAGGATTGCGTTTACTTTGTCTACAACACTGAGATCGACATCAGCGCCTTTAGCACCTGAAACTTGTATAGCCGGATCGCGACCATACAAGTTTGGAGAGGCATATAAAAGGCCAATGGCTACCACAGCTAAAACAAGTAAATACTTCCAAACTGGAAACTTGTTTAACACGGGGTCGTCCTTATTATTTTTATAGCGACTTCATTGTGCCTTTTGGCAATACTGCAGATACTGCAGATTTTTGTACTGTTACTTCTGCCTGCTCGTTTAAAGAGATAACGATGAAATCTTTCTCTTCAGAAATCTTCACAATTTTACCCACTAAACCGCCTTGGGTAAGTACTTCATCGCCTTTAGCCATCATACTCATTAAGCTTTTGTGCTCTTTAACGCGCTTAGCTTGCGGGCGGTAGATTAAAAAGTAAAAAACCAAACCGAAAATAGCTAACATTATTAGCATTTCCCAACCACCGCTTGCCGCAGGTTGACCAGCTGCTGCGTGTGCATTTGAAATAAATAAACTCATGATACTTCCTCTTTAATTTTAAAGTTTAATTTTTTATATCTACTAGCTCTGGCACGTCTTGGCCTCGGCGAGCATAAAAATCTTGTACAAATTCTTCTAATTTACCTTCGCTAATTGCATTACGTAAACCTTCCATAACACGTTGATAGTAACGTAAGTTATGAATTGTGTTTAGTCGCGCACCTAAAATTTCGTTACATTTATCAAGGTGATGCAAATAAGCTCGTGAATAGTTTCCACACGTATGGCAATCACACTCAGGATCAAGTGGCCCTGTGTCTGTTTTATGTACTGCGTTACGTATTTTAACTACACCTGTGGTAATGAATAAATGGCCGTTACGCGCATTACGTGTTGGCATAACACAGTCAAACATATCAATACCACGGCGAACAGACTCAACTAAATCCTCTGGCTTGCCTACACCCATAAGGTAGCGTGGTTTGTCTTCTGGCATTTTAAACGCACAATGATCAAGAATATTCATCATTTCGTTTTTAGGCTCGCCTACTGATAGACCACCTAATGCATAGCCATCAAAGCCAATTTCTTCTAAGCCTGCTTGCGATTGTGCACGTAATTCTGGGTACATACCACCTTGAATAATACCAAACAAAGCAGATGGATTGTCGCCATGCCCTTCTTTTGAACGCTTAGCCCAACGAAGAGATAACTCCATAGAATCTTTAGCTTCTTTTTCAGTTGCTGGGTATGGCGTACACTCGTCAAAAATCATAACGATGTCTGAGCCTAAGTCGCGCTGTACTTCCATCGACCTTTCAGGCGACATCATAATTTCATCACCATTTACTGGAGATTGAAATAACACGCCTTCTTCAGTGATTTTACGCATTGCGCCTAAGCTAAATACTTGGAAACCGCCTGAGTCAGTTAAAATTGGGAAATCCCAATTCATAAAGTCGTGTAAATCACCATGTTGCTTAATGATTTCAGTACCTGGGCGAAGCATTAAATGAAAGGTATTACCTAAACATATTTGCGCACCAGTGGCTTTTACTTCATCTGGCGTCATACCTTTTACAGTACCGTAAGTACCAACAGGCATAAATGCAGGTGTTTCTATTACACCACGGTCAAAAATTAAGCGGCCGCGGCGCGCTTTTCCGTCAGTACAATCTAATTCAAATTTCATATCATCCTCAATGTCGGAAAAACAGTCCAACAAGCTATAATTTAACCGCTCGATTCTACCCTTTTTGCCTCATTAATACTATTAGCTGCGATAAATTCAATCTTGCTTATTACGCTAAACAAAAACCCCAGCAACGAAGCTGGGGTTTTTAATGTTTTTTACTGAGTATTAAATAACAAGCTGTTACTTGCGTGTTAAAAACATCGCATCACCGTAACTAAAAAAGCGGTATTTTTGTTCAATTGCGGTATTGTATGCGCCCATAATATTGTCTTGTCCGCTAAAAGCACTTACTAACATAATGAGTGTTGACTCAGGTAAGTGAAAATTAGTGACCATGGCATCAACAACATTAAATTGGTAACCCGGAAAAATAAATATATCGGTATCACCAAAATACGTATCTAACTTGCCGCCGTGAACTTTAGCTGCCGACTCTAATGAGCGTACTGAAGTTGTGCCAACCGCAATTACACGCCCGCCACTTGCTTTGGTTTGTGCAACGGCAGCAACTACATCATCGGGCACTTCTATGTACTCGGAATGCATTACATGCTCATCAACACTATCCACTCGTACTGGCTGAAAAGTACCGGCGCCAACGTGCAAAGTAACAAAAGCCATGTTTACACCTTTATCTTTTAGTGCCGTCATTAACTTATCGTCAAAATGTAAGCCCGCTGTTGGCGCAGCAACTGCACCTGGCTTTTCTCCATAAACAGTTTGGTAACGCTCGCGATCAGCTTCGGTATCAGGTCGGTCAATATAAGGAGGCAGTGGCATATGACCAATATCATTAAGTATATCTAGCACGTTTTGGCTATGATCAAACTCAAGCTCAAATAATGTATCGTGGCGTGCAACCATTATTGCCTTGGCTTTGCCTTCAAGAATAACTTCGTTACCAACCTTAAGCGACTTGCTCGCGCGTACGTGCGCAAGTACGCGATGTTCATCTAGCACTCGCTCTACAAGCACTTCAACTTTGCCGCCAGAGGCTTTTTGACCAAACATACGTGCTGGAATAACGCGTGTATTGTTAAAGACTAACAAATCGCCTTCGTTTACTAAATCAAGTATGTCGCTAAACACTTTATGTTCTAGAGTTCCGCTTGGGCCATCTAAAGTAAGTAAACGGCTGCTAGTTCTGTCCGCTTTAGGAAAACGAGCTATTAATTCATCAGGTAAGTCAAAGCTAAAGTCAGCCACGCGCATAATTAGTAATCCACATCATTTAAAATCGCGCCAAGTGTATATGTATCGGATATTAAGCTCAAGAAATCAGCCAAACTTATAATATCTTGTTTGCGTGTTTATCATTAAATTTTCTTGTTCTTATGGTTAAATGTCACTATTCTTGTTCGGCTGAATTATTATAAGTTACATTAGGGGTGTTCAACACGTGCCAAACCAGCTTAAATTGCTAATATTAAACGCAAGTAGTGCTGAACGCCGCGCGATTAAAGGCACTTTAGATAGCTTAAATGTATTTACCTTTATTGATGCGCAAGATAGCCAACAAGCTTTAAAGCTTTTAAAACAACACCCTGTTGATATTATAATAACGGGCATTAATGTTGGGAAAATTGACGGCTGGCGCTTTTCGAGGATGATCCGCTCAGGATTATTAAAAACACCGAAAAACACCCCAATTTTACTTATTCCGCCAATTTACTGTGAGCGTATTGCAGAAACAACAGCCCGAAGCTACGGGATAGATGCTGTACTGCCGTTTGAACATAAAGACATGCTCCCTCAAGTACTTGCGAATGTTTTATCTACTCACTTAGAAAAAAGTAGCCGGCTAAACTTATTATTATTAGAGCCACTTCAAAATACGGCCGACAAAATAAGTGAACAGTTAAAGTTAAACTTTGCTATTACTCACGTTACCTCAGCCAAAGCAGCACTAAACGCTTACAACCAACAGCAGTTTTCAATTGTGCTACTCGATGCCACTACATCAAGTGCAGAGAGCTCGAGTGTACTCGTTGAAGAAATCCTACAGCACAATTCTAAACAAGCTATTGTTACAATTATAGAAAGTGATGATGCTGATTACGCTGAGCAGCTTTTGCTGTCTGGTGTTACCGATTTTATTAGAGCCCCATACGACCCTTCATTTTTAAATAAAGTGTGTGACCATGCCGCACGACGTGAAGATTTTATGGTGAGTTATGCTGAGTTTGCTTACAAAGTAGAGCAGCTAAGCGTGAGCGAAGTGCGTTACAAAGAGTTATTTTCGGCTCATCAGCGTATTTTATTGCATTTGAATACGGTTGTTTTAGAGCTTGATCAGCAAGGGCATATTCGTTTTATTAACCCTGCATGGGAGACATTAAGCGGTTTTGGTGTTAAATCATCACTACAAACCCCATTAAGCGCTTATTGTAATAACGAAGATAAAGGAAGACTAAATTATACTATTAATGACATTTTACATGGTGGCGAGCAACAGCAACAAATAGAAGTAAAGCTCACCCATAAAAATGGCAATTTAATCTGGGTCGAATGCAGATTACAGCTAATCAAAAATAGTCGTAATAACGCGACCATAACCGCCACTATCGACAACATACACGAACGTAAACAAGCAGAAATTCAACTACGTCATTTAGCACACCATGACCCATTAACTGGTTTACATAACCGTTATTACTTTGATCAACAGCTTAATAAAATATGCCAAGATAAATACACGTATGATGGCATAGAGCATGCTGTTATTTATATTGACCTCGATCACTTTAAAATAATAAACGACAGCAAAGGTCACCACCAAGGTGACATAGTATTAAAAGAAGTGGCGCAATTATTTAAAACAAATATTGGCGAAGACCATTTGGTGTGCCGAATAGGCGGCGATGAGTTTGCAGTCATACTTACCGATATGAATTTACTGGATGCACACCTTATTGCTGAAGGTGTGTGCAGCGCGATAGAAAAACATGCTTTTAAATCAGAAGATCAGATATACACTATTAGCTGCTCTATTGGTTTAACTCAAATCACGACACAAAATAACGACCCTAATGAGTGTTTAAAACAAGCCGATATTGCTTTGTATATTGCCAAAAATTTAGGGCGTAACTTAGTACATTGCTACTCAAAAGAGGACGCTCAAAACAATACGCTTCAAACTGGGCTTGAATGGGGTCACGAAATTCGACAAGCACTGCAGCAAGATAATATTGAACTGCATTACCAACCTATTTGGGATTTTAAAGAGTGTAAAGTTGCTTATTTTGAAGCGCTCTTACGCTTAAAACTCAAAGGTAAACTTGTGTACCCAAATCAATTTATTCCCTCTTTAGAGATGCTTAACGACACATTTTTGATGGATCAATGCGTTATACGTAATGCCGTTGCTTGTGTGTCTAAGCACCCAGAGTTAAACCAAGTTGCTATTAATTTGTCAGCACAATCATTCTTAGATGAACGCTTATTGCCATTAATTGAATCAAATCTTGAAAAGTATAACGTGCCCCCTTCGCGGATAATTTTTGAAATAACTGAATCAGCAAGTATTAACAACTTAAAAGCGACTCGTAAAATGATTGAGAAGCTTAATAGCTTAGGCTGTCATTTTTCTATTGACGATTTTGGAACTGGCTTTAGTACATTTAACTATTTAAAGCAGCTTCCAGCACAACATGTAAAAATTGATGGCTCATTTGTAAGCGACATGCTTAATGACCCTATAGACTTAGCGTTAGTAAAAGCAATAAATGATATTAGTCGGTCTCTCGATAAGCGCTCTGTAGCTGAGTACGTTGAAAACGAAGAGATATTTTTTGCACTAAAAGAGATAGGTGTTGATTATGGACAAGGCTACTTTATTGCACGCCCAGTACCTGTTGAAAAAGTAAAAGATGAACTTGAAAAAATTTCAAAAAATAAAACGTTTTACCAACAACAAGCTAGCCCAAAATAAACAAAATTAAACAATTTGTTACTACCAATATTACCTTTCTTGCCTATACTTTCAGTATCAAATAAAAAATGTCGTGCGTTTTAATGTATTTCACTTTAAAAACATGACATTACCTTTTGGCGACGTAGTACTGATATTTATAGTGGGTTTCAAAGCTATTTAAGCTTTTAAGGAGAAAGGTATGACACAGCTAGTTATGTTATTACTGATTATACATTTTGCAATCGCGTATCAGTGTTATCGTTACGCAAATATTAAAGGCTACCCAGTTAAGGTTTTTACTGTATTAGGTTGCGTGCCTTACTTTAACTTGGTGGTATGGATTTATTTACTATTTTTACCCGGACTTGAGCCTTTTGAAAGCCATCTTAAAAATCAAAAGCAGCCTTTATAGGCTGCTTTCATTCATTTACTATTCTTATTTAGAAAAATCTAAACTACATTGGCGCTTTAAAAATATCTCAAGCTGTTGACTAAATAACTTAAAGTCGCGGATCCGCCCCGTAGTTTTCCGCCACAATATGCCAATATCTCTATATGCATCGCTTTGTGATGGTGTTGCCACCATATTTTTATTATCTAAAATTCCGGCGTTAATCGCCATTTGTGGTAAAAAAGTCACCCCGAGCTGATGCTCAACCATACTCAATAATGTATGCAAGCTTGCTGCTTCAAATGGGTTAATACAACTAGCACGGTTTAAATGACATGCACTAAGCGCATGGCCTGTCATACAGTGCTCACGCTCGAGTAAGAATACGCTAGCCTCTGGTAATAGATTAAAGTCGACTACGCCCTTTGCAGCGCTGTAGTCCTTATGGTGCACTAAACTAAACTGATCTTTTGCCAATACTTGTGTATGAAATTTATCGGTTTCGTATGGTAGTGCAAGTAGCGCTAAATCAATATGCCCATGCTCAAGTTTATCCAGTAGCTTATCACTCGTATCTTCTATTAATACCAACTCTAAATCACAAAAGGTTTCTTTACAAAAGTGATACAGAGGAGCCGCTATAAAGCTAGCAATTGTAGGTATAACACCCACTGTTAATTTACCACTCAGCGGTGTTAAAAAGCTTTTAGTGAGCTCTTTTAAACTAATTGTATCGTTAATTATTTTACGAGAGCGCTCAACAACTTCTTCACCAATACTGGTAAACATAAGGCTGCGATTTTCGCGTTCAATAAGCTGGCAACCCAACGTTTCTTCAAGATTTTGAATAGCACTGCTTAAAGTAGATTGCCCAATAAAACAGGCACTGGCAGCTCTGCCAAAGTGCTGATGTTGATGAACAGCTAATAAATACTGTAGCTGTTTGATACTTGGAAGATTGGTCATTTTTTCTTTCCACAAATAAAAAGACCCCAACACCTAGGGCATTGAGATCTTTTCAAGCTAAAAGTCTTTGAGTACTTTTTTGTTAAACCCCAAATGCGGTTCTTAGTACGTAGAAAATAACAATAGCAAGGGCAGCGCCAACTGGCAATGTAATTACCCAAGAAACTACAATGTTTCTGATAACACCCATGTTAAGTGCACCAATTCCACGTGCCATACCTACACCTAATACCGCACCTACTAAGGTTTGAGTAGTAGAGATTGGCATACCAGTACCTGATGCAATTACAACGGTAGAAGCAGCGGCTAGTTCAGCAGCAAAACCACGGCTAGGCGTTAAATGTGTAATGCCTTCACCAATCGTTTTAATTACTTTTTTGCCCAAAATAGCAAGACCCGCAACAATACCAAAACCACCTAGAGGTAGAATCCACCAAGCAATAGCCGCTTTTTTAGCAATTTCACCATTGTTTTCAACAATATTTACAACAGCAGCTAGTGGACCGATTGCATTAGCAACATCGTTAGAACCATGTGCAAAGGCCATACAACATGCTGTTAATACCATAAGAACAGCAAACACTTTTTCAACATTGTTGAATTGCATTTGTTTATCTGCTTTTGGATCGATATTTAAACGAGAAATAGCAATTTTACCAATTATAGCAACGACAACTGCTACAGCTATTGCTAAGGCGTACCCTTCGGCTGCACCTAAATCAACACCAACATGCTTTAAGCCTTTTTTAATTGTAACCAAGGCCATTATAAAACCTGCTAAACCCATATAAAGTGGTACATAGCGTTTAGCATTTTTTAGTGGTGCATCTGTATTAAAAATAAGTTTTTGTGCACTCATAAATATTAAGTATGCAATAAAGCCTGATATGGCGGGCGTTATAATCCAACTACCAACAATACCACCTACTTTATCCCATTGAATCGCCTCAGTACCAACAGCAACTAACGCAAAACCAATGATTGCACCAATGATTGAGTGAGTCGTTGATACTGGCCAACCCAAGAACGAGGCCATTAATAACCAAGCACCCGCTGCAAATAAAGACGAAATCATACCCAGAACCATAAGTTCAGGAATGTCTGCAAATGGTGCGGCATCGATAATTCCTTTACGAATTGTTGATGTAACCTCACCACCTGCTAAGTAAGCGCCTGCAAATTCAAAAATCATCGCTATAAAAATAGCTTGTTTGATTGTTAGCGCTTTTGAACCTACAGATGTGCCCATGGCGTTCGCTACGTCGTTCGCGCCAATACCATAAGCCATAAAAAAGCCGACTGCTGCGGCAATTAAAATTAATACCGTGCCGTAAGATGCAATGATATCCATTGTAAAACCTTAATCTTTCGTGTTTGAACTGATTTTAAATTAACGAGCTAACATCAGCTCAAGACGTGATCCTACGCGCTCTGCAATATCTGCAAGCTCGCCAACCCATTCAATGATTTTGTACAAAAACATAACATCAATTGGATTTAACTCACCCTCTACATCACGTAGCTGGCGGCGTACTTTTATCTGCATTTCGTCCGTGTCTTGTTCTATGGCATCCAATTCAACTAACATTTTTTCTACTAAGGTGACTTCTCGACCTTTAAAACCCGTTTCTAGCAATTCTTCTAATTCGTTAATTGCTTTAGATGCTTGTTTAGTCGCATCTACACAACGGGTTAAGTAAGCTAAGAAATCAGCTTGCATAACTTTTGGAATGGTCATTTCACGACCAATCACTCGCCCTGCAATATCTTTTGCTTTATTGGCAATTTTATCTTGTTGAGTTACTAGTTCGAGAAGATCTGTACGCTCTACCGGCATGAATAAACCACGCGGTAATTGTAAACGTATATCTCTTTTCATATCATCAGCTTCACGTTCTAAATTGCGAATAGTGATGCGAAGCTCTTCTGCTTGTACCCACTCTTCTTTAAATACGTGATTAAAAAAAGGTATCAAAGCTTTACTTGCTTGATGAACCTTCTTGATGTGTTCTTCCATTGGTTTGATAGGAGATTTTGCAAATACTCCTAAAAACGCGTTTGTAGGCATAACTGACCCTTTAATCAAATTGATATGCTTTGCAGCATGAATTTTACAGTATTAACCAAGATTGTGAACGCTTTTTATTACTTCACTAAAGCTTGCAATACACAAAGCGGCACTAAGCCGCTTTAATAGAAATACATGATGGATAAAAAATCATAGTGATTTTTCTATATCTTCTTGAGATGTATGGCGAATATCTTTGCCATTAACAAAATAAATAATGTATTCAGCAATGTTCTGACAGCGATCACCAATACGCTCTAATGAGCGAACAGACCAGACTAAGTCCATGATTTTAGGTATTGAGCGTGGATCTTCCATCATGTAAGTCATTATTTGACGTGTGATGGCTTCATATTCGCGGTCAACTTTTGCATCTTCTTTATGTACTTGAAATGCACGTTGCACATCCATACGCGCAAATGCATCTAGTACGTCGTGTAGCATTTTTAAAACCTGGCGGCCCATGTTTTCAATATTTACTAATAAATCTTGCTGATCTTTGGTAAATGAGTCTAGTGCAACTTTAGCAATTCGCTCAGCTTCATCGCCAATACGTTCTAAATCGGCGATTGTTTTAGCAATTGCAATCACTAAACGCAGGTCACTTGCTGCAGGCTGACGACGAGCAATAATACGCGTACACTCTTCATCAATACTTACTTCCATTGCATTCACTTTATAATCGTTCTGACGTACCTTTTGAGCAAGCTCTGCATCGTTACGACTCACCGCATCAAGCGCACTATTTAACTGCTGCTCAACTAAGCCACCCATACTTAATACATGATTACGTACATTTTCTAGTTCTTGGTTAAAACGCCCAGAAATATGTTTATTAATATTATGTTCCATAGTTACCTTCTCTCTTAATCTTGCACAACACGCTACAACGGGCTAATTAACCGTAACGACCGGTAATATAATCTTCGGTCTTTTTCTTCGTTGGTGTAGTAAATAAGGTATTTGTGTCTGAGTACTCAATCAATTCGCCCATATACATAAAGGCTGTTTGATCAGATACACGTGCTGCTTGTTGCATGTTATGTGTAACAATAACAACGGTAAATTGGTTTTTTAAATCGTTTATTAGCTCTTCGATTACCAAAGTAGAAATAGGGTCAAGTGCTGATGTAGGTTCATCTAATAAAAGAACTTCTGGCTCAATTGCAATTGAGCGAGCAATAACTAAACGCTGTTGCTGACCACCCGATAAGCCAAACGCGCTATCGTGTAATCTGTCTTTTACTTCATCCCATAAAGCAGCACCACGAAGTGATTGCTCTACCACTTCGTCTAACTTACGCTTCTCTTTAATGCCTTGTAAGCGTAGGCCATAAACCACATTTTCATAAATTGATTTAGGAAATGGGTTAGGACGCTGAAACACCATACCTACATTACGACGAAGTGCTGCTACATCTACGCTCTTATCGTAAATATTTTGACCGTGAAGTAATATTTCACCTTCAATACGGCAAATATCAACCAAATCGTTCATGCGGTTAATACAACGTAATAGAGTTGATTTACCACAACCAGATGGTCCAATAAACGCAGTTACTTGGCCTTTTGGAATGTTCATATTTACTTTATTAAGCGCTTGCTTATCACCGTAGTAAAGATCGAGATCTTTAATCTCTAGCGCTTTTTGGTCATCTGTTAAATTTTCTAAGTCTAACTTCTGGCCTATATTAGCTTGGTTTACTTTTGGAGCGACTGTAATCATTTTTGTTACCTATAAAATCTTTACTAATTAGTGTTCAAGCGATCTGAATTTTTCACGTAAATGGTTACGTATACCAATGGCCGTTATGTTTAGGGTAATAATCACCGACACCAATAAAAAGGCCGTTGCGTATACCAGCGGGCGTGCCGCTTCAACATTAGGGCTTTGGAAGCCAACATCGTATATATGAAAGCCTAAGTGCATGAACTTTCTATCTAAGTGAAAATACGGGAAGTTGCCATCAAGTGGTAATGTAGGGGCCATTTTTACGACGCCTACTAGCATTAACGGTGCAACTTCACCTGCAGCACGCGCAACTGCCAGTATTAAACCGGTCATAATTGCAGGGCTTGCCATTGGAATAATTATGCGCCATAACGTTTCTACTTTTGTTGCGCCAAGCGCTAGTGAACCATCACGTACGGTACTTGGAATACGAGATAAACCTTCTTCAGTCGATACAATAACAACTGGCAGCGTTAGTATAGCGAGCGTTAATGCCGACCACATTACACCTGGCGTACCAAATACTGGCGTTGGCGACGATTCTGGATAAAATAGTTGGTCTAAGCTACCACCTAACATGTATACAAAAAAGCCAAGGCCAAATACACCATATACAATTGAAGGAACACCAGCCAAGTTAATCACCGCGATACGAATCATTTTAGTGATTGCATTTTTAGCGGCGTACTCGTGTAAGTAAATTGCAGCAACAACGCCAAACGGTGTCACTATTACAGCCATCAACATAACCATAAACACAGTACCAAATATAGCAGGGAAAACACCGCCCTCTGTATTTGCTTCACGTGGATCATCAGATACAAACTTACCTAGCTGTACAAAATAGTGACCTAGCTTTGCAAAAAAGCCCATGTCGTTTGGAAACCAAACATCAAGTACTTGGTACATTGGAATCGTTACAACCTCACCGCGCATATCTTTTACAGTTACGTGGTCACGCTTAGCTTGCTTGCGTAGTGCAAATAAATCTTTTTCAAGTACACCATACTGTGCACGTAATTCAGCACGCTCTTGAGCAAGCTCAGCAACACGCTCATCAGTAAGTGCATTATCGAGTAAGTAGCCCTTTTCTTTTAAACGAAGGCGTTCAAGTGCGTAGTTAATATGCCCAATGTCACCATTTTGCAAATCAAGTGCTTCGTCATTTAAGTCAACTGCACGCTCTACAAGCTCATGTAGCGCTTCAATCTTATCGCCTTCGACTGGTTTACCATCTTTAATTACACTTTCAACATAACCATAAAAATTACCGTTTTTACTACGCTCAAATACAGCAAGCGCCGCTGGTGCTGTTTTATTTGTTATGTCGGTTTCTAATATCCAACGAAAATCTAAATCTACATATTCGCGGTTACCTGTTTTAATAAGTAAGCGCTCTATTTCTTCTTTTTCAAACCCGCTAACATCAATACCTGTCGCGGCTAAACGCGTTTTTGGTACTAATTCACGGTCGTAAACTTCGCCAATAACGGTTTGCTTTGCAATCGACCCTTCAAGTTCAAACTGTACAACTTCTGAAGGCCAGAAAAAGCTTAACCCTTTCCAGGCTATCATTGCCAATAAGCCTAAAACTGAAATCAAACTGATGCTCACTGCACCACCGGTCATCCAAATCCAAGGAGAACCAGACTTAAACCACTGCTTTACCATGTCATGTCTCTCCGCTTACATTGAGCTGTATTTTTCACGCAGTTGCTGGCGAACAAACTCAGCGACTGTGTTAAAAATGAATGTGAATATGAATAATACAAAGGCCGCTAAGAACAATATTCTATAGTGCGAACTACCTACTTCTGACTCTGGCATTTCAACTGCAATATTTGCTGCAAGCGTACGCATACCTTGGAAAATGCTCCAATCCATAATCGGTGTATTACCGGTTGCCATAAGTACAATCATGGTTTCGCCAACTGCTCGGCCAAGTCCCATCATTACCGCAGAGAAGATACCTGGGCTTGCTGTTAGTAATACAACACGTATTAGTGTTTGCCACTGCGTTGCACCTAATGCTAATGAGCCATTTGATAAATGCTTTGGAACACTAAATACCGCGTCTTCTGCAATTGAGAATATAGTAGGAATAACCGCAAAACCCATCGCAATACCTACAACAAGCGAGTTACGTTGATCGAATGTCATACCCAGCTCATTTGTTAAGTACTGACGCACATTGCCGTCAAACATCCAAAGTTCAACAAATTCGCTCATAGCAAACGAAAACCAACCAATAAGTAAAACGACCGGAATAAGGATGATTGAATGCGAACCATCAGGAATTCTATGGCGTATTTTTGTTGGTAATTTAGTCCAGGCTAAACCTGTCGCTAACATGCCTAAAGGTAATAATATGAGTAACCCAACAATGGCAGGTAAGTGCTCTTCTATTAATGGGGCTAACCAAAGACCCGCTAAAAAACCTAAAATAACGGTTGGTAATGCTTCCATTATTTCAACGGTAGGCTTAACCACTTTACGTAATTTGCTCGACATAAAGTATGCCGTGTAAATAGCCGCCGAAAGCGCGATTGGTACAGCAAACAACATCGCATAAAGTGCTGCTTTTAATGTACCGAACGAAATTGGCACAAGTGAAAACTTAGATTCAAAGTCGTCACTGGCTGATGTTGACTGCCAAATATAACCTGGCTCTGGGTAACCTTCGTACCACACTTCTTGCCAAAGTGCTGACCAAGTAACTTCTGGGTGCTCGTTATGAATGTCTAACACTATTAGCTTATTATCCGCTAAAATTAACGCAGCATTTGAACGTGGTGCAATTGCAAAGTTTTCTATTGCGCCTTCACTTACTTTTCCCTGCCAAAGTTTTGCTTCGCTGGTTGTGTAGTACACACCTAGCTCACCATTATTGCCGGTAGTAAAAAAAGTACGACGATAAAACTCAGTAAATACACTTAATTTACTTTGCTTAGCTGTTTCAAATGAGCGAATCTTTTGATATTCACGGCCTGTGTCAGTGTTTACTTCAAACCACTGCGAAATCTCACCGTTATCATTAGCAAGCATGAGTGAGTTTGCGCCCGCTAGCAGTTGTGCAGATACAATATTTGCATTTTCTTCGTTAGCCGAAAGCAACTGAATTTGCTCTACATCACTTGGGTCACGCGTATCGTATACATACACTTGATTAGCAGAACGTACAAAAGTACGTGTTGTATCTGGCGACATTAATAACTCGTCTACACGTCCATTAACATCAAGTTCTGTACGCTCAACAACCCACTCTACTTCACCGGTAAACATATTCTCTTCAGCAATAAAGCTGCTAAATAATACACGCTTATCTTCTGTAAGAGCTACAACCGCTGTTTTGTCTTCATAGTGACTAAATGCAAAGCGTTTAATAGCTGCACCTTGTTCATCTACTTCTAAAGCCATTTCCCCTAGAGGAAAACCTAAGCGAGGTGTTAATTTACGCTCGTTATTTGGAAAGGTAACTAAAAATTTAGGTGCAACAACCATTACGGTGCCATCTTCTAAACCAAACGCATAATGCCCTTGAAAAGGCGCGCTTGTTGCAAAGCTTGTTGCATCACTTGGTAAATCTGCATTAAGTGTTTTGAGTTTTTTACCAAAACTACCTGACTCAACACTGTAAAAATCAACCTGACCCTGCTGACTTAGTAAATAAGCTACTTCAGTTTGCTCTTCTACGCCTAAACCTACTATTTGCTGTGAATTAGCAACATGAAAGCTATCGCGCTTTTCTACTTTTGCTGATTCAAAAATTGGCTGTACTACATAAAGAAGGTAAAAGAATATTAATAGCAGCGCTACCAATACCATTATCCCACCTGCGGTTATCCCAAATTTAGCAAACCGATCTTTAAATAGACGGCTTCGATCCGTATTAAAAGTCGGCTTATTCGGATTTGAAGTCATCAAAACACCCTTAAATCTTAACGTTGCATAAATTATATTTCATCAAGATGACAGTATTGTTACAACGGTAACAATAAGCACTTTAAAACGGTTTTAAATAATACTAGGGAGATAAATGTCTAAATTAACTTCAAATCGATGATTTATAAGTGAACTAAATTATAAAATAATTGGACAAAGTATTTATCGAGGTCAATACTAAAAGAGTACTTAGTAAATAATAATGACTATTAACACTGCGTATAGTCAACACAACTATATTCATTTTTTTAATTTATAATCAAAGATTTATAAAAAGTGCAACAACACACAATTTAAATTAGACAACATACTTAATGCCTATGCATTTACTTTCTTTGGGCTTAAAAAGAGAATTATTTATGAAGCAGTTGGTTATAACTATTTTAGGGAAAGATCGCCCTGGTTTAGTAGAGAGCATCTCATCAGTCGTATTACAAAATCATGGCAACTGGCTTAGTAGTAACTTAAGCCATTTATTAGGTCATTTTGCAGGTATTATTCAACTTGAAGTTGCTGAGGAGCATTTTCAATCATTACAAAGTGCTTTAAATAAGTTACCTAAGTTAGACGTTCGTATTGAAACCGGAAACACAGGGATTGAACCATCAACACTAGAGCAAATTAATCTAGTTATAACAGGTAACGACCGTCCTGGTATTGTTCAAGAACTGGCAAGTGTAATACGTCATAAAGGCGCGAATATTACTCACTTAAATTCAAGACAACAAAGTGCACCTAATTGGGGAGTGCCTATTTTTAGCGCTGTTGCTACCGTTACTTTGCCAAATGGTATGGATAAAGACGAAGTTATTGAAGCATTGGAATCAATTACAAGTGATTTAATTGTAGATACGGAAGAAGTTTAACCTCCATTTATGCGTGCCATACAACTGACACGCATACCATTTTAGTCCATCAAAATGCTCTGCAGATTATTTAACGCAGACATAAAATAAGCCGATGCAAGCATCAGCTATTTTAAATAATCACCTTAAAGCTAATAAGAGCGAGATAAACTCAGTAATCCCGCTCTTTTATAAAGCTACATATCCATATGACGATTAGTACTTTGCATCATTTGCTTTATACCTTGCTTTTCAAGCTCTAGTATTTGTTGAAGCTTTTCTTGCCCACTTTCGGTTTCGGCGCGTTCAAGTAAGTATTCATATAACTCAATCACTTTTTGATGTTGCTGTGCTAAATAGCCTTGAATGACTTCTTCATCGAATTGCTGATCTTTACTAATGTCTTCAAAAGTAATTAGCTCAGGATTTTTAGCAAAGTATTCATAACTGTACGTATCGAGCGTATTTATTTCAGTTATCGCTTTAAACCCGACTAAATCTTCGGCGAGTTTTTTTTCGTAATTTAGGTAGTAGTCCACCAGCATTGCATTATGTTCATCGAGTAAATCCTTTACGCTATAAAAATTAGCCGCCATTTGCGTATGAAACAAAACGGTCCAATCGTATACCTCTTTAATTGTTTTAACTTGCATGTGCATTCCTTACTTAGTTGACTGTATAAGTAATACACTGCGTAAAGCGTGCCAATTAAAAAGCTATTTAAAAACAGTTAGTTAATTTAAATATGAGTAATAACTAGCTATTTAATAGAACAACTTACAAATTATAGGTAATTTTTATAGAGCAATGCGTGAGTAGTAACAGCATTGCTCTATAGTCTTGTTGTTTTATATTATTTAAGTCCTTGTTTGCGCCACAGCAAGTAAACAGCAGGAATAACAAGTAAGGTGAGTACAATTGCACTGCCCATACCGCCAACCATAGGCGCTGCTATTCGGCTCATTACTTCGCTTCCGGTGCCTGTACCATAAAGTACAGGTAATAAACCGATAATAATTGTCGCGACAGTCATCATAACCGGGCGTACTCGAAGCCCTGCACCTTCAATAATGGCTTGCTGTAATTGCACTAAGCTAAGCGGTTTTCCGGCTTGCTCTGCTTCGAGGCATTTTTCTTGATAGGCTTGGTTTAAATACACCAACATAATGACCCCTATTTCTACCGCAACACCGGCTAAGGCAATAAAGCCTACACCTACTGCAACTGAAAAGTTAAAGCCCTCTAAATACATCAGCCATACGCCGCCAATCATTGCCAGTGGCAACGTAGCCATAATAATGGTGACCTCAGCAAAGCTTCTAAAATTAAGGTAAAGCAATACAATAATAATCGCTAATGTAAGAGGTAATACATAAGTCAGTTTGTCTTTAGCGCGCTGCATGTATTCATACTGCCCAGCCCACGTAATTGAGTAGCCAGCAGGTAGTATTAGGTCTTTATCGAGCACTTGCTGAGCGTGCTCAACGTAAGTACCAATATCAACGCCATCTATATCAATAAAACTCCAACCGTTTAAACGTGCATTTTCGCTTTTTATACCAGGCGGTCCATCTTCAATAAATACATCGGCTACATCACCAAGTGCTATACGCTGCCCTGTAGGCGTTACAATAGGTAACAACATTAACTCTTCTGGCGAGTCTCTGTATGCTTGCGGATAACGTAAATTAACAGGGTAACGCTCTTGCCCTTCTACCGTTTGTGTTACGTTTGTACCACCTATTGCAGTAGATACAACTTGCTGTACGTCGCTGATGTTTAAGCTATAACGCGCGGCTTTTTCACGATTTATATCTACTTTTATATAACGTCCACCGGCTACTCGCTCTGAGTAAACCGATGCGGTGCCTTGCACATCTTTTAAAAGCACTTCTATTTGTTGACCAATTTTTTGAATTTCACTCAACTTTGGTCCCGCAACTTTAATGCCCACGGGAGTTTTAATACCGGTTGCGAGCATATCAATACGTGTTTTAATTGGCATTACCCACGCATTCGTCAACCCCGGAAACTTAACCAAACCGTCGAGTTCTTTTTTAAGTTTTTCAAGAGTCATACCCTCGCGCCATTCGTCTTTTGGCTTTAGCTGAATAAACGTCTCTATCATTGTAAGCGGCGCAGGATCAGTTGCAGTTTCTGCTCGCCCAACTTTACCAAATACTGTTTTAACCTCGGGTACTGTGGCAATTAACTTGTCGGTTTGCTGTAGTATTTCGCGCGCTTTACCTACCGATAAACCAGGATACGTTGTGGGCATATACATTAAATCGCCCTCATCGAGTGGCGGAATAAATTCACTGCCTATTTTATTTACCGGGTAAAAGCCAATAACAGAAACAACCACCGCGAGTACCAGTGTCATTTTTGGAAATTTAAGCACCCAGTTAAGTAGTGGTCGATACGCTGCGACGAGTAATCGGTTAACTGGATTTTTTTGCTCCGAAATAACTTTACCTCTAATAAAGTAACCCATCAATACCGGCACTAAGGTAATCGCAAGCCCAGCAGACGCTGCCATAGCATAGGTTTTAGTGTAAGCCAGTGGCGCAAACATACGTCCTTCTTGCGCTTCTAAAATAAATACCGGCATAAAGCTGACGGTAATAATTAATAAACTAAAAAATAATGCAGGACCCACTTCACTCGCCGATTTAGCCACAACTTCCCAGCGGTTTTCGTTGGTAAGGGGGGTTTTTTCCATATGTTTATGCATATTTTCAATCATAACGATAGCACCGTCAGTCATTGCGCCTATCGCTATTGCAATTCCTCCTAAAGACATAATATTGGCGTTAATCCCCTGCCAATACATAATTATAAATGCCGTTAAAATTCCAAGCGGTAATGTAATAATCGCCACCAGCGATGAGCGCACATGAAACAAAAACACTACACATACTAAGGCAACTACAATAAGCTCTTCAATTAGCTTACTTGTTAAATTATCTACCGCGTTATTTATTAAGTTGGAGCGATCGTACACAGGGACTATTTCAACGCCCTCTGGCAATCCCTTTTTAAGCGATTCTAATTTTGCTTTTACGAGCTCAATGGTTTTTTGTGCATTTTCGCCATAGCGCATAATAACAATGCCGCCGGTTACCTCGCCTTCACCATTCAGTTCTGCAATACCACGGCGCATTTGCGGTCCGACTCTAATATCGGCTACATCACGTAATTGCAGCGCAGTACCGTTGGCGTTTACACCAAGCGGAATAGCTTCCAAGTCGGCAACACTCTTAATGTAGCCTGTGCTTGTTACCATGTATTCTGCTTCAGCCATTTCAACTACTGAGGCGCCCATCTCTTGGTTGCCTTGTTGAATAGCGGTTTGAATGAGGCTAAGCGGGATACCATAAGCACGTAATTTATCGGGCTCTACATTGACTTGGTATTGCTTAACCATGCCACCAACAGCAGCCACTTCAGATACACCGGGCACAGTTTGTAGCTCAAACTTTAAAAACCAATCTTGTAAGCTTCGTAGCTGACTAATATCGTGTTTATTTGTTTTATCAATTAGTGCGTATAAGTAAATCCAACCTACGCCTGTTGCATCAGGGCCAAGCTCTGGCGTAGCGCTATCGGGTAATCTACTCGCTACTTGGCTTAGGTATTCTTGTACTCGGCTACGCGCCCAATACAAATCGGTTTTTTCGTCAAAAATAACGTAAACGTACGAGTCTCCAAAAAACGAAAAACCCCTTACAGTTTGTGCACCCGGCACAGAAAGCATTGCTGTGGTGAGCGGAAATGTAACTTGGTCTTGCACTACTTGCGGCGCTTGCCCCGGGTAAGTGGTTTTTATAATGACCTGAACATCAGATAAGTCAGGCAAGGCATCCACTGGAGTATTTTTTACAGCAAACAACCCTCCACCCAGTAAAATTAATGTAAGCAACAACACAAAAAAGCGATTGCTAACAGACCAGCGAATAATGGCAGTTATCATAATGGCTCCTAGTGAGAACTATGTTGCATAGTAGAATGATCAATCGGCTCTGCGTTTTGCGCTTTAGTAATTACAAATTCATCGTTAATAATGCTAAAAGTAAAATTAATATACTGGGCATTTTCAAACTTAGTAATATCAATATCTGGCGCTAATACAAAGTCCATTGTGGCGGGTTCTCGATTCCATTTTTCAATGGCTTCTCGGCTAATATTAATAATGCGATTTTGTGTATCTATGGCGTTAATAGTACCGTTAACAGTCGCATTTTGTGGCTGCATATCCATGTTCATATTTGAGTCTGAACCAGAATCCGAACTCATACCTGAGTTAATACTAGAACTAGGCATTTCCATTCGTTTAAAGTCGGAGCTTTTACTCGATTCAGAGTCTATTAAAAATTGCGCTGAAGTCACTACCGTGTCACCTGTCATTACACCTGACAAAATGACCGCTTCATTACTATTAATTTGCCCAACTTCAACTTCTACCGATTTAAAACGACCCTCACCTAATGCAATAACCACGCGGTTTTGATGCTGCGTGCGGATTACCGCTTCTTTAGGGACTGTAAATTGCGCCTTACTCGCTTTAGCGTGAATGCTCACTTGTGCAAACATATTTGGTTTTAACCGATGATCTGCATTTTCAAACCTAAGCCTTACACGCAGAGTCCGGTTTTTAGCATCAAGCGCGGGGTAAATGTAATCAACCTTACCTTCCCACTTTTGACCTTTTAAGTAATCAAGCGTCATTGTAACGGGCAACCCAACACTCACTTGTTCTGATTGGCGCTCGAACACTTCCGCCTCTACCCAAATTTCATCAAGCTGGGCAATACTCATCATTGATGTGCCTGGTTTAACGTAAAAGCCCTCTCGTACTGTTAGCTCATCTACCACACCACTTTGTTTTGCGTAAAAAGTAATATTTTGCATTATCTTTTTATTTTTTTGTAAGCGCTCGATAAATCCATCAGACACATTTAAAGACTCTAAACGCGCCTTTGCAGCGCGAATTAACACGGTATTATTACGATTAACCGCCAATAAAAGCTCTTCCTGTGCGTTCACCAATTGTGGTGAATACAATGTATATAAAGGCTCACCGGCTTTAACTTCTGCGCCTTGTGCTTTAACGTATAAACTTTCAATCCAGCCTTCTACACGCGGATGAATGTGAATAAGTTGGTCTTGGTTATATTGCACATAACCCACAGTATTTATATCTCTGTGAAGTGTTTTAAGCTGCACTTTGGCAGTTCTTACACCAAAGTTATTAACGACTGCAGGCGAAATAGTTACAGCACCTGGTCCATCCTGAGCCTTGCTAGCGTTTTCATACACAGGTACTAAATCCATTCCCATTGGCGAAAGCCCTGGCGCGTCACGCCTGTAATTACTATCCATAGGGGCTACCCAATATAAGGGCTGTTTTTCAGCGCTTTGCTGTTCATTCATTGCCGAGTTGCTAGGTAAAAACTGCATTACTAAGCCGCCTATTAACCCAAAGGCGCCTGCGCCAACTAAGGCGGCAACAAGTAACTTTAAATTAGTATTCATTGTGTAATTCTCCAGTTTGCTCGCTCATTACTTGGGTGTCTAAGCTACTTGCATAATAATTAAGGCGGGCGGTAATAATATGTTGATCTACTTGAATATTCAGTGCATCAATTTTGGCGTTAAGTTCACCAATGCGCGCGCGCATCACGTCAGAAAAATCCCCGTCGTCGCGTGTATAAGCATTTAGTGTTGCCTGAGATTGCTCTGACATTTGCGGTAATAACGTATTTTGATAAAGCGCATCGCGTTTTTGCAAACGAGCGAGTTGGCTAAACTCCTTAAAGTACATGCCTTTGAGTTTTTGAAGCGCCACCAGCTTTTGTGTTTTAGTAGCTTCTGCACTAGCAATAGCCGATTTAACCTGTTGATCTTGTCTGTTATCAGTAAACAATGGCAAATCAATACTAAACCCTACAGAGAGTAAATCAGCTCGCGACTCACCCATCGGGGTATCATCTCGGTAACCATAACCCACATTAACGCCCATTTGAGGTTTGTAGCTTTGCTTAGCGAGCGCAACTTCGGTTTGCTTTGCCGTTACGGTTTTATCTATCGCAATAATTGCGGGATGCGCCATAAGCAACTGTATTAGCTCATCAAATTCAAGGCTCGCAAAATCAACCAGCCCTGTGGTTTTAGTAAACTCAGTATTTAAAGGCTGCATAAGCATATTCATAGGTAACCACTGTGCTAAACGGTTTTTAGCACTTTCAAATTGCTGCTCAAGCATAACCAGCTTATCTTCAAGACGGGTGAGTTCTAATTGCGCACGAATAATATCTTGCTGACGTGTTTTACCTAAGGTGCTTGCGTAGCTTGCTTCGGTAATGTCAATAAGTTGAGTAAATAGCCCTTTATCTTGCTCAATTAAAGCAATACTTCGCTGAGCACGATACGCGTTTAACCACGACTCAATCACAATTGCTTTTACTTGTGCTAAGCGATCGGCGCGCTGCCAAGGGTATTGTTGAGCAGACTGTGCTAATGCTTTTTTTCTAAGCGCTAAACTATTCCCTCGGCTAAACTTTTGGCTCAAATCAACTTTAAGCTGCGTCATCCCTTCTTGGTCAAACGCATAACCGTTAGTAGGTAAGTTGAGTAAGCCAACCGTTAAAACAGGATCGGGTAAGGTGCCTGCGGCAATGCTTTGCGCTATTGCTGCATCTTCTTGGTAGCCACTCGCTTTTAGCCATGGCTCATACGTTAGCGCATAATTAAGCGCTTGCGTTAAGCTAAGCGTTTGCTCATTACTAGTTTGCTTTAGTATTTCGGTATTTAGGTTATTTTGATTGTTTTGCGCATTAACAGCTGTGCTAAATAACACAACACTACATAATACGACTTTAATACTTACAGCGTGGTTCATCACCTGCTCCATCTAAAAATAAAAGAAAATCTTAAATTAGAAAGCAAAAAAGGTGTTTAGGAGTTTTACAAAAACCTTTTATATCAATTGCATTGAATTAATGATCTATTATTGCGGTAGGGAAATAGCTCTATAACAAGGAAAAAATTACGCAGTATAGTTGCTTTATATAAGTAATTTTTAACGCAGTTAGAGAGTTATTTAACTCGCTAGAATGAGCATGTTTTCAATAAAATTGATATTACACCTATCCTGCTATTAAGCAGACATAGGAGGGCGATAGAGTGAACGAGGTATATTAATTTGTGTAGTAAATACACGTACATTTACTTTTTCAGATTCAAGTAAAGTAACGCTAAATAAAGTATCAACATTAAGCATTGAGTTAGCAGCGCAGCCACTCATAGGGCATTTACAGTCATTTTGTGGCGTACTTTCGTCGTCGCAACAATCCATCTGCATCATATTTTCAGACATGCTAACGACAGCTGTTACATCACTACTTTGTATCATTGGCATTTGGGCATGCGTTGCTGTTTTAGTTGGCATATGTGGCATTTCGCATACCATAGCTACAGACGCAACTGCCTGACCCACAAAAGTGAGCAGTAAAGTTATCATGAGTAAACTAGAGTAAAAACGTTGCAACATTATGCCTTTTAATAAACTTTAAAATAATTGTAAGGCAACCTAACGGCAACCACAAATACTTTAATTATGTAGACTGCGGTTTAGCAGGTGTTTTAATTAAGTTACTCGCGATAATTGCAAATATACAATATGCGCTAAAATACCAAAACCCTTCACCAAATTGTGCATTCATAACAAGTAGCTCGCCACTTTTACCATGGGCGTTACCTGCTAAGTAAGTCACTATTAATGCAATAACAAATACATCAACCATGCTCCACTTACTTAATGCACAAATAACCAGACCGAGCTTTTGCTTAAACCCATTCAAAGGTAGGCAACAATAAAGCAACTGTAATAATAGCTTTAAGCTTGGAATAACAATAGAAAACAACCCCACTAAAGCGGCTACAAATAAATTATTATTGCTAGCAAGCTCTTTAACTGTGCCTAAAATACTTTGTGTTTTGTTATAGGCGCTAATCTCACCTTCTAACTTATCAAGCCCTAGCATGTTCGAGAACATTATTAGCATACTGCGAGTTCGACCATCGCCCTCTTCAGCCAGCATTTCAATACCCGCTTGCGCTAGTTTTGATTTATCTATGTTGCCCTCTATTGTTAATACTGGTTTTGTAATACCAGGAAACAATAAACAAAGAGCAACCACTACACTTATAACCGACAACCAATTACGCATATTTATTCTGCTATTGCCTCAATAATATCGTCACTGTATAAAACAGCATCCAGTAAAAAATTAAATATATCGCCAATGTGTAGCTCTGAGTTTATGTTGGCCAAATGGACCATAGCTTCATCTACATTATCTAATTCAAATTCTTTTATAAGCGATAAACAGTTTCCTAAAATGCCGCTCTCTAATAGTAACGCATCAGATATAGCTGCATCTAAGGTAAACTCTTTAACTATGTCTTTTAAATCAGCATCTAAAATAGCATCAAGCACCGAGAACAAACCCACTAGATACCCTTGCTCGGTCAGCTCTTTATTATTTTGCTCTAAAATAAGCGACATAAATTGAGCCCGCGTTAAAGCAAGCTTAGTTAATTCGGTTGGTTTTTCGACCCCCAACTCACTAATTGCTAATACACGAACAAATTGCCTTATTGTATCTTCACCTAAATAAATAACCGCTTGTGAAATAGAAGTAATAACTAAATTTGCTTTTCCTGAACGCGCGTTTGCCAGCTTTAAAACCCTGGCTGTTATGGCTACATCTCTGGCCACTCGTTGATAAACTTCTTTAAAGCAAAGTTTTTGTTTTGCTGTAAAACGCAATAGATCAAAAACAGTTAACTTTGAAGGCTCTACACCTTTATACGTAATCATTTCTGGGCGAGAAAAAAAGAACCCCTGAAATAAATCACAGCCTGCCAATTTTAATATATTAAATTGTTCATGCGTCTCTATTCGTTCAACAATTATTTTTGCATGTGGATTTGCGCGTTTTATTTTTTTAATGCGCATATTGGTTTTAATAACCGGATCATCTATCTCAATTTTTATGTAATCAACATGTGCTAATAGTGGCTCCCATTTTGGATCGCCATCGTAATCATCAAGTGCAAAAACATACCCTTCTTTTTTAAGTTCTTGCACACGCTCAGCAACCGCAGGAATATTGCCCGTGCGCTCTACTATTTCAATAACACTATTTTCTGGCAATAAAAGTTTGGGAAAGTTATCGAGAATAGTTTCTGATGACAAGTTTATAAAAGCTAAATGATGCGCGGTAAGTCTATCTAAACCTACCAACATTAATACATTAAAAAACAGGCGGCTTGTCGCATGCACATCAGAAGTGCCCACAGGAAACGCATTGTTGGCTGAGTCTCGATAAAGCAGTTCGTAAGAGAAAACATTCTGCTCTATATCAAAAATAGGTTGCCGCGCGACAAACTGAGTTATTTTTTGTACCTCATCAGGTATGTTATTTAATTTCACTTGGCTCTAAACCTATAAATAAGAGATGGCAAAACAGCCAATAATATGTGTACTTTAATGCAACTCGCATAAGATAAACATAGTCGTCATTGCAAAAATGTTAAAATTACATAACACTAATATAAAAATATTAATATAAAAGGTGGAGATTTGGCTAACTTTATTCGGTTATTAGTACTGAGCCCTCTGCTATTTGTATTTTTTAGCTATGCCAGCATTAACCCTACTCCTCTCAAATACAATGTTAGCGCGTCAGGTAGTCATTATCCATATTATACAAATGATCCAGAAAAGCCTGGTGTATTACCCGAAATTATTGAAAAAGCACTCGATGATGCAAATATTGCAGCTTCTCATATCGACCTACCCACAAAGCGTATTACCAAATATTTACAAGATGAAATAATCGATTTTGATGTTATTTCATTAGAATGGCTTCCAAAGGATGAGAGAAATGACTCTCGTTATGTTTTTTCAGAGCCCCTTATTTATGCCACAGAAATGATTGTTACCTTGCCTAAAAATGCCCGGAACTGGCAAAGCGCTGATAGCTTAAAGGGCAAAAATATAGGAACGGTACTAGGTTACTATTACTTTAATGACAACACCTTTGAGCGTGTTGACTTTCCATCCGAGAAAGAACTTATGACCGCTCTATCAAGAAACCGTGTAGAAGCAGCACTAATAGGTAAGTTAACTGCGCTCTATTGGGCAGAGCAGTTAGAGATAAACATTGCCTTTGGCGCACAGCATTCCCATGGTTTTTTAAGAATTCGTTTATTGAGCAAACATAAAGGGTTATTGCCCCAAATAAACCTAGCAATTAAAAACCTTCACGCTCAAGGATATATAAAAAGTATTGAAGATAAGTATATGAGTAATATACCCACACAAAATTAAGGGACTAATGGCGCAGAGCTCGTGTTTTGGAGTATAATAGCAGCAAATGTTAACTCGACCAGAATCAGAAAGAGCCCCATGAGTATTGAAAAAGCCTTAATCGAACGTAGTAATAATCAATGTGAATTGTGTGCAGCCACCGAGAACTTATCTGTTTATGAAGTACCACCGGTAACTGAAACCCACTCAGATAAATGTATTTACACGTGTCAAACATGTAAAGATCAAATCGAGAATAACAGCGAAATAACGCCTACACATTGGCACTGTTTAAACGATAGCATGTGGAGTCAAACTCCTGCAGTACAAGTTGTAGCTTACAGAATGCTTTCGCGTTTAGCGCCTGATAATGGCTGGGCACAAGATGCGCTAGACATGATTTACCTTGAAGAAGACACGCTAACCTGGGCTAAAAAAGCACTTGCCGAAGATGACGATTTAAAGCATGTAGATAGCAACGGTGTAGTACTTCAAGCAGGCGATACTGTTACCCTAATTAAAGACTTAGACGTTAAAGGCAGTAGCCTTACCGCTAAACGTGGAACAGCTGTTCGTAATATTGGCCTAACCAGCAACCCTGAACATATTGAAGGGCGAGTTGACGGCCAGCGCATTGTTATTTTAACTAAGTTTGTTAAAAAATAATCGTTTGTTTTTAATTATTAAAGGCGCTAATGCGCCTTTTTTTATGTTTAAAATAAGTTAAGGAATGATTAAGTAACTAGGTAATACACTAAGGACATAATATTGAGTAAGGATAACCAACATGGAAAAGCATCAAGCAGTATCTTCGCGTAAAAAAGCAGTTGCAGGGATTGGCTTATTGGCGCTTAGCGCTTTTGCAGTAACTGGCTGCGGTGAGCAAACTAAATCGACTAAAAACACAGAAATTGCAGAAGCAATAACCAGCCTAACTATCCAAGCTAGCTACAAAGATCGCAGTATGCTTCGCCCTGGCTCGCAATTAATAGTTACGCTTTCCAATGTATCTAAAATGGATGTAAAAGCCGATATAATCACACAAGAAGTGATTGATGTAACCCAAGCCCCGCCATTTACCGTTGAGCTAATTTATGATGCCAGCAAAATTAGCGATAAACATCGCTATAGCCTAAGCGCCAGAATTATAAATAAAGACAAAGTGCTTTACACAAGTACAACAAATCATGACCCGTTTGCAGAATCACAGTTAACTACCCCCTATAAAATTGAGCTTTCAAAAGTGTCGACTCAAAAACCCGATGTAACACTCACAAATACTTACTGGAAAGCAATAACAATAAATGCTCAAACTGTGAATGTTACAACTAAAGAACCATTCATTCAGTTCAATAAAGACCACCGCGTTAATGGCTTTTTAGGCTGTAATAATTTTAGCGGAAGCTATAGCACCGAGCAGCAAACAATTACACTTAGTCAGCTAGCAAGTACAAAAAAGATGTGCTCGGATAATATGAGCCAAGAAGCGGCTATGTCTGACGTACTTAGCAAAACTTCAAAGTGGGAAATAACAGGTGAATCACTAAAACTTAAAAACAGTCGCGGTAATACACTTGCTACTTTTAGTGCGGTTTATTTTAATTAATATTTAGCTCCCTTATATAAATATTACCTAACACATTCGTATTGATTTTAAATAAAATGCCCAGCAAAGCTGGGCATTTTATTATTCGTTATAAGCGCTATTTAAAGTTACTCATCAACGAGTTGTTCACTTCGGTAAAAACCACTTGGCTCACTTAACAAACCAACAAGCTCAGGCATTATTGCATCCATTGTTTGCTTTAGCTTCCATGGAGGATTAATTACAATCATGCCCGATGCTGTCATACCGTGTACGTCAGTATCCGCTTCAGTGCCTAATTCAAATAACTGAATGTTGCGCATTCCTGAATCAATTAAGCCCTGCTCCATATTATCAATGCGTTCTCTATCAACAACCGGATACCAAATCATGTAAGTACCTGTAGCAAAGCGCTGATGAGCTTTAACTAAGGTTTTTACAACCGTTTCGTAGTCATCTTTAATTTCGTATGGAGGGTCAATTAATACACACGCTCTGCGAGATGCTGGTGGTAATAAACCAACTAAACCTGCAAAACCATCCTCTCCACGTACACGAATAGATCGCTTACCTTGCATGTTTTCTTCAAGTAATAATAAATCGCGCGGGTGCAGTTCAAAAAACCAACCCTTATCTTGGCGGCGTAAGTAGTGCTCTGCAATTTTTGGTGAACCTGGATAAAACGCAAGTTCGTCAGTGTCGTTAAATGACTTAATTAATTCAATGTATTCATTAAGCTCAGCATGCTCACTTTTATGATGCCAAAGTTTTTCAATACCATCTTGATACTCTTGCGTTTTTTGCGCATCGGCAGCTGCAAGTTCAAAAAAGCCAGCACCTGAATGTGTGTCTATATAATCAAGCGGTTTATCTTTAATTGTTTGATAATTTAGCACTTGTGCCAGTACTAAGTGTTTAAGTACATCGGCAGGATTACCCGCATGAAATGAGTGTCTGTAACTAAGCATTATTTATTTTCGCCATACGCAATTTAATATCGTAAGTGAACCATAAGCACTAGGCTTTGGCAACTTACACCAAGATAAGAGAGTGTTTAAGTGAACCATTTCTGAATGAAAAAGCCCATATGCTGAATTATCCCTTAACGCAAAAGAAAAATCAGCTAAAACCACCGTAAATGCTGGCAAATCAACACACTTTGCTTTACATTTGCATGACATTAATTACAGTTATATGAGCGCCTTTATGAATAACACTACTCTTCAACAACTCGAACAACTGATCGATTCTTTAATCGAACGTAATAACCAATTACAAACAGATGTTGTTACTTTAAAAGAACAGAACACTAAACTAAGCGATGACAACGAATTGCTACAACTTGAAGCTTTAGAAAATGAAGAAAAGCAAAAAGATGCCAGCACTACTTTATCTGGTCTTCTTGATAAGTTACAAAGCGCACAACAGGCTAGCTAATGTCTGAGCTGCAAAACCAGCGGGTCACTGTTGAGTTGCTAGGTAAAGAGCAGCAATTTGCTTGCCCTGAAGGGCAGGAAGATGCATTAATAGCAGCAGCTAAAAATCTAAATGACTTAGTTGAGCAAATGAAGCAACGCTCAACCGTTAGAAACGATCAAAAAGCCCTACTAATGGCAGCATTAAACTTAAGCCACGAATTGCTAGAAGCAAAAACACAGGCGACAGTTGAGCAACAGCATCAAGACCAAATGATTGATAAACTCAGTCAGCATTTGGCAAATGACCCCAAACACCAAAAATAAAAAGCGCATACTGCGCTTTTTGTTTATTATTAAAGTAATTAAACATCAGCGTAGAGATAATAAATGAAGTTAAAACTTTCAAACATAGCCTCTTCATGTAAGCACTTACTATTAGCATGCACTTTATTATCAATAGTACCTAGCACCTATGCTGCCGTCACTTGGAATACAATAAACCCTCATATTCAGTTTTTAAAGCAACAAGACAAGCTTCGCTTTTACGACTCTAACCAAGTATTAATTGAAGGCGAAAAATGTGCCCTACTTGTTGATACGAGCGCCAATTTTGCCGCAGTTGAACAACTTGCTGAAGATTTAAAGAAACGCCTTAAAACACCCTTATGCTATTTAGTGGCTACCCACTTTCACGACGATCACTTGCTGGGCATGGCGGTTATGCAAAATTTTTACCCTGATGCTAAGCTCATTGTTCATCAGCAGGTAAATAAAAATTTTAACCTTTATCAAACAGCATATACCGACAAACTAGACACGTATGAAAAGAGCATTGAGCTGAGCTACCAACGATTAGCGAATGTGCCCAAAGAAGAGCAAGCTAAATGGCGAAATAAGTTAGAGCTTGCAAAAAAACGACTTTTTCGCTGGCAGGAGTATCAGCTTAGCAAACCCGAAATAGTAATTGATAGTCGTAAAGTTATCGACCTTGGTGATTTTGAGGTAACGCTTGAGCCGCAACAAGCCCATACTAACGGCGATTTAACTATTACTACTAATAATGGCAGTGTGCTGATTGGTGGCGATATCGTTGACTGGCTTCCTTACCCTGGACACGGTGAACTTAAAAGTTGGCAAACGTTGCTTAAGCAATATATTAACGACGAAAAGCTCACTATTATTTTACCTGGGCACGGCGGCACATTAACAAAAGAGCAGCTGAAACAGCCTCTATCATTTTTAACAGCCATAATAGAGCACGTTAAAAACAATAAAGATCAAAGTATTGAGCAGTTAATGCTATCGTTTCCTGAATCAGTTATTGAGCCTTATAAACAAGAAGCGCTTAATATAAAATCGAGCAACTTCTTTTTACAAGCTGGCCTAAATCGCGCAAAAAGCGCAGAATAACTCAACACAACGGATTGTGTTAAAATAATAAAAGGAATTTACAAAAGTGATCACTATGCGCAGTTTGGTTTTATGTTGTTTGGGTATTTTGTTATTTGGTTGTCAATCAACGGAGCAAGAACCACAAGAAGCTCCACAAATATTTACTCATTTTGAGCCTGACTATACTTATGATATTGATGATGAAGTAGCTCAAACGCCCCAAGTTAGTGAGCACGTTACGCCACTTCAATTCAAAAAAACAATCGTAAAAAAGCGCCCACCAAAAACCACCGATCTGTGGGTGCATATAGCCAACAATCTACACTTTACGGTTTATCAAAATCGCGCGTTAAAAAAGCGTATCAGCTGGTACGCAAAGCAACCTAACTACTTGCAAACTGTGAGTAAACGCGCAGCGCCTTACCTGTATCATATCGTAAAAAAAATTGAGCAAAAGCAACTACCTATGGAGCTCGCTTTACTACCATTTGTAGAAAGCGATTTTAGACCAACGATAGCCTCATCACAGCAAGCTGTTGGTGTTTGGCAGTTAGTTGGCGCAACAGCGCATCACTTTGGAGTTAAGTCAGACCAATGGTACGACGGGCGCCAAGACGTACTTGCTTCAACCGATGCTGCACTTGATTACTTAAGCTACTTACATAAACGCTTTGATGGTAATTGGCTACATGCTTTGGCTGCTTATAACAGTGGTGAGGGCCGCGTTAAACGCGCAATCGAAAAAAACAAAAAACGCGGTAAAAGCACGGATTACTGGTCACTCAGTCTGCCAAAAGAAACCGCCGACTACGTACCCAAGTTACTCGCTTTAAGCTATTTAGTTAAGCACCCACAAAAGGGCATAAAACGCCCAAAGCTTGCATATAAGCCATTTACAACACAGATGAATATAGGCCAGCAGTTCGATTTTTCGGTTATAGCTAAGCTCTCTGGTATAGGCTCAAAGCAGTTACACGCGATTAATCAGGGATATTTAAAAAATCAAAGCTCACCTAACGGGCCGCATACTTTACTGCTTCCTATAGGACAAGAGGCTTTATTAAAAAGTCAGTTTTTTAAATCAAACTTTGCTGGAGAGTACATCGTTAAACAAAACGACACGCTTTACGGTATTGCTAGACGTTTTAGTATGTCGGTAAAAGCTTTAAAACAACTTAATAACAAAAATAATAATTTAATAGGCGTTGGAGAAAAGTTATTAGTTGGACAACCTAAAACCCTGCCAAGCACATTAACAGTTGATTACAAAATTAGCCCTTATTTAGAACACCAAGAGATTGCGATTCCCACCATTGAAATAGATTACGAAGTTAAGTCGGGCGATAGCCTTTGGAGTATAAGTCAGCTTTACGATGTACCTCATAGCGACTTGGCAAAATGGAACAAACTCTCTGCATCTAGCATTTTAAAGCCTGGTACTCAATTAGTGCTGTTTATACCACAGGCTGAAAAGCAAAAAGCAGCCCCAACAAAAAAAGATTTTCTGCTAAATTTACAAAAAACACTAAATCAGCCACGTTAAGTTTATAAACAAGTATATTTCGCGTAAAATTGCGCCCTAACATAGTTATTATTTGAAGAGACAAGCATGCAAATTAGCAAAAATTCAGCAGTTGAATTTCATTACACCCTTAGCGAAGCGGGCGAGCAAATTGAAAGTAGCACAAACGAAGCGCCACTTACTTACATTCATGGCAGTGAAGGCATGCTTCCTGGTTTAGAAAAAGCACTTGAAGGCAAAGAAGCTGGCGAAAAATTTAGTGTAACTCTAGAGCCAAGTGAATCATACGGCGAGCGTGTTGATGACTTAATTCAACGTATTCCGCTTAAGCACCTACAAGGCGACGTTAAAGTATGGAAACCAGGTATGACAGCAATGGTTAGCTCTAATCAAGGTCGTCATCAGGTTACTATTGTTAAGGTTGGTCGTTTTAACGCAGATTGTGATTTAAACCACCCATTTGCGGGCAAAACACTAACGTTTGACGTTGAAGTTATATCGGTACGTGAAGCAACAAGTGAAGAAGTTTCTCACGGACACGTGCACGCTGAAGGCGGCTGTGGTCACTCTCACTAGTTAGCAATAAAGGAAGTAAGTATGTCTAAAGTTGCAGTCGTTACAGGTGGTACAAAAGGTATTGGCTTAGCCGTAGTAAAGCGTTTGCTAAACAATGACTATGAAGTACATAACCTTGATATAGAGCTGAGCGAAATCGGTATATTTCATCAGTGTGATGTAAGTGATGTATCGGCGGTACAAAGCTGTATCAACGCTATCTGTGAACAAAGCAAACGTATTGATGTACTTGTTTCTAATGCTGGAAAACACTTAAGCGCAAATATAGAAAGCACCGACGAGCAAACTCTCGATGCACTTTTTGCGCTTAATGTTAAAGGCGCTTATGCCGCAATACAAAGCGTATTGCCAAGCATGAAAGCGCAAAATGGCGGCGCTATTATATTAGTCGCTTCCGATCAGGCAATTATAGGTAAGCAAAACTCTTTTGCGTATAACCTAACAAAACATGCCCTTGCCTCAATGGCTAAAACAACAGCGCTTGATTACGCGGGTTTTAATATTAGAGCAAATGCGGTATGCCCTGGCACAATAGAAACCCCGCTATTTCATAACGCGATAGATGCGTACTGCGCAAAAAGTGGCGCAAACAAAGCTGAAATAGTTGCCGAGGAAGCAAGTCTTCAACCGCTTAACCGATTAGGTCAAGCCGACGAGGTTGCCGCCCTTGTGAGCTTTTTAGCAAGCGACGATGCCAGCTTTATTACTGGCAGCCTACAAAGCATTGACGGTGGCTACACTGCTCAATGAGTAATGTGCAATGAGCCTAAAAATTATTGACCCACACGTACACTTTTTTAATTTAGTAGAAGGTCAATACTCATGGCTACAAGGCGCTAACCCACCAGCGTGGCCTAACCTAGAAAAAATTAAACAACCAGTAAGTGCACAGCAACTTGTTAAAAGTACTGACTTTGAACTCGTAGGGCTTGTTCATATAGAAGCCGGGTTTGATAACATCTCCCCTATTAACGAGTTAAATTGGCTAAGCTCGCATTTAAAAAGCCTTTCATTTAAGGCTATTAGTTACACCCAAATTGACTCATCGGCTGATCAGTTTATAAACTCGTTGGAAGCTTTAACTCATCTGAGTTTGTGTGGCATTAGAGATATAACCGAAGGTACTGACGCAAAGCGTTTATTAGATGCTAATAGTTTTAAAAACCTAACAACGTTATCAGATACCCAACTGCATTTTGAAGCTCAATTTGATATTGAAAATAGCGAAATAACCAAACAAATAGCTTACTACGCTAAGCAGCTACCGCAGCTTCAAATTATAATTAATCATGCAGGACTACCAAGTAATTTAAATGATTGGCGACAAGGTGTTGAGTTACTTGCTCAGCATGACAACATAGCAATTAAATTCTCTGGTTTTGAATTACTACAACTCACCAGCGAGCAACAAGCAGCGTGTTTTAGTTTTCTTTTTAATCACTTTGGCCAGCAGCGTATTATGTTTGCTAGCAACTTCCCTGTGTGCCAAATAAATACAAGCTACAACAATCTATGGCACTGCCATAAGGCGTTATGCTCAAACGATAAGACATGGCATGACCTTAGCTATACAAACGCTAAGCACTACTACCAAGTGTAAGTAAAACTAGTTATATTAAACTCTCTTTTTATGATAATACGGCCAATTTATGAAAATGTACTTTTTACTAATCGTTGTATTTTCAGCGCTTCTTCTCAATGGCTGCATATCTCAAAACCCAGACCCGACACCTAAGCTGCAACATGCCCTACTGGCAAAGCCAAATAAAACAGCCGTTAGCAAAGCAATTAAAACACTTGTACATATGCAAGAGACTCAATTAGCTGATGATGTATTTACTACCAGCAGCACAGTAACCCTTAGCAATGTAGATGGTAATAATATTATCGACACGCAAAGTCGCAATACACCCGATCAGTTTGAATTGATGATTAAAGGCAAGCAATGCTACATACGCCATCTCGATAGCAAAGCAACTATTGAACTTAAAGACGTGGAATGTAAAATCAACGAGTTATAACAAGCTTTACCTCCCCCCGAACAAGTAAAAGCCGGTAAGTGACTAATCACTTACCGGCTTTTTAATGCATGACCTAAAGTTAGGTTAAAAGGCTATTATTTTATTTCTACGCGTTGAGAACGCATAACAATCTCATCGTTTAATTCAATACCTAACCCAGGCTCTTCTGACACTTCAAAGAAACCATTTTTAGGTTGTGGGTCTTGTAAACATAACTCGCGGTTCCACTTTTTAATCGCATAAGTATGGTGCTCATGAATCAAAAAATTAGGGATAGCCGTTTCTAAGTGCAGTGATGCTGCTGTTGCAACAGGCCCGCCACATACGTGAGCTTGAATACGCACATCAAAAATATCAGCGTAATCACACACTTTTTTGGTTTCGGTAAAACCACCACATAAACCAATATCAGGTTGTAGAACATCAATACTTTGATCTTCTAAGTACGGGCGCACACCCCAGCGATTATACAAACGTTCACCACCAGCAATTGGCACATTAACTTTATCTGCTACTTTTGCATGTAATGAATGGTTTAAATAGTTAACTGGCTCTTCAAAGTACATACAGTCAAATTCTTCTGCAATTTCACCCAACTGAATGGCGGTTGTAACACCCGGTAAACTGTGGCATTCGAAAATAATGTCTACTTCGTCGCCTACTGCTTCGCGAATAGCTTGCATACGCGCACGGTATAGCTTCATTTCAGTACGTGAGATTATTTTTGTACGGTCGTAATAAGTATTGCCGTCTTTATCGTACTGAATTGGATCTACTTTTACTGCATCGTAACCTTCGGCCATCGCCTTTAAAGCCGCTTCTGCATATTCTTGCGGCTGTACGAGCGCTTTAAATTCGCTATCCCAGTCGAACTGTAATTGCGAAGCGTAAGTGCGTAGTTTGTCGTTAACTTTACCGCCTAACAATTGATATACAGGTAAACCAAGCGCTTTACCTTTTATATCCCAAAGTGCGGTATCAATTGCGCTCATTGCAGCATATACAACAGGTCCGCCGCCTAAACCCCAAAAGCTCTCACGTAACATACGTGACCATAGTTTTTCTGTTTGAAAAGGGTCGTGGCCGATTAAAAAGGCGTCGGCCATTTCTTTAATCATAGCCGCTGCAGCACTGTGACCTAAATCGTATGCAAGGCCCGCTTCGCCAACACCACTAATACCTTCGTCAGTATGAATACGTACAAACACAGGTGTCCAAGAAGGTCGATCAGGACAGTGAATATCAAATACTTCAACGCGATTTACTTTCATTAAAATTCCTTATTAACCGCTATGGGTTATTTTGCAAAACTAGGGTCAAGTCGATACGCTTTACGTAACATCGCAGGCCACGCAAGTTGCCCGCCAGTGCTGCCACTGTGTACTACGTTTGCTTGATTATAAATATTGTCGATTATAGGTTGCGGTACTTCAATCACCTCTTGCGAGCTTGATTGTAGCGCCAATTGAATTTCACACGCTCGCTGTAAATCATAAAAGCGCATAAACGCATCGCCTACCGTTGGCCCTACTGTTAAGCCACCATGATTTACCAATAACATATGGTTAGTACTGCCCAAATCATCTTGCAGCACTTTTCGCTCGTCGTCGTTTACTGCAAGCCCTTCGTAACCATGATAAGAAAGCGATGGCAGTGAAAACATTGAATATTGGCTAAGCGGTAATAAACCATTTTTTTGTGTAGCTACAGCGATTGTTTCTTTAGTATGAAGGTGAATAACACAATGAGCGTCTTCGCGTACCTCATGAATCGCACTGTGAATAGTAAAACCAGCTGGATTAATACTAAATGGCGTATCGTCAATAATGTTACCGTCTAAGTCGACCTTCACTAAATTAGAGGCAGTTACTTCATCAAAGGTTAAACCAAAGGCATTCACTAAGTAATGATCGGTGCCAGGCAAACGTGCTGATAAATGCGTATAGATCAAATCCCCCCAACGAAAGTGCTCTACCAGTCTGTAACACGCAGCTAAATCAATACGCAGTTGCCACTCTTGTGCCGATACTTTATTTTTTAAATCGAGTTGGGGTAAATCAAACATAATAAGCCTTTTAAAAACGTACATTATTAACCTGTACGAACAGATGTTTAGAAGTCTAAAGCAGTCTCTATTTTATAGCAAACACCAAACAAAACAGCCACACTATTGTGTGGCTGTTTGTAAAACTAAAATACCAATTGTATTAAAATGGTATAACTGCGTAAATTATTTTACGTTAGCTAGGTAATCTGCAATTGCTTCAAACTCTTCATCAGTTACCGTTGCAACCATTGCTTTCATAGCCATGGTCATACCGTTATTACGTGCACCTGACTTAATATCTTTCATTTGCGCTACTAAATAATCTTTGTTTTGACCGTTTAGTTTAGGGTACATACCCATAATTGGTGCTTTACCTTCAGCGCCATGACAAGTTTGACAATTTTTAGCGGTATAAAGTGCAGCGCCATCGGCAGCTGCTGCATTAAACGAGAAGCTTGCGGCTAAAGTAATACCCGCGCCTAATAGTAGTGTTTTCATCTTGCTCATTGTATTTACTCTTCTTTTTTGACGGTTAGAAAAACTGTTCTATTGATTGTAGTAAACAATCAAATAAAAAGCATACGTACGAAACGACGCTAGACGATCAACTTAACCAAAAACCGCTAACTCGTTTCTGTCTCACTTTTATATACTTTATCAAATAAAAATGAGCTTACCCTTAATGGACTATTACCACACTATATCATCTGGTACTTCAAAGTCTGCGTACGGGTCATCTTCATCTTTTGGTTTGTTTTCTGGCTCTACATGAAAAACAATATACTTTTCGTCAACTTCAGCCACTTTGCGTGCTGGTTCGTCGTCTAGTACGTAAAACTGCCCTTCTAGTACACAAATAGCTAAACGACCGCCCGATAACGCTTTTTGCGTTTTCTCGTTCACGTCGATATTTTTTACTTTATTTTGATAAGTAAAATTAAATGTGCGCTCACCACGAATAGCGTCTTGGTTGTGGTGCTCTAAAATTTGTTTAACACGCGCTTCTTGCTCGCGCTGCTTTAAGCTCACTTGGCGTGTTTGGTTAAGCTCTTCAGCTTTTTTTTGCTGTTCTAGCTTGGTTTGTTGAATATGCTTTTGCAGATCACTTGGGTTGCTAGTAGCCCCTTTCTTTTGCTTTTTTTGTTGCTTACGCTTTTCTGATTTAGCAACTTTAGCATTATGCGATGTTGTTAATCCTGCTTGAAGCAATTGGTCTTGTAATGAACCCATGGCTTTGTTCCACTAAAAACTAATATTATCGCTATTTTAATCACCAACGAGTTCAAATAACAGCGCTATCGACATTAATCTAGCAAACTAGTTAAAACAAACCATGATATAGCGCAATGACTATGGTTTTAATTATGAATTAAAAGCAATTTTTAATACAATACCACGCAACCAATCAGCAAATGCACAAGCCATAGAATGCGTTTACCTCATTTACTCGTTTGCTCGTTTGCTCGGTATTTATATTTTTTGTGCTTTATGCACCGCAACCCCTACTTAGCCTTTTTGCGAGCGAATTTAATGTAGCACCTGCGGTAGCTGGCAGCTTAATGACTGCAACTATGTTGCCCTTAGCCATTGCCCCACTCGTTTATGGTTTATTTTTAGCAAAAATAAATCCACTACTAATTCTACGTATTGCAATGGTGCTTTTAGGCTTTAGTTGCTTACTTTTTATTTATGTACCTAACTTTGAGCTTTTATTATTAGTCAGATTTTTACAGGGTTTGACGCTCCCCGCAGCTTTAACAGCAATGACTAGTTATATAGGCATGAGTTATAGCGCTGATACACTTCAAAAAAATATGACCCTTTATATTGGTAGCAGTATAGTTGGTGGTTACTTTGGTCGTGTGCTTGCAGCTTTGTTTAGCGACTTATGGAATTGGCAGAGCTTTTATTACGTAATTGCTTTTATGCTTATTTGCTTAACTTTGACAATTAAGCATTCTCGCTTTACAAACCCAGCTACACCGTCGCAGCTCTCCCCTCTGGATTACATTAAACAACTTAAAGAAGGCGCTATCCTTAAAGTGTACGGCGCCGTCTTTTGTATGTTTTTTTGTTTTGCTGCATTACTTAATTACTTACCGTTTATATTACAAAACACGTTTTTAATTACCAATACTCGTGACATAGGTTTAGTTTACAGTGGTTATTTAGTTGGGGCCCTCGCCTCTATTGCTGCACCTTGGTTGCTTAAAAAAGTCCCTTCGCCTTGGCATTTATTAACTGCGGTATTTAGTTTTTATAGTGTGAGTATTATTTTATTAATGAGCCACCAGCTTAGCTTATTTTTAATCGCATTTACTTTGTTTTGTGGTGCTATGTTTGTGATTCATTCAACTGCCGCACCGCTCGTTAATAAAATAAGTAAAGCCCCGCCAAGTGTAACCAATGGCGGATATGTATCGTTTTATTACAGTGGTGGGGCATTGGGGTCGTTATTACCCGGTGTGGTATACCAACATCATGGGCAAACAGCGTTTATGTTTACGCTGCTCGCGGTTTGCTTATGCGGTTTATCGTTAATTATGTGGGCTTATTTTGAGGGTAAAAATACAACGCGCGGTTGATGCTTTGTGTGATTAAAAAATGTTTCTAAATCAGCTTTACTAAGCAACCATGTTTGGGTGTTTTCAAACGGATGACAATGAAACAAATCACCACCCCAAATATCTTGGTCAACCCATAAGCTCACTTCGTTTTGCTTATCATTTAAAAGAGCCAACATAGATACACACCCAGGAGCCACTTTTAAATACGTTGCTAAGCGTTCACTCGATGCAAACCCTAAACGCGAAAGCCCTTGTTGCTTTGATAGTGCCTTTAAATCGAGTTGCTTATTGTGCTCTGTAATAACTAAAAAGTGTCGCTTGCCTTCGTTATCGCGTAAAAATAGGTTTTTAAGACGAGTACCTGGGCGCTCAATCATAAACTCATCAGCCGCTAAGCTAGTATGTAGCGGTGGATGTTCTATTGTATCGTAAGCAATATCTAGGTGCGCTAAAAGCTCTGCTAACTTAGTTTTATCAGCCAACATATTACAAGCAACGCCCTCTTAGCTGTACGCTCAAATCTCGCCATAAAACATCATTAACTTCATGTTTGTTATCGCAGTATTTACGCTCTTTTAGCTCTTGGTTCAATAATTCAACTGCTTGATCTTCTAGCTGTAACTTTAGAATGCTCGACTCTTCAAAATGCTCTTTCTCTATATACTGCTTAACCTCACCGCGGCTTGGTCTCTTGTTAGGACCACGATCAAGGTTAAAGTTTTCACGATGCTTAGCTTTTACCGAAACAACATAAGCAAAAAGTTTATTACCTTGCTCATCTTGCTTTTCGTGAAACTGTTTATTATTTATTTCAAAAGGCGGCTCGTCATTTGAGGCACAACCAGCAAGTAAAACCATAAGCGCTAGAACACATTTTTTCATTGTTTTTTATCGTTTTAGTTTTGAATTAAGCCGAGTCTAACAAAAATTGACGTAAACAGTGAAAATTTACGAAAAAATACTTGACCAAATTTATAAAAAAACTTAAAGTTCGTCCCGCTTGGAACTCAGCAGTCAAGCAGTTACATTATATGTAACTTAGGAATGTGGGGCTATAGCTCAGCTGGGAGAGCGCCTGCCTTGCACGCAGGAGGTCAGCAGTTCGATCCTGCTTAGCTCCACCACTTTCCTACTCCTTTTCAAATTCGCTCTACTCTTCTATTTTTCCATTGTTTTTATTATTTTTTGACACCCTACTATTCTAATTTTTCATTCTATATAATTTTAAATTTATCCATTCAACTTGTGTCTTTACAAGTTCTTAGCTATATATAATGTCACACATTAATACTTTAGGCTTAACATGGACATACCCAAGCGTTCAACGCTAAAAAAGCTAGCTGCAATAGGTTTAACAGCTGGTGCAATAACACATGCGCCTTATGTTTTTGCCCGAAAAAAAGTCACATTAAGAGTACTTGGTACGCATGTAACACTCCAAGAGGCTATTCGCAAGCAAGCGATGAGTGACTTAGGTATTAATATAGAATTTACTCCCGCAGGCAGCGCTGCTGTTTTGCAAAAGGCATCAATGGACCCAAGCTCCTTTGATTTATACGAACAATGGTCAAACAGCATTAATGTGCTTTGGGATGCAGGTTCTATACAGCCAATAGAAAAAAAACGACTCACCTACTTTAATGAGATAAATCCACTTACTAAAACGGGAAAACTAACCGAAACTGCAAGTATTGGTGCAGGTGATGCTCCCTATAAATTATTAAATGTTCAACCCGATGGCACATTAAGCGCACAAGAAAGCGATGATATTAGCTTTTTACCTTATGTGCATAATGTTGACTCTTTTGGTTACAACACCGATTTTATTAAGCCCGGTATAGCATACGAAACCGAAAGCTGGAGTTGGCTGCTTGATGACGAGAACAGAGGTAAAGTAGCTATCGTAAATGCGCCTACCATTGGACTCTTTGACCTAGCCCTAGCAGCGCAAAGTAAAGGGCTTATAAAATTTAAAAATATAGGTGCGATGACTCGCCCAGAACTTGATAGATTGTTTAGTATATTACTCGACTTTAAACGCCAAGGTCACTTTAGTGGCTATTGGAACTCGGTTCCTGAGTCGATTGAATTTATGAGAAGTAAGCGAGCCCATATAGAAAGTATGTTTTCGCCTGCCGTGTCTGCATTAAACAGCCAAAATATTAATGTACGATTTGCCGCGCCAAAAGAAGGCTACCGAGGCTGGCATGGTGTTATGTGTTTGTCGTCACAAATACAAAGTAGCGCAAAAGATGCAGCTTACGATTATATGAATTGGTGGCTTTCAGGCTGGCCTGGTGCATTTATTGCTCGCCAAGGTTATTACATTAGTAACCCGCAGCGCTCTAAACTACTCTTATCGCCGGCCGAATGGGATTACTGGTACGGTGGAAAAGCAACAAACATAGACTTATTAAATACAAATGGCGACGTAGCTATTAAAGCTGGTGCGCAACGTAATGGTGGTAGTTACCATAAACGCTTTAGCAATGTAGCAGTATGGAATACAGTTATGCCAACCTATGACTACAGCCTGCAAAAATGGTATGAGTTGATTAGCCGATAATGATAATAAATTCAATTAAATCAAAAATAATATTAGCTTTGTGTTCGCTGATTGGATTACTTCTTTTACAAAGCTATTTGTTTAACTATTCGCAAACGTCCTTACTTAACTTGCAAAAGTCGCAGCATAACGCGCTTATTCAAAGTGAAGCTGTGAATCACTTAGAAAACGATATTATTTCCCTGCAAGGGCATGCAGTTTCATTTATTGACAATGCAAATGAAAATACGATTACCAAATTTAATTTTTATTTAAATAAGGCAAATCTAAATCTCGAGCAGCTAAAAACAAACACTCAAAACCAAACCCCTGAGTATCAAAACTCACTAATACGCCTTGGCGAGTATCTAAATAATTACCAAGATACATTTGGCCAAGTTGTCGTAAACAGACAAAAACGCGAACACCTTTACACTACTCAGTTCAAACAGCCTATTGATGACCTACAGGTAACAATTAGTGATTTAGAAGGGTCTTCAAACAATGATAATAAAGTTATTTTTAACGATGTTTTACTCACAATAAGTAATTTAAAACACGCAATTATAAGCTATCTCTATAAACCTAATTTTGATGAAGCACAAAATGTAAAACAAAACTTAAATCACTTACATAAAAAACTAACGAGCACCTCTGTAATAAATGAATCCCTGTCCAATAAAACAACAAGCTTAAAACAAGCTTATAACCAACTTGTATTACTCACCCGTAGCTACACTTTTTCTGTAAATGTAGTGCTTACAGGCATAGAAAACGAATTGCTGTATTTAACTAATGAAATTAAAAACATAGAAAAAAATAAACTTATCAAAACAGAAGAGCTACTAAGTAGCCACTTAACAAAAAATACAGAACAGGCAAATATATTTGCCGTTTTAATTATGTTAATCATTTTATTTTTAAGCTATTTTATTTTTAGATCGGTTATAAAACCAATTACTCAGCTCACTTTATTACTTAAAGATATGAATAGCGAAAAGCCAGTAACTATTTCAAATAACAGCCAAAATCAAACTGAAATAGCGTCGGTAATAAAAGCAGCTAATGCTTTATATTTAAAAAATAAGCAAACCAAAGAGCTACTCAATGAAACCCGCGTATTAAATTCCCAAATGGAAGCAATGAATGCCGACCTGACGAGCGCTATGGAGCAAACCGATAAAGCCAATAAAACAAAAATAGATTTTGTAGCCAATATGAGTCATGAACTTCGCACCCCAATGAATGGCATATTAGGTATGTTGCAGCTTTTACAAAGCAGTGAGCTTCCCTCAAGACAAAAACATTATGCAGATAAAGCTTTTTCAAGTGCTCAAAATTTATTACAGATTTTAAATAATATTCTAGATTTTTCTAAACTAGAATCGGAAAAAGTCCAGTTAGAGCAAATCCCTTTTACTTTACATACTATTGTTTCTAACGTTCAAAATTTGTTCTCAACAAATGCTAAGCAAAAAGGCTTGTTATTAAACTTTACTTTACACGTTGATGCAGGGCTTGAACTTATTGGCGACCCAATGCACTTAAGTCAAATAATAAATAACTGTGTAGGTAACGCAATTAAGTTTACTGAGCATGGTGAAATATCATTAATTATAGAAGCGACATCTCAACACGAAAAAACAATAAACCTTCGCTTTAGTATAAAAGACACGGGTATTGGGATGACTGAAGAGCAATCAAAAATTATATTCCAGTCTTTCTCGCAAGGTGATTCAAGCACAACAAGAAAGTATGGTGGGACCGGTTTAGGACTCACTATAAGCAAACAGTTAACTAAATTGCTGGGCGGAGATATACAAGTAAGGAGCGCGATTAATCAAGGTAGCGAGTTTTTCTTTACTCTACCTTTTACCTTATCTGAGCAGCAAAAGCTTAAAAAACACGCCTTATTAATTAGCCCTGATAATGAGCAAATTAAAAAATTAATGGACTTACTAAATGATATAAATATAACGACAGAAACAACACAAGAACCATTAAGGGCCATTGCAAAAATGTCTCAGCCTAGTAGCCCATTTAGTATTGTAATAATGTCGATAGAAAAAAAAGAGCTCAACGATAACTTTATTTTACAACAACTGTACGCTCAAAATAAAAGCGTTAATGAAAAATTGACACTGATTTTATTAATTACCGATGAAGAGTCTCCTGAGCCAATTGCAAAAAATGAAAATATAGACATTATAATTATTGGTAATAAAAATAGTGAAGTTGAAATTTTAAGAAAGCTTTCACCAAATAATTTTAAAGAAAAGCAATTAAAGCCTCACCCTAAATTCTCGGGTTTTAATGCATTAGTTGTTGACGACAATAAAATTAACCAAGAAATAGCCTCCGCCCTTTTAGCAAGATTAGATATGACCGTGATCATTGCTGATAATGGACATGATGCATTAGATAAAGTAGAGATAAATGACATCGATATTATTTTTATGGATGTTCAAATGCCAGTTATGGATGGGCTTGAAGCAACAAGCATATTAAGAGAGCGAGGCTACAAAACTCCCATAATTGCCATTACGGCAGCCGCAGATCCTAATGATAAAAAAGCAGCGTTTAGAGCGGGTATGGATGACTTTTTAGTAAAACCGATTATTTTTGATGCGCTTTACGAAAGTATAGAAAAGCATCTGCAAAGTAGCGAATCTCTGAGCACTATAAACCTGCCTTTAGCAAAAGAAAACCTAGAAAACAATGACGAATTGTTAGCTAAATTATTTACTCAGTTTGTCAACGATTACAATGACTTTTCAACTAAAGCTGATATATTAATCAAAAATGGAGAGTTAGAAAGCTTAATTCGACTAGTACATACACTTAAAGGATTGGCCGGCACATTAGGCTTTGAGCTACTGCAACAAAGCGCGCAAAGTGTTGAGAAAAGCTTAATAGATAAGAAAAGTATTAATTTATCTCATTTTAATGAGCAATTAATACTTACACTTTTTGCTGTAAAACAATTTTTGATAGCTGATAGCTTTAAAAAAGAACATATACAGCAACATGAACTAGAAAACGAAGACTCGGTTATTGATAATATATACTCATTAGCATTAACGGCTCGCCCCGTACCTAGCAGTTTGGTTAGACAGCTAGAAATGAATCAATATGATAGAGGCCACTCTCTATTTAAGCTCAAAGAAGCAATTGATCATTTTAACTACGCGTTAGTAATTGAGCTTATTGATAAGTATAGAAACGATAATAAAAATTAGGCATAACCACTAACCTGAACTAGATTTAATATTGTAAAGAACGCAGAGAAGGACAGATAGTGCATTCAAATTACCTCGCAAACAATAATGGATTAACCACAGAACAAAAGCATAAACCTTTAATTCTTATTGTTGATGACGAACCTAGTAATTTACACGTATTAGTAGAAGGACTTTTAACTGACTACGATGTACGTATTTCGACTAGTGGTGAGCAGGCTTTGATATTTATTGAGTCAACTCGGCCTGACTTGATTTTATTAGACATAATGATGCCTGGCATGGACGGCTACGAAGTATGTAATATACTCAAAGCGAAACAAAATACCAAAGGCATCCCCGTCATATTTGTAACTGCGCTTACCGAGGAAGAGTCTGAAGAAAAAGGCTTTGCTATGGGCGCAATTGACTACATACACAAACCTTACAAGCTAGCGCTCGTTAGAGCACGCATTCGCACTCATATTACCGCTCAAGGCATGCTAGATAGGCTTATAGAAAAAAACTTTGACCTGCACGACAAACTACTTGAAATAGAGTCTCTGGCGAAAGAGTTAAGTCAGCGTGAAGAAGAATTAAAAGAACTCTCCTCAAAACAAAAGTTATTTTATCAAGCCCTAACGGGAACCGCTGATGGCGTTGTTATTACCGACAGTAACGGAAAAATTATTGCCGTAAACCCTTCATTTTGCCGGATTACAGGTTACTCTGAATCTGACTCCCTGCAAATGCAGTTGCACGATATTAAACAAAATAACCACCCTAGTATTAGCTTTGATCAAGTATGGCATCATGCGAACCAAGCAGGCTATTGGAGTGGAGAGCTAGTAACCAGACGAAAAAATGGCGAGCTTTATCCTGAGTTATTAACTCTCAGTATGGTAAAAGGCGAGCAAGATACCAACGTGCACTATATTGGTGTATTTAGTGATATTTCTAGCGTTAAGATAACGCAAGAAAGAATTCACTACCTCACATGGCATGATGAACTTACAGGTTTGCCCAACCGAAATGGTTTTTTAAAGCAGTTGGAGCAGCAACTTCAGGTTTGTAGTACCGAAAATAGTTATGCCTATATTTATATTATTGACATAGACAGCTTCCACTCAATAAATGATGGATTAGGCCTACTCGCTGGCGATAACATTTTAAAAGAATTAACTAAACGAATTCATTCTAAGGTGAGTAAAAAAGATGTTATTGCTCGCTTAGGCAGTGATGAATTTGCAGTACTGTGTACAGTTGAAAAAGGTATTGGCAGGATCAGAGCCCAAGCTATGGCTGAAAATAAAGCCCAAGAACTGCTCATAAGTGTAAACCACCCCTTTGTGGTTGATGAACAAGACGTTAGCTTAACAGTAAGTATTGGCACGTATATTTTTCCTCGGGAAGATCAGTGGGAAAGTGCTATTGAAACAATTCGTAACTGTGAGGCGGCTTGTTACAAAGCAAAAGAAAAAGGCGGCAATAGAGTTACCTTTTTTGATACTTCATTTGGCGAGCAAGCAAAACGCCGTTTTGAAATAGAGCAAGATTTACGTAAAGCTATTTCAAATAATGAGTTATCCCTATATTTACAATCTCAATTTGACCGAAGCCAAACCCTCAAAGGCGCTGAGGTTTTATTAAGATGGGAGCATCCTCAAAAAGGCTTCATTAGCCCTGGTGAGTTTATATCTATAGCCGAAGAGTCAGATATAATTTATGACTTAGATTGCTGGGTAACTTCAAATGCACTTGAAATATTAACGCAACTTAGTAAAACTCACCCTAAGTTAAACCTATCAATTAATGTAAGTGGCAGGCACTTTCATGAAGCGCGTTTTTTAAGCTTTATTAGCCAACAAATAAAGCAACATAGCATTAACCCTCAGCAACTCACTATTGAGATAATTGAAGGTACATTACTTAATCACATGGAAGCGGCTATTGAAGCTGTTCACTTTCTCAAGAAGCTAGGTATTAGGGTATCAATTGATGACTTTGGTACTGGATATTCGAGTTTAACTTATCTTAAACAATTACCCATACAAGAACTAAAAATTGACCGTTCTTTTGTATTGGAAGCACCGACTGATAATAACGATAAGTTAATTATTGATATGATTGTAAGCTTAGGCCGTTTATTTGAACTCGAGATAGTTGCCGAAGGTGTAGAGAACCAGTCCCACTTTGATTTATTGCAAGAATATCCAGAAGTCATTCTTCAAGGCTATTATTTACACAGGCCTGAACCTGCAAGCGACTGGCTTGAAAAATTAAATTAATTACAGAGTAGTCTGAAAAAACAAAAAAGCCGAGTATTTCCATACTCGGCTTTTTAATGAAATTAAGCTTTAGCGGTTACTCGCGAACTTGGCCTTCACCATTCACTAAGTACTTCTCAGTAGTCAGTGACTCAAGTCCCATAGGACCGTATGCATGAAGCTTAGAAGTTGCTATACCAATCTCTGCGCCTAGGCCCAGCTGTGAGCCATCAGAAAAGCGAGATGATGTATTAACCATCACTACAGAAGCATCGACACTACGCTGGAATAACTCTGCAGCGGCTGCGTTTTTAGTGCAAATTACTTCAGTGTGGTTTGAACCAAACTGTGCAATGTGTTCAACCGCTGCCGTAAAGTTTGGTACAACGCGAATAGCGATTTCTAGGTCTAGGTATTCTTCACCAAATTCGTTATCGGCTAACACAGTTGCATTATCAAAGTATTTAGCTGCAAAGCTGTCAGCATTTATTTTTACACCTTCTTGGCGTAATACCACTGCGCACAGATTTAAAAACTCATCTGCAACATCTTGATGAACTACTAAGCCCTCAAGTGCATTACAAACACCCGTACGTTGCGTTTTACCGTTAAGTAGTAAGTTAAGCGCAATTTCTAGGTCTGCATCTTTATCTACATATAGATGACAAACGCCTTTGTAATGCTGAATTACTGGGATCGTGCTGTTTTCAGTAACAAAGTTAATTAAGCCTTCACCGCCACGTGGAATTATTAAGTCAATGCTTTCACGTTGCTGCATTAATTCCATTAATAGTGCACGATCTGGATCTGGAATCACTGAAATAAGTGATACTGGTAAGTTATGCTTTTCAAGTACGCTGTGCATTACACTTGCGATAGCTTGCGAACTTTTAAGTGCTTCTTTACCGCCACGTAAAATTACGCCATTACCTGATTTAAAACATAATGCGCCAGCGTCTGCTGTTACATTTGGGCGTGCTTCGTAAATCATACATACAACGCCAAGAGGTACGCGCATTTTACGAATTTTAATGCCATTTGGACGCTCTGTAATATCACGTAGCTGACCAACAGGATCGTCCAGGCTTACGATTACTTCAATACCTTCTGCCATTGCTTCAATACGCTCATCGTTTAGCGTTAAGCGGTCGATCATTGAGGCTGCTAAGTTATTGTCGCGTGCTGCGCTTAGGTCACTTTCGTTTTCTTTGATTATAAATGCTTTTTGCTCTCTTAGTGCCGCTGCCATTTCAATTAGTACTTGATTTTTAGTCTCGGTATCGAGTAAAGCAAGTGTATGGGCAGCTTTAGCTGTCTGGCGTGAAATGTCCGTAATTAAACTCATGACTTCTCCAATAATGCGATATGTTTTTCAGATATAACTGGTCCAATTGAATCCTGCATTTTTTCGCTGAATTCACTCTGTTCGTTGTCTGCAATAAAGTTTAACAAACAGCTACTGTAATTTGCGGTCGCTTTAGCTAAACGCGTACCGTCTTCACTACGTACTAAAATAGTATCACCAACAGCAAATTCACCATGGACTTCCATGATTTCATCACCGCGAATACAGCCACTTTCACCTTCAAGGGATTCATCAAATGATCCATCAACAACAACTTCACCTTGCTCATTTGCTGTGTGTGTCATCCAATGCACAGAGTCCAGCATCGGTTTTTCGTACGGTAAAAATATGCTACCAGGATTTTCCCCAGCTAGCAGTTTCGTAAATGTTTCTTCTTTAAAGCCGTTTATAATGTAAGTCGCGATACCATGTGACGTTGCTTTTTCTGCAGCTTCTATTTTGGTTTTCATGCCACCAGTACCAACAGCACTTGTAGCACATCCTGCCATAGCATAAATAGATTCATCAATTGATTTTATTTCAGGCAGTAACACCGCATCATCATGTAAGTTAGGGTTTTTGTCATATAGCCCATCAACGTCTGAGAATATTAATAAAGCATCGGCATCCGCTGCAGCTGCAACCATCGCTGATAAGTTATCGTTATCACCCACTCGTAGCTCATCGGTTGTCACCGCATCGTTTTCATTAATAATAGGGAGAATACCGTGCTCAAGTAGAGTGAACACAGTTTCGCGAATACTTTGGTAACGCTCGCGGTCACGTAAATCGCCGTGCGTTAATAATAGCTGCGCAGATGGAAAGTCAAAAAAGCGGTCCCACATGGCGATCATTTCTGTTTGACCTGCTGCTGCCATTGCCTTTTTCATTACCACAGAGCGAGTTTTGTCTGATGGGAATAAATGCGCTCCAGCCGCTACAGAACCCGATGATACTAAAATCACCTCGATTCCACGGGCACGACAACGAACAATGAACTGTGCGATGGTTAATATGTAACGCGAACGGCAGCCATCTTGATCTGGTGCAATTAATGCACTACCTACTTTAAGTACGATACGTCGCCAATTTAACTTTTGCATAAATGCTCAACTTTCCATTTTATCTGCGCTCATCTTAATTAGACGAGCTAAAACTAAGTAGCTAGGTTTAAAACATAGCTTCGAATTTTTCTTTTCATTTAGGCAACACTTTTTCACACACACGCAAAAACCATATCTAAAACAAGAAGCTTAGATTTGAGGTTAAGTAAAAGTAGCAACAACCCAATAATATTGAGCAGCACTAATCAAAAAATTTAAAAGTGTTGTTTATGCATCGCTGTAAAAAGCTGTGTGTGGCTTTTTTATTAACAACATACATAGAGCCTCTAAAGTCTGATACACCAACAGATAGGGTGAAGACCAAAGGACCGAGATTTAACCGCCACGATGGGGGGCTAAATATTGAAAGTAATAGTTCAACTCAAACCTTTATTTACTTAAATAATTAAATAAACTTGTTTGGCAAAACCATACCAAGAATTCGGCAAATGATATTTTGTAATGCTCAAATACTAGAAACATCACTAACACATGATTATAAAGATTAAAAATGACGTTAAGATTAACAAGCCTGTTTTATCTTCAATAAACTTCGTTAGATGACTAATTATTAGAACACGAAGTATAATACACCAAATACCCCTTTAAAATCAAGGTTAAAATTCGAACTAAGTTAATACAAAACACTCATACTCTTTATATTGTTATTAAAATTCAATAAATTAAACAATTAATACACTTTAAAATAAGGTGGCTAAGTTCTCGCTAAATAATTTAAGCCTACTAATCTTTTATAAGCAGCTAAAATTGATTAGTAATATTTGAGTTTCCGGTGTATACCCCTGTATTAATAATTAACAAAAGTTATACTTTCTAAACATATCGTCATAAATAAGGAATTCTTAATCTATGTCAGCAATTTACATAGCCGGTATCGCACTTTGCTCTGTGCTTGCCCAATGGGTCGCGTGGGCTTTTAGAGTACCCGCTATTCTTTTCTTATTGCTTACTGGTCTTTTACTTGGACCATTTAGTGGTGTTTTAGACCCTGATGCACTTTTAGGTGATTTACTGTTTCCAGTAGTATCACTAAGCGTTGCCATCATTTTATTTGAAGGTTCCTTAACTCTGCATTTCAGAGAATTAAAAGGGATAGGAAAAGTTGTAAGGAATCTCTGCTCAATCGGTATGCTTACTACCTGCATTATTATTAGCCTAAGCGCCTACTGGTTGCTTGAGCTTAACTGGCGTGTTGCTGCGGTACTAGGCGCAGTACTCGTTGTTACTGGCCCTACCGTTATAGCACCGCTATTAAACTCAATGCGCCCAACACAAGACATAGACCGCATACTTCGCTGGGAAGGTATTGTAATAGATCCTATTGGCGCATTATTTGCTGTATTGGTATTTGAAGCTGTAATGCTTGTAGGCCAAGGCGAAGTATTTAGTCATACTATTATTGCTTTAGTTAAAACCCTGGGTGTTGGTTTAAGTATTGGTGTTGCTGCAGGTTGGCTAACAACCCTATTAATGCGTCGCGAGTGGCTGCCATTTGAATTACATAAGTTTGGAATTTTAGCACTAGTCCTTATTAGTTTTTCTGTATCAAACTATTTAAGCCATGAATCAGGCTTATTAGCAGTAACTGTATTTGGTATTTGGCTTGCGAACCAAGACGATTTAGAAATAGATTCTGTACTTGAGTTTAAAGAAGACTTGTCGATGATATTAATATCGACGCTATTTATTTTACTTGCAGCACGCTTACAGCTTTCTGATTTGATGATGCTCGACAGCGATGTATTTATCTTTTTAGCTATTGTGCTTTTTGTTGCACGCCCACTGTGTATTGCTATTTCGACCTTTGGTACTGACTTACCAATGAAGTCTCGCTTGGTACTTGCCTGGATTGCTCCACGCGGTATAGTTGCCGCAGCCGTTGGGTCAGTATTTGCACTAAGTATGATGGAAGCTGGCGTTGCTGATGCTGAAAAAATGGTGCCACTTATATTTACGGTGATCATCATTACGGTTGTGCTGCAAAGCTTAACAGCAATTCCTGTTGCCAAGCTATTAGGCGTACGCCAACCATCACCAAATACAATATTAATTATTGGTGCAAACCATGTATCGCGTGCAATTGGACGTGGCTTACAAGAGCAGAATATTCCGGTTCACCTTTCAGATCCTGCATGGGAAAACTGCAGAATGGCACGTATGGATGGCTTAGCTTGTTATTATGGTAACCCGCAATCAGAGCATGCTGAACGCTACTTACCTCTAACAACTATTCGCAGTGTCTTAGCGCTATCGCCAAACCGTCATCATAATGCGCTAGGCGTTCAATACTTTTCGCATTTACTTAATGAAAAAAATGTATTTTCGCTTCGCTCATCAACGTCGCATGCTAAAGCAAATAAAGACAGTGCAACGTTTTTATCTAGACAAATATTGTTTGGCGACGAAGGCTCATACGCACGTTTGAGCAGTATCATAGCTAAAGGCGGTAAGGTTAGTTCAACACGTATCTCGGATGAGTTTAGCTGGGAGCAATACCTAGAAATGAACCCTGAGGCTATCCCTTTGTTTATTCTTAAAGGTGATAAAGACAGCGATGACGATACGCCAATTAAGCTAAGACCGTTTACAATCAACATGGAAAAACCGCCGCTAGAAGGCGAGCGTGTTGTTGCATTACAGCCGCCTAAAATGTCGGTCTTAAAAGACCCGCAAACAAAGGCTAAAGAAGAAAGTTAAACACTTTTACTACCTGTAAAAACTCAAAAACCCTAACTTAAAAAGTTAGGGTTTTGTTTTTTAAGAGCCATTAAATAGGAAGGCGAGCTCGCGCAACCACACTATCTGGCATTTTTTGCGCTAACTTAGTCAACGCTCGCTCAATTTTTTTATGAGTCGCTTTATCTGCCACCATAGAATTAAATAGCCAGCGGTATGCATCTTCAAAATCACGCGGGCTGCCATAGCCATCATTAAATAATTTAACCAAACGTAGTTGTGCTTTTAAATTGCCTTGCGACGACGCTTCACGCAAATACGTAATTGCCATTGCTTTATCTTGCTGAACTAAACGCCCGGTGTCGTAGTAACGCCCTAACTGCTCTAGCGCTGCCGCTAAGCCTTGTTCAGCCGCTTTTCGCATGTAATACACACCTAACTCTACATTACGATCCACGCACACGTTATAAGCCAGCATATCGCCGTATAAAAATTGATAAGACGGCAATGCCATTTTATTGGCTCGTGCTTCTATATCTTGCACTAACTGGCAATCATCTGCCTTTACCCGCGCTAAATGCGTATTTTTATTTATTAACGCAATTAGCTCAGATTCTGTATACAGCGGTACAGCAGCAGGGCTTTCTGTAGCTAAGCTGTTGGTTGCTATAAATAAAGATAGCGGAATTAATGAAAGCCTTAATACGCAATTACGGTAAAATAAACGCATGCTCACCACTTATAAAAATAAACTTATTAAAATATATACAAAGATCGTTCCAAGGTGAATTTTAGATACAAAAAAAGCTGCACTAGGCAGCTTTTTTAATCTAATGGTAATTACGCAAACGGGTTGCGAAGTACCATAGTTTCTACGCGGTCTGGACCTGTAGAAATAATATCAATTGGAACACCCGTAATTTCTTCAATACGCTTGATGTAGTCAATCGCAGCTTTTGGTAAACCGTCAAGACTCGTTACACCAACAGTGTTTTCTGACCAACCTGGCATTTCTTCGTATACTGGCGTTACTTTATCGTAACCTTCAGCTGCTAATGGTGTTACGTTAGTAACTGTGCCATCTTCAAGCTTGTAACCAATACAGATTTTAAGCGTTTCTAAGCCGTCTAAAACATCAAGCTTAGTTAAACAAAAACCTGAAATACTGTTGATTTGAACCGCACGGCGCATAGCCACTGCATCTAACCAACCAGTACGACGAAGTCGACCTGTTGTAGCGCCAAACTCATGGCCTTTATCACCTAAGTGCTTACCAACTGGATCTTGTTTCTCAAGACCGTCGTAAAGCTCTGTAGGGAAAGGACCTGAACCAACACGTGTAGTGTACGCTTTAATAATACCTAAAACGTAATCAAGGTTTAATGGACCAAAACCTGCACCAGTAGCAACGCCACCAGCTGTAGTATTTGAAGATGTTACATAAGGGTAAGTACCGTGATCGATATCAAGTAACGTACCTTGTGCACCTTCAAATAAAATGTTTTCGCCTGCTAAACGCGTTTGATCTAAAAGCTCAGTTACATCTACAACCATTGCTTTTAAGATATCAGCAACAGCCATTGCATCATCAAACGTTTTTTGGAAATCTACAGCGTCTACTTTGTAGTAGTTAACTAAAGTGAAGTTATGGTATTCAAGAACTTCTTTTAATTTAGCTGCAAATAATTCAGGATTAAATAAATCGCCTACGCGTAAACCACGGCGAGCCACTTTATCTTCGTACGCAGGACCGATACCACGGCCAGTTGTACCAATTGGCTTATCGCCACGAGCAGTTTCGCGGGCTACATCTAATGCAACATGGAAAGGCAAGATTAGCGGACATGCTTCACTTATTAAAAGACGCTCACGTACTGGTACGCCGCGTTCTTCAAGCATGCCAATTTCTCTCATTAGCGCTTCTGGTGATAAAACTACACCATTACCAATCACACATTTAACATTGTCACGTAATACACCCGATGGAATAAGGTGTAGAACCGTCTTTTCACCTTCGATAACTAAAGTATGACCCGCATTGTGGCCACCTTGATAACGAACTACTAAAGATGCTTTGTCTGTAAGGAGATCAACTACCTTACCCTTTCCTTCGTCACCCCATTGGGTGCCTAATACAACAACGTTTTTACCCATCGTAAATTCACTTAGAGAAAATTAGGACGAGATTTTACCAGAAAACTAAAGTAAAGATCACCCCTGTTCAGCTTATTTTTTCTGCGCGCATTTGTTATATCCAAATATTAGCTAATAACCACATAAATAACAGTGATTTAAAGCACTAGACTGTGTTTAACAAAAAGCCCCGCAAATGCGAGGCTTTTTAACTTCTAAATAATTAACGTAAAGCCTATTGAGCTTTAGCGCCTTTCATATATTGGAAGAAGTCGCTATCTGGTGAAAGCACCATAACGTCTTGCTTATTTTTAAAAGTCTTTTTGTAAGCCTCAAGCGAACGCACAAAACTAAAGAACTCAGGGTCTTTGTTATACGCGCTTGCATAGATGCCTGCGGCATCAGCATCGCCTTGACCACGTACAGAACGCGCATTACGTTCTGCATCGGCAAGCATTACTGTTACACGACGGTCAACACCCGCACGAATAGTCTCGGCTTTTTCCTGACCTTCAGAACGATGCTCTTTTGCAACAGCAGTACGCTCAGCGCGCATACGTTGGTAAATAGAGCTACTCACTTCTTGTGGTAGGTTAATTTGCTTAACACGTACGTCTAGCACCTCAATACCAAGCTCACGTGCACTTTCAGAAGCTTGTACTAACGCTTCTTCCATCAACTCGCTACGCTCACCCGATACAATTTCGCGAATTGTACGTGTACCAAAGTTTGTACGAAGACCATTATTTACTTTTTGTTTAAGTAGCGTTTCAGCATATTGCTTATCGCCACGGGCACGTAAGTAAAAAGCGCTAAAGTCATTAACACGCCATTTTACAAACGAATCAACAATTAAGTCTTTTTTCTCACTAGTAACAAAGCGATCCGGCGCACCATCTAGCGTTTGAATACGTGCATCAATGCGACGAACTTGGCTAAAAAATGGCACCTTAAATTGTAGGCCTGGGCCATATACAATCGCTTGATCGTCGCTATCTTTTTGTACTTTACTGAATAACATTACAATTGCTTTTTGCCCTTCAGGTACAACAAATACCGATGAGAAAGACATAACAATGGCAGCTAATAGTATTACTAAACTAAAGTTTTTCATTATGATTATCTCCCATCATTGAAGCGGTCGTTGTTAAAGCGGTCATTGCCACTATTAACAGAGCTATTGCGTGACGTATTTACTTTATTGCGTAAATCTTGAATATCACTAGAGCTTGGAAGTGCAACACGTGTTGCTGTCCCTTGCTTATCCATGATCTTATCAAGTGGTAAATAAAGCATATTATTACCGCCTTTAACATCAACCAATATTTTAGAACTACTCCCTAACACTTCTTCCATTGCATCAATGTATAAGCGCTCACGAGTAACTTCTTTAGCTGCTTGATATTCAGGTAATAGCTTTTCAAAACGAGCTACTTCACCTTGTGCTTCTAATGTAATACGCTCTTGGTAACCTTCCGCTTCTTGAGTCATACGCGTTACTTGACCACGAGCACGCGGTTCAATTTCACGAGCATATGCTTCTGCTTCACGAATGAAACGTTCTTCATCTTCTTGTGCAGCAATCGCATCATCAAATGCATCTTTAACTTCAGTTGGCGGACGAGAGTCTTTAAAGTTCACGTCAGTAACAATTAAACCTAAGTTATATGGTTCGATAATCTTATTAAGCTCATCCCATGTATTTTGACGAACAACCTCACGGCCATTAGTTAATACTTGGTCCATTTTTGCATGGCCCACAACGTAACGTAGTGCACTATCTAGTGCTTCTTCTAAGCTACTATCAGCGTTAGTTACGCTAAATTCATAAAGGTATGGGTCAATAACACGGTATTGCACCTGAAACTCAACGCTCACTACGTTTTCGTCTTCAGTAAGCATAAAACCAGAAGCCGATAATGAACGAACTGCTTCAATATCTACTGGGATTACCGTTTCAATAAACGTCATTTTCCAACGCAGACCAGGATCAGCAATTCGGTCATATTTACCAAATTGAAGAACCACACCACGCTCGGCTTCTTTAACCGTATAAATACCACTTAACGCCCATACAATAACGGCGATAATAAGTATGAATGAAATACCGGCTCCGCCAAGTCCACCGCCGCTACCATTGCCGGATTTTTTCCCGCCAAATAAGCCGCCGAACTTGTTACTAAACTTGCGGAACACCTCGTCTAAATCAGGTGGGCCTTGATCACGTCCGCCTTTATTATTCCACGGATCTTTGTCATTGCCATTATTACCCGGTTCATTCCAGGCCATAGCTATACTCCATTGTTATCTAAATAAATTAGGAAATTGTGTTAAATCTAACAAATCTACCGCGTTTCTCATACAAAAACCGACATTAAAACGTCAATTTTTAATTACGGTTGATAAAACCAGCAATTTCAGGACCAAATTCTTTAATTAAACGATTCCACTCAACCATTGGCATTCTAACATCTAACAGCCAATTACCTTGCTCATCAAAGCGTTCTTCATGTACTGCATTTAAACTAAACAATGCAGCCCTTAGGCGACCATACAATGGCGTAAGAAATAATGTTTCGTTAAACATCTTCTTAGCAAGCAGTTCACTAATAGCCTCACTAAGTAATTCACACCCTTCACCAGTCTGAGCGCTAAGCCATACTCTTATAGGTTGGCCTTCGTCATCTCGATCAATACGTGGGCTTACGTTATCCAGCGCATCAATTTTATTATAAATTAATAGCTGTGGTACTTCATCGGCTTCAATTTCTTTAAGCACCGATTGTACTTGTTCAATATTTTCTTGAAGACGAGAGTCTGCTGCGTCAATTACATGTAACTGTAAATCAGCTTCACGAGTTTCAGTTAGCGTTGCTTTAAAAGCAGCAACTAAGTCGTGCGGTAAATGACGAATAAAGCCCACTGTATCAGCTAAGATAACAGGACCAACATCACCTAATTCAAGCTTACGTAGAGTCGGGTCAAGCGTTGCAAACAACTGATCGGCCGCGTATACATCTGAATTCGTAATTCGATTAAATAATGTAGATTTACCCGCATTGGTATAGCCAACTAACGATACCGTAGGTATTTCGTTACGAGTGCGAGCTCGCCTACCTTGTTCGCGTTGCACTGCTACTTTAGCTAAACGCGCACGGATATTTTGAATTCGGGCACGAAGTAATCGTCTATCTGTTTCAAGTTGGGTTTCACCAGGTCCACGTAAACCAATCCCGCCTTTTTGGCGTTCAAGATGGGTCCAGCCCCGAATTAATCGAGTCGACATATGGCGAAGTTGTGCCAATTCAACCTGCAGCTTACCCTCATGGGTACGTGCACGTTGGGCAAAAATATCAAGAATTAGCGTCGTTCTATCAAGCACACGACACTGACAAACACGCTCTAAATTGCGCTCTTGTGACGGCCTGAGTTGATGATTGAAAATTACGACATCTGCATTGTGGATTTTGACAATCTCAGCTATTTCTTCTGCTTTACCGGTACCGACGAATAGTTTCGGATGTGGTGCTTGACGGCTGCCTTGCACAACCGCCAAACTACTAACACCAGCAGAAGATACCAACATTTCTAATTCATGAAGATCTTCACGATCCCCTTCTTTAGGTAAGTCGATATGAACTAAAATTGCCTGTTCGCCGGATTCATAGCGGTCAAACAAACATTATGCTCCTAATTAAAAGTTACCAGCTTCTGGTTCCTCAGTGTCTTCACTCCCTTGAACTGCTTGGAAGTTAACTGCGCGAGCAGGGACAACTGTTGAAATTGCATGCTTATAAACCATTTGATTTACGGTGTTCTCTAGTAAAATAACAAATTGGTCAAATGACTGAATTTTGCCTTGTAATTTTATGCCATTTACCAAAAAGATTGATACTGGAATGCGCTCACGTCGTAGTGCATTCAAAAATGGGTCTTGTAACGATTGGCCTTTTGCCATGTTATTGTTCCTTCGTTCTAGGTGTTATTATAATTAAGTGGCTGAACTTATTTGATAAAAAACAATATTCAACTACTACTAGCTTAGCGAACTTACTACACGATGCAAGTTTTCTTCGTCACCCGTTGTTAACCAAGTAACATCAGGCCAGCTACGAAGCCACGTTAACTGACGTTTTGCCAATTGACGTGTTGCTGCGATGCCACGAAAAACCATTTCATCATGGCTTGTTTCACCCGCAAGGTAATCCCACATTTGTCTATAACCAACACAACGAATAGAAGGCATATTGGGGTGTAAATCCTTACGTAGATATAGGGTCGAAACTTCATTTTCAAACCCCTGATCAATCATTATTTTAAACCTTTCTTCAATTCGGCGATGTAATTCGCTACGTTCTTGCGGTGCAATCGCAAATTGATGAAAAGTATAAGGTAAAGCCGGCTGTTTTTGCTTTTGCAACTCAGTCATGGTCTTACCAGTTAACCTGTAAACCTCTAAAGCTCGATTAATTCTTTGTGAGTCATTCTCACTTATTTTTTCGGCTGCTTTTGGGTCAACTTTAACTAATTCTTTATATAAATGAGGCCAGCCAAATTCTTTAGCTTGTGCTTCTAGCTCTGATCTTATTACTGTATCTGCTTCAGGCAAAGGCGATAAACCATCAATTAAAGATTTAAAGTACAACATTGTACCTCCAACCAATACAGGCACTTTACCTTGTCTATGAAATTCGTCAATTTTTTGTACTGCATCGCGCCTAAAATCAGCAACTGAATATGTTTCACTCGGGTCAAGTAAGTCGATCAGATGATGCGGAGCTTTAGCAAGTTCTTCTGCATCGGGTTTTGCAGTACCAATGTTCATATCTTTATACACTAACGCTGAATCAACGCTGATTATTTCTGTATTTAAATGCTCGCACAGTGAGATTGCCAATGCTGTTTTACCAGCAGCAGTTGGACCCATTAAAAATATGACTGGTAAATTACTCAACACTGATACCTTAATCTAATTGCATTAAATAGTGATTTAGCTCTATTTTAACTGCTTTTTCGCGTAAGCGTTCAATAGTTTGCGGATTATTTTGTAAGCGCATTTGTTGCGCTAAAAACACATTGCTTAAATAAAACCGGGGAGGTACACATTTTATCTGCCACTCTAACCAATTCTCTATATTTTCAAGCCCTGCTTTACACCCATCAAGTAGCTCACCTATCGCTGTACTTACATCAAGTAAATATAAGCACGCTGGCAATTTTTTAACCATTACAAACTGTTTTTCTATTACGAGTTCAAAACCAAGTAAAGTAAACCACGATTGCTGAGCTTCTATAAGTAAGCAATCTTCTTTTGATAAGTTTACTCTTACGGGCAGCAAAAGAGCTTTCCCTTCTAAACTTCCGGACTCTTTAATTTGATTATGCCAATCATCTACCAATGCATATTTGAAATGTGAGCAATACAATTGCTGCTCAACACTAAATACACACGCACCTTCATTAACACTGATGATTGAAACTGTCTTTAAAACATTATGCGCAGACTCTAACTGGTGTTGTGCTACGGGTATGTTTGCTACATTATCAAAATGCGCAGCGTGTTGCTCACTCACACCTTGATAAAACGCGTTTACATCATGATGGCTCGTACTTGGTGTAGCACGGTATGCCCCGCCACCGCCAACACTTCTAGTACCTGATGATGAACTACCAGCACTTCCAGAGTAAGAGGGCTGTAATTGCGATTTAGGGTAATCAAATACTCCATCCGCTTTTGTATCATTAGAACTACTATGCGCTGACCCCATAAACACAGGCGCAGATTCCATCTCAGAGCTAAGCGGTTCATTCGTAAACTCACCTTGCAGCGGCACTACCACTTGCTTAATAGCCTGTAATATAAAGTCATGAATTAAGCGCCCTTGATGAAAACGCACTTCATGCTTAGCTGGATGAACATTTACATCAACCTGCCGAGGGTCTATATCAATATAAATGACAAAACCGGGTAATTCTTGTGTTCCACTTACTTCTTCAAATGCCTGGCGTATAGCATGCAGAATAAGTTTATCGCGCATCATACGATTATTAACATAAGTATACTGAGTCGTATTAGCTGACCCTACAGGTAGCACCCAACCATGCAGCTGTAAGCCACCCTCTCCTGATTGAATATGCAAACCTTGCTCAGCAAAAGCCTTACCTGCAACTTGGGCTACACGTGTAATAGCCTGAGAGGGATCTGTCTTCGCACGATACTGCCTTACTACTTTTTCGTTGTGAGTTAGTGTAATAGAGACATCAAAGCGACTAAGCGCAATACGCTTTATCAACTCATCAATATGGCTAAATTCAGTTTTTTCGGTACGCAAGAATTTACGACGAGCTGGGGTGTTAAAAAATAAATCTTTTACTTCAATGGTTGTGCCATCAGGGTGCGCTACTGGCTTTACTTGCACGGCCATATCGCGACCTTCTGCAAATGCTTGCCAAGCAGCTTCTTGATCTTTTGGTTTTGAGCTCAGTGTTAAACGCGATACAGAACTAATTGACGCAAGCGCTTCACCCCTAAAACCAAGTGAACAAATATTTTCAAGGTCATCTAGAGATTTTAATTTACTCGTAGCGTGACGAGAAAGCGCGAGCGTTAGCTCATCTTTACTTATCCCTGAACCGTTATCACGTATACGAATAAGCTTATGACCGCCACGCTCTATATCTATCTGAATACGTGTAGCGCCAGCATCTAAACTGTTTTCGACTAGCTCTTTTACTACCGACGCTGGGCGCTCAACCACTTCGCCTGCGGCAATTTGGTTAGCTAAACGCGCGGGTAATATTTCAATATTCATGAGATTTCCTAGCAAGCATTGCGCTAATAATAATGACTAACTTTGTGGTATATCGAGCTCTTGCCCAATAAACAAAGTATTAGAGCTAAGCTTATTAACTTGTTTTAATTCAGTGACTGTAATGCCATAGCGACTCGCCAACATACTTAAAGATTCACCCGGGCGTACCTTGTGCTTTGTTGGATATTGCGACTTTAATTTAGCAAATAAAGAGTCATCAGGTGGATTTTTTAAATAGTAATTTTTAATAGAAGTAAATATAGCTTTAGCCAAACGCTCTTGATGGTTAGCACTTTTAAGCAGCTTTTCTTCTCGTGGGTTAGATATAAACCCTGTTTCTACTAAAATTGATGGGATATCTGGTGATTTAAGTACAGCAAGACTCGCATGTTGGGGATCTTTCTTATGCAACTTAGCAACTTTACGTAGCTCTTTAACCACTTCGTCAGCTACGTTTAAGCCGGTTTTCATAGAGTGATCCATCGACATATCAAGTAATGCTTGCGCTAAGTATTTTTCGTTAGCGGCATCTTTCATTACATCCGCAGCGCCACCTAAAAGCTCAGAGTGCTTTTCTTTATCTTCTATCCATTTACCTATCTCTGAATTAGCACGCCTTAACGACAACACCCAAACAGAGGCACCATTTGGTCCCGGGCTCGTAAATGCATCAGCATGAATAGAGACAAAAAAGTCGGCCTTTTTTTCACGAGCACGATTGGTTCGCGTATTAAGTTTTACAAAGTAGTCACCGCTTCGTACCATGCGCGAAATCATCCCACGTTCGCCATCAATCATGCGCTCTAAACGTTTTGCAATTTGCAGTGTTACTGTTTTTTCGTACGTGCCAGAGGGACCAATTGAACCTGGATCTTCGCCGCCATGACCCGCATCAATTGCAATCACAATATCGCGTTCTTGGCTTAACTGGCGGTTTTTAGCTGCTGTTTGAGCAGGAGAAACAACTGTGGCAGCTTGGCTTTTATTGTATAAATCAACAACGAGCCTGTTTTTATAAGGGCCTGTAGGCGCTAAAGCAAATACAACTGGCTTTACTGGTGCGTTTAATTCAAACACTAACCGAACACTGTGCTTATTTTTAGGTTTTGAGTAGCGTAACTTGCTCACTATTTGATGTTTTGGTGGTACACCTGGTAGTATTTTTAACTCGCTAGTGTTTTCTAAATCAATTACTAAGCGGCTTGGGTTTTTAAGCATGAAATAGCTAAAGTCAGGCTTATCATTTAAATCAAATACCACACGCGTACTATCAGGGGACGGCCATACGCGTACACTATTAATTGTATTTTTGGCCCACAGCGGCAAGCTTATGGTAATAACCATAAGGTAAATAAAGAGTTTAACTACACCTCGGCTCATTTGATAATTACTGCCTTAACTATATTATTATTTGTTATTTAGTTTTTCGACAATTGCTACACCACGCTCACTGGCGCTATTAATAACAATTTTACGTTCGTTACCCATATAGCTTAGAGTAATATCTAAATCAGGCACAGGAATAAATTCACCACCTTTTTCTGGCCACTCAACAACGCAAATTGCATCTGGTGAAAAATAATCGCGTATTCCCATGTATTCAAGCTCTTCAGGGTCACCTAAGCGATATAAATCAAAATGATAAACATTTGCGCGCTCGAGTTCATAAGGTTCAACAAGTGTATACGTTGGGCTTTTAACTTTGCCTGTATGTCCAAAGCCTTGCACTACCCCTCTTGTAAACGTTGTTTTACCAGCGCCTAAATCACCATGTAAATAAATAACCGCACCTTGCTCTATAATATCAGCAACGCGATTACCCATTGCAACCGTGGCTACTTCATCAGTCAAATGAAATTCAAAACTACGCGTCATTACTACCTCAAAAATTCATTCAAAAGCGCATATTTGCTAATCATACCAGAATATTAATTTAAGGCGATAAATTGAGGTTTTAGACATAAAAAAACCAGATAAGCTGATAATGAAAGTTGTGTATGGATGTCTATTTTCGATACTTTGAAACTGTATTATTGTAATAAAATAAGGTAAGTGAGTTCTCAGACTAAAAGATAGTAAAAGATAGTAAAAGAAAGGTAACACCACGAATTAGATGACCCCATATTGGCATTAAATTAACTGAGATATGTAAGTTTATTATCTAACTTCTTCTGATTCAGTAGATGGTTCTGCTAGCAAAAAAGTAACTGGTAAATGAAACTCTCAACTACTCCCCAAGATAACTTTGTATTTTCAGATAGAAGACTAATCCAGGTGACCCGCTCACCCTAGTTTACTGTTTGCAGGTGCTTTAAATACAAAAAGCCCCAGCTAATGCCGGGGCTTTTTTACAAAACTAACTTAATTAAAAAATTAAGCTTGTTTTGGACTAGAAATAACGTCTACTAAAGTCCAAGATTTATTCTTAGAAATTGGTGCGCATTCACGGATAGTAACTACGTCACCCGCTTTTGCTGTGTTATTTTCGTCATGTACGTGTAACTTAGTCGTACGTTTAATGAATTTCCCATAGATTGGGTGCTTCACGTAACGTGCGATAGCGATAGTGAAAGATTTTTCCATCTTGTCGCTGATTACACGGCCTTGAAGAGTACGAATTTTATCGCTCATTATTGACCTGCCTTCTGGTTAATAACTGTTTTTACACGCGCGATATCGCGGCGTACTGTTCTTAGCGTGTGTGTCTGAGCTAACTGACCAGTGCTAGCTTGCATGCGCATATTAAATTGCTCACGAAGTAGTCCTAGAAGTTCAGCATTAAGCTCTTCTACGCTTTTGTCTTTTAGTTCGCTAGCTTTCATCACATTACCGTCCGAGTTACGAAAGTTGTTTTGAATGGCAATTTACGAGCAGCAAGGTCGAATGCTTCACGAGCAAGCTCTTCTGAAACACCTTCCATTTCGTAAAGTACTTTACCAGGCTGAATTTCAGCAACCCAATATTCAACAGAACCTTTACCTTTACCCATACGAACTTCAAGAGGTTTTTCTGTAATCGGTTTGTCAGGGAAGACACGAATCCAGATTTTACCTTGACGTTTCACGTGACGCGTCATAGCACGACGAGCTGCTTCGATTTGACGAGCAGTCATACGGCCACGGCCAGTTGCTTTCAATCCGAAAGTACCGAAGCTTACTTTGTTACCGTTTTGCGCTAAACCGCGGTTGCGGCCTTTGTGCATTTTACGGAATTTTGTACGTTTTGGCTGTAACATTAGTCGCTACCTCTACTTAGCACTTTTCTTGGCTTTCTTTGGTGCGCGTTTAGCTGGCTTCTCTTGCTCTTGTACTAGTGGTAAACCACCAATAACTTCGCCTTTGAAGATCCAAACTTTAACACCAATGATACCATAAGTGGTTAAGGCTTCAGAAGTTGCGTAATCGATATCAGCACGAAGAGTATGTAGAGGTACACGACCTTCACGATACCATTCTGAACGTGCGATTTCAGCGCCGCCAAGACGACCGCTAACTTCAACTTTAATCCCTTTAGAACCGATGCGCATTGCATTTTGTACCGAACGCTTCATAGCGCGACGGAACATAACACGACGTTCTAGTTGAGAGGCAATGCCGTCTGCTACTAGTTGTGCATCTAGTTCTGGTTTACGTACTTCAGAGATATTAATCTGAGCAGGTACACCAGCGATTTTAGTTACCGCTTGACGTAATTTTTCTACGTCTTCGCCTTTTTTACCGATAACAACACCCGGACGAGCCGTATGAATTGTTACACGGATTGATTTTGCTGGACGCTCAATAACGATTTTAGACACAGAAGCCGTTTTCAATTCCTTAGTAAGGAATGTACGAACTTTGTGATCGCCAAAAAGCTGTGCAGAGAAATCTTTTGAACTCGCGTACCAGGTAGAAACCCAAGGTTTAGATATACCTAGGCGAATACCAGTAGGATGAACTTTTTGTCCCATTACTTATACTCCTAGCTATCTGAAACCATAACAGTGATATGGCTTGTACGCTTAAGGATGCGGTCTGCGCGTCCTTTAGCACGAGGCATAATACGTTTCATTGTAGGACCATCGTCCACAAAGATCGTTGTTATACGAAGCTCATCAATGTCAGCACCTTCGTTATGCTCTGCGTTAGCAATAGCAGACTCAAGTACTTTCTTAACTAATACAGCCGCTTTCTTCGGGCTGTACGCCAGGATTTCTAGTGCGCGATCTACAGGTAACCCGCGGATCTGATCTGCAACTAGACGTGCTTTTTGCGCCGAACCAGAGGCGAATTTATGTTTAGCTAATGCTTGCATTTATCTTCCCCTCTTATCGTTTCTTCGCTTTCTTATCCGCAGCATGGCCACGGTAAGTGCGAGTTGGTGCAAATTCACCTAGTTTGTGACCGATCATTTCGTCAGAAACGAAAACTGGTACGTGCTGGCGACCATTATGGACAGCAATGGTCAATCCGATCATGTTAGGTATGATCATTGAACGACGGCTCCAAGTTTTAATTGGCTTTTTCTCACCGCTTTCCAAAGCTTTCTCTACCTTCTTCAGCAAGTGTAGGTCTATAAAAGGACCCTTCTTGAGAGAGCGTGGCATGGCTATTCCTCAATATTACTTAGTACGACGACGTACTATAAATTTATCCGTACGCTTGTTCTTACGCGTCTTCGCACCTTTAGTCGGTTTACCCCATGGAGACACAGGATGACGACCACCAGATGTACGACCTTCACCACCACCGTGTGGGTGATCTACCGGGTTCATGGCAACACCACGAACTGTCGGACGAATACCACGCCAGCGATTTGCACCTGCTTTACCAAGTGAACGAAGCATATGCTCAGCATTGCCTACTTCACCTAGAGTCGCACGACAATCAGATTCAACTTTACGAACTTCGCCTGAACGAAGACGTAATGTTACATACTGACCATCACGAGCAAGGATTTGAACGTATGCACCAGCAGAACGTGCGATTTGAGCACCTTTACCTGGTTTTAATTCTACGTTGTGAACAGTCGAACCTACAGGCATATTACGCATTGGTAATGCATTACCAGGCTTGATTGGTGCATCAACACCAGACTGGATTGCATCGCCAGCTTTTAAGCCTTTAGGTGCGATAATGTAACGACGCTCACCGTCTGCATATAATACAAGAGCGATGTTTGCGCTACGATTTGGATCGTATTCTAAACGTTCAACAGTAGCTGGAATGCCATCTTTAGTACGTTTAAAATCGATTAAACGGTAGTGTTGTTTATGACCACCACCGATATGACGAACCGTAATACGACCATTGTTATTACGACCACCTGATTTAGAGTTTTTCTCTAAAAGTGGTGCGTATGGCTTACCCTTATGTAGATCAGAGTTAACCACTTTAACTAGGTGACGACGGCCCGCAGAAGTAGGCTTACACTTTTGAAGTGCCATAATTCTATCCCCTTATTACTCGGCGCCGCCGACAAAGTCTAGCTCGCTGCCTTCTTTAAGAGTAACGTAAGCTTTCTTCCAGTCGCTACGACGACCGAAACGTGCGCCAGTACGTTTTGTTTTACCCTTAACGTTAAGTGTGCGAACACCAGTTACTTCTACTTCAAAAAGCTTCTCAACTGCTACTTTAATTTCAGCTTTAGTTGCGTCATTTACTACTTTAAAAACAATAGTATTGTTTTCTTCAGCAGCAATTGTGCTTTTTTCAGAGATATGTGGAGCAAGGATCACTTTTAAAAGACGTTCTTCGCGAATCATGCTAGCGCCTCCTCAAGTTGCTTAACAGCAGCGGCTGTAATAAGTACCTTATCGAAAGCAATTAAGCTTACAGGATCGATACCAGCTACATCACGTGTGTCAACCTTATAAAGGTTACGTGCCGATAAGAAAAGATTTTCATCTACTTCTTCAGTCACGATAAGAACATCTTTAAGCTCAAGTTCTTTAAGCTTAGCAACTAGTTCTTTAGTTTTTGGTGCTGCTAGAGCAAAACTTTCAACAACGATTAAACGCTCTTGACGAACTAATTCAGATAAGATGCTTTTAATCGCACCACGGTACATTTTACGGTTTACTTTTTGGCTGTGGTCTTGTGGTTTAGCTGCAAAGCTAACGCCACCTGAACGCCAAATTGGGCTACGGATTGTACCGGCACGTGCACGGCCAGTACCTTTTTGAGCCCATGGTTTTTTACCACCACCGCTTACTTCAGAACGTGTCTTCTGAGCACGAGTACCTTGACGAGCACCTGCTGCGTATGCAACAACTACTTGATGTACTAATGCTTCGTTAAACTCACGTCCAAAAGTAGCTTCAGAAACTTCAAGACCGCCAGAAGCGTCTTTAATTGCTAATTCCATCACTAAATCTCCAGGACTTATGCTTTAACAGCTGGTTTAACGATAACGTCACCGCCAATAGCTCCAGGTACTGCACCCTTAACTAAAAGCAAATTACGCTCAGCGTCAACGCGAACTAGTTCTAAGTTTTGAGTCGTTACACGCTCAGCACCCATATGACCGGCCATTTTCTTACCTTTAAACACCTTACCAGGTGATTGGTTTTGACCGATTGAACCAGGAGCACGGTGAGATAGAGAGTTACCATGTGTAGCGTCTTGCATGCTGAAATTCCAGCGCTTAACACCACCTTGGAAACCTTTACCTTTAGAAGTACCGGTTACGTCAACCTTGTTGATTTCGTTGAATAATTCAACAGTAAGCTCAGCGCCTACTTCAAAATCGCCTTCACCACCGTTAAGGCGGAATTCCCACAGACCGCGACCCGCTTCAACACCAGCTTTAGCGAAATGACCCGCTTTAGCTTTGTTTACACGACTTGCTTTTTTAGTGCCTGCGGTTACTTGAAGCGCGTTATAACCGTCTGTTGCGTCAGATTTGATCTGAGCAATGCGGTTAGGTGTCGCTTCAATAACTGTCACAGGGATAGATACACCATCTTCAGTGAAGATTCGTGTCATACCCACTTTACGACCGACTAGACCTAATGCCATTTTCCTAAAACCTCTCTAATCTTTCGATTAACCCAGGCTGATTTGAACATCAACACCAGCAGCAAGATCTAAACGCATAAGCGCGTCTACAGTCTTGTCAGTTGGTTCTACGATGTCTATCAGACGTTTATGGGTGCGGATCTCGTACTGATCACGCGCATCTTTATTAACGTGCGGTGAAGTTAGTACAGTAAAACGTTCAAAGCGTGTAGGTAGTGGGATTGGACCACGTACTTGTGCGCCAGTGCGTTTCGCAGTTTCCACGATTTCTGCCGTTGATTGGTCAATCAAACGGTGGTCAAAAGCTTTTAGGCGAATACGAATGCGTTGATTTGACATTCTTAACCTCAATATAAAGAGCATATAAAAGAGCATAAAAAAACGACCGAAACAATCTTAAAACTTAAGATGTCGGCTGTTTGATTATATCTACGTTGAGTTCCAAATCGGAACTCCTGTTTATTAGCTTGAAATCCAAGCTTAATTTATCCTTTCTAGTTCCCAGAGGAATTTTGAAAGCCTGCGTATTATAGAGGTATTGGTGATAAATGCAACAACTATTTAGAAACAATACAATGCCTATAAATTTGATTAAATAAGCACCCATACATGCTTACTAGCTATACTTGAACTAATACCTCTACTGTTAGTCAATAAACAAGTTAACACCTTAATTACGCAAACTAAGGGATTTTTAGATATTATGGTATCCTACTGCGCTAATTTTGCCCTTAATACTCTCAATATGGTGAGTCGATGCGTATTTTTAATTATTGTTTAAATGTTATGTCTGCTGGATTTAGCCGCTTATTTGTAAAAAGCAAAGTGCTGCCAGAAAATCCGATTAAACAGTATGATCTAAACCCTGAGTACCCTACATTTTATATAGTGCGTTTAAATTCACGATTTGATTTAGCGGCTCTCGCACATGCGTGTAAAAAAAATGGTCTACCTAGCCCAACCGAAGAGCAAGTATTAGGTAACCAAGATTTAGACCGTTTTATTGGTATTAAAAATCCACCACCACTGTTTGGTGATGAAGCTAAGCCAACCAATGCTTTAGCTCAAGGTAAACAAATTATTGAATACCTAATACAAAGTGGGCAGCAAAACGTACAAGTGGTTCCGGTTACTATTTTATGGGGTCGCGACCCGGGTAAAGAAAAGCCGGGGCTACGCACTTTAATTACGCACTCTCTAACTCCTAGCTGGTTTAGAAAGTTTTTTGTGGTGTTGTTTTCAGGACGCGACAACTTTATTCGCTTTAGCCAACCACTCGACTTATCGCTTTTAGTCAATGAAAAAGCCGATGTAAGCGAGTTACCACATAAATTATTACGTGTAGCACGTGTTCACTTTAAGCGCCAAAAGCTAGCTGCTACAGGCCCTAAGATGCCCTCTCGTGAACAATTATTTAATTCATTATTAGCGTCACCTACAATAAAAAAAGCAATTCAAGATGAAGCTAAAGCTAAAAACATTAGCCAAACAGAAGCCCGCCAAAATGCACTTAAGCTACTTGATGAGATAGCCGCTAATTACTCTGAAGCAATGATACGTGTGGCCGAGCGATTTTTAACTTGGTTGTGGAATAAGCTCTATAACGGTATTGATATTAAACACGCAGAACAAATTCATGAACTAACAGATAAAGGCCATGAAATAATCTATATGCCTTGTCATCGCAGTCATATGGATTACTTACTGCTTACTTACTCTATTTATCATTTAGGCTTAGTTCCACCACATATAGCTGCAGGTATAAATCTTAACTTTTTCCCTGCCGGTGGCATATTTAGACGCTCTGGGGCATTCTTTATTCGTCGCTCGTTTGCAGGCAATAAACTTTATTCTGCCATATTCAAAGAGTATTTAAGCCAACTGTTTATTAAAGGTTACTCTGTTAAGTTTTACACGGAAGGCGGTCGAAGCCGAACTGGGCGCTTACTTCCGCCTAAAACGGGTATGCTATCTATGACATTACAAGCAATGCTACGCGGAATAGACAGACCAATATCTATCGTTCCTGTGTACATTGGCTACGAGCACGTCATGGAAATTAACACCTACCTTAAAGAGCTGGATGGAAAAGATAAAAAAGGCGAATCTATATTTGGTATTTTTAAGGCAATCAAAAACCTTAAAAACTACGGTCGTGGTAATTTAAACTTTGGTGATCCAATCTCGATTAACCAATACTTAAACGATAACCAACCTGATTGGCGTGATTCAATACACCCTACCGATGTGCAAAAGCCACAATGGTTAGCGCCACAAGTAACTAAACTTGCCGACCAAGTAATGGTTAAAATTAATAATGCGGCGGCGCTTAATGCGGTTAACTTACTAGCGATGATATTGCTGGTTAACGATAAACAAGCATTGAGTAAACCAAAGCTATTAGCACAACTTGATTTTTATCTGCGCTTACAGCGCGATGCAAGCTATAGCGATAAAGTAACCGCGCCAGACGAAACACCAGAGCAATTACTAACGCATGCATTAAAGCTGAATAAGTTTGAAGTTATCAGTGATGAATTTGGCGAAATTATTACTATTAGCGATAAAGAAAAAGTACTGTTTAATTACTACCGAAACAACATTTTGCACTTGTTTGCAGTACCAAGCTTAATTGCACTACATCTATTTAAACAACACAGCACAACTATTGAGCAATGCCAGCAACTTGTAAAAACGTTTTATCCGTTATTTGCTAAAGAATGGTATTTACAGCCTCTTGATGAGAGCTACATAACACGTATTTTAGCTAACTTTGCTGATCAAAATTTAATTGAGTTTGATGGCGATAACATTCATATAACGAACAGTAATGACTGCTTAGCTAAGCTAGAAATGCTTGGACGAGCACTTAGTTTTACTCTACAACGTTACGCTATTGTGATTGGTTTTATTCAAACAAGTGATGGCATTGAAAAAGCAGAATTAGAACGAGAGAGCCAAGTGCTTGCACAGCGTTTAGGCACACTGCATGGTATTAAAACACCTGAATTTTTTGATAAAAAAGTACTTGTTAGTTTTATCGAGAACTTACGTGGCGAGTCGTTAATAACAGAGGGTGATAAAGGCTTAGTAGGCAGTACACAACTTTGCGAAACCTACGCACACCTTAAAACATTACTGCCAGCACGCGTCTGGCAGTCAATCAGCGATATAGTACAAGATCAGTGTAACTAGTACTATATCTATAAAAGGGGGTTAGCGCTGACGCATAACCCCTTCTTGCATTGTTGAGGCAACCAAGTTGCCTTGGCGATCAAAAAACTGCCCACGTACCAAACCACACCCATTACTCGCACTTGGACTATCAATTGAATACAAAATCCAATCATCCATTCTAAATGGGCGATGAAACCACATTGCATGATCAATAGTAGCTACTTGCATATTTGGCTGCATAAACGATACACCATGAGGCTGCAATGCTGTTGGTAAAAACTCAAAGTCAGAGGCATACGCTAATAAGTAATTGTGGATGCGCTGATCGTCTGGCATTTCACCATTAGCTTTAAACCAAATATGCTTTACCGGCTCCATAACTTCTGGTTTAAACGGGTTATGAAAAGTAACTGGTCGCATTTCAATTGGCATTTCACGCGTAAACTTATTACGGATGACTTCAGGGATATGCGAAGCGTTATCTTGATAAAACTCAAGTGATGAGCGTAACTCTTCAGGTGCGGGTACATCAGGCATTGTTGCTTGATGCGACAAACCATTTTCTTCACCCTGAAACGACGCTGTCATATAAAAAATTGGCTTACCGTACTGAATCGCTTTTACTCGGCGAGTACTAAAGCTCTTTCCATCGCGAATAGTTTCGACATCATAAACAATCGGTTTAGCTGGATCGCCTGGGCGTAAAAAGTAAGAATGTAATGAATGAACTATACGCCCCTCAGGTAGAGTTTCTTTAGCGGCAGAAAGCGCCTGCCCCATAACTTGACCGCCAAACACAGCACCAAAGCCTAAATCTTGGCTTTGTCCTCGATATAAACCTTGCTCAATTTCTTCAAGTGTTAACAACGACAATAAATCATCTAATACTTGGCTCATTACTTCTTCCTCATTACCCTAGTATCCAAATGATACTATACAATAGTGGGAAGTAAATATTTGTTAGGAATACTGTTATGGCTTACTGGCTATTTAAAACTGAACCCGATGCGTTTTCATTAGATGATTTAAAAAACGCACCAAAACAAACGACTCTTTGGGAAGGCGTGCGTAATTACCAAGCGCGAAACTTCATGCGTGATGGCGTTAAGCTCGGTGATTCAGTGATGATTTACCATTCAAGCTGTAAACACGTAGGTGTAGCGGGTATTGCCGAAGTGACACACGATGCCTACCCAGATCCTACTCAGTTTGATTTAAGTAGCGACTATTACGATGCAAAAGCCACCAGCGACAAACCACGCTGGGTTGTTGTTGAGGTTACTTACCAAAGCCATTTAAAAAAATTAATTAGCCTTAAAGATATTAAAGCCAATAATAATATTACTGAAATCGCACTTAAAAAAGGCGGACGACTATCAATAATGCCTGTTACTAAAAATGACTGGGATGAAATAATCAAAATGGCGCAGTAACACCCTCTCGGTTTGACCTAATTTCATTGAGTTTGATATGATCCGCGCCGACTTATAGCTGGAGGATTAATGAAATTACTGTATTGGTTAGATGAATGGTTAACTCTCCCGCGCAATGAGCAACAAACTCGATTACCCATGACGGGTAGTGATTTACTCGGCGATGTATTTGTTAAGTATGATTTTGTTGACGTTAATAAGCCCCTGCTTTTTACCTTTTCACCCGCAGGCACTAACGTGCAAGAGCAAGATCTCAATCCTGATTTTGCACCATGGGGTTATCACTTAGCTCAAAAACAAAACGTAAACGTAATCGCTTTTCAGCATTTAGGTAAAAGTAATTGGTTTCGTAATCGTAATTTAATCTTTTTTCTCGAGCAATTATCAACATTACTTACGCCGTTTAATTGTCGATTAGGCTATGGCTTAAGCCGTGGCGGATTTGCTGTTGGCGCTTTTGCTAAACTATTAAAGCTAAACCAAGTACTGTTCTTTCACCCGGTAAGTACTAAAAATAAAGAATTAGTACCCTGGGATGACCGCTCTAGTACCGATATAGCTCAGCAGTTTGACTGGCAACAAGATTATCACGATCTAGATTTAGGAGATGCCCAAGGCTATATTATTTACGATCCTACTAATCGTATAGACCGAATGCACGCCAAGCGCTATAAGCAGTTAACTCACTTGCGAGTATTTGGTATGGGACATGGCACACACGCTACATATTTGAATAAGTTTGGGTTTTATAAGCAAGTAGCCGTTGATTTCATTCAACATCAGCAAATAGATATTGCACAGTTTCGCCTGCAAACCAAAACCTTACGCTTAAAAGAAGATTATTATCAAAGTCTCAATACGGCTAATGCAGACTCCCCCCATCGTTTAGCATTATTGAGTACAGCGCATAAAATTTTAGCTGATGAAAAAGAAGTGTATGTACAAGAGCATCAAGCAAAAATTGATATTCAGCCATTAATAGATGTGGCACTTAAGCACCAAGATGAGCACCCTAATGATGCTATTCAGCTATTAGAAGTCGCCCAGCAACTTCTACCTGACGACCCTCTAATTGAGCATAAACTCAAACAGTTGGAAGAGTAATTATTCCAACTAAAACGGCTATAAAGGCTAACTACTCTATTTAGCCTTTTTCTTTTTGTGCCTATGCTTGGGCACAATGGTAAAGTACATCATTAAACCTAACCAAGAAAATATAATGATTCCCATTAGCCAGCCATTCTTTTCATGACCCTGTGTACGCTTACTGTTGAGTACAATAACGACAGGTAATATGTAAGCACTTAAAACAACAATTAAAAATACAACTTCATTCATTATTTTTCTAGGCTCGACCAGTCTACTTCACTACTTAATACTCGATCTACCGATATATAGTGCAAAATATCGCCTTCACTTACTTTGTAATCTAATGGTGGGTTTAAATCCATATTTTGCGCACTTAAATTATGGGCAACACCTAACAGTATTGCATCATGCTCAAGCTTAAAATGATGAAACAAAGTACCAAACTCCATATCTTTGCAGCCACTTGGTACTTTCAAGCTAAATTGTGTATCGCCGTGCAAAGTAGATAGCAGCTCCTCTTGCACACGGCTCGAACCAGGGTCTTGCATTGAGCGTACTAATATCTCAGCTGATTTTGCACTACTACATTCTACATTTTGGCAATGCTCTAACATCATCTCAACTTTAGTTTCATCTAAAAAGTGAGCACTTATATGACAATCATCTTTTACTAAGCGACTTATGCGCAGGGCTGTCGTAAATGTCTGGTCGTCATCTTGACCATCAATAATCACCTTATCAGCACTACGAATAGCTACACGCTCTAGTTCAGCTAAATTTGTAAAACTCGTTAAACGTGCAAAATCAACGCTTTCGTTAGCTAAAAAAGGATGATCCATTTGCTCTGTTACCGCGAGTAAAATACGACGGTCAGTACGTTTCGTATCTGCCAAAATGTAATCAATCATCTTTTTTGTACGAGTGTCGTGCCAACCAAAAATAATAATATGGTGGTTACTGTGGGCAAAGTTTTTATCACCAGTCATAGCGCGCCTAATTAAGTAAGTAACAGTTTGTCCTGCTTTTCCTAGCAAAACACCAAATAAAGCTAAACCAAATGGAATTTGTATTAATGCAACCACCCAACGACCAAGATCAGTAGTTGGACTAAAGTCACCATATCCCACTGTTGATGTTGTTACTGTGTAATAGTAAAAAAAGGTAGTAAGCGAGGTTAACGCTTTCTCATTCGCTATAAATAGTAAGCTCCATGTTAATAGCATATGAGTCAAAATAGCTAATGCCACTGCTTGCCAACTCAACTGATCTATATGAGCGCGAACAAGTAACGCTAGCCTTTTAAATATCACCGGCATAATACAAAGTCTTCGTTAGTAAATTATCTATAAACAGTACGTTACTGTAAGCGATGCTTTTAAGCAATGTTTAAGCTTTTAACCGCAAATATAAGACTAAATGCTGTTTGCCAATGATGATTTTTCATGATTAATTAGCGTTAAAATAATAACCAAAACAGTTGTGCTTATGCTTAATAAAATAGCCCGCCCTTTTACTAAAATTGTAGAGCGCTATCTTCCCGACCCTTTTATATTTGTAATTTTACTTACAATAATCACCCTTATTAGTGCGAGCTTATTTACAACCGCAACCAACATTGAAGTATTACAAGCGTGGGGAGGTGGATTTTGGAACTTATTAAGTTTTGCTATGCAAATGCTGCTGGTGTTAATTACGGGCTACATGTTGGCAAGTACGCCACCTATAAGTAAGTTATTAGAAAAACTAGCAACACTCGCAAATACAGCACCTAAAGCAATTATATTGGTAACGCTTATTTCGCTTTTAGCGAGCTGGATAAATTGGGGATTTGGCTTAGTTATTGGTGCTCTTTTTGCCAAGGCAATTGCTAAACATACTCGTGTTGATTATCGATTATTAGTAGCCAGCGCTTACTCAGGTTTTGTTGTATGGCATGGCGGATTAGCTGGCTCGATTCCTTTAACTATCGCAACCGATGGTCACTTTTCAGAGGCCAGCATTGGTATTATTAGTACAGAGCACACTTTATTTGCGGGCTTTAATATAGCCATATTAGTTGGTTTATTCATTATTATGCCGCTCGTTAATCGCTATATGCTACCAAGCGAGCAAGAAAGCGTATATATCGACCCAGCTCTTTTACAAGAGACAACACCTAAGCCCACAACAATAACCAGACCCGCCCAACATTTGGAACAAAGTAAACTACTCGGCATGACAATTGGCTTATTAGGTTTGGCATATTTAGGTTATTACTTTTTTATTGCTGGCGGAAACTTAAACCTTAATAGCGTTATTGCCGTATTTTTGTTTTTAGCTATTACGCTTCATCAAACACCCCATAATTTACTTAACAGTCTGCAACAAGCAATTCCAAGCGGGGCTGGCATCGTTATTCAATTTCCTTTTTATGCTGGCATTATGGCGGTAATGGTTGATAGCGGATTAGCACAACAGATATCACGTGGCTTTATTGCCGTTGCAGATGCTGATAGCTTGCCATTTTTTAGTTTTATAAGTGCAGGACTCGTTAATATGTTTGTACCCTCTGGCGGCGGCCAATGGGCAGTACAAGCGCCTATTGTAATACCTGCAGCACAAGAGCTAGGTGCCGATATATCTCGCGTTGCAATGGCTGTTGCGTGGGGTGATGCGTGGACTAATTTAATTCAACCTTTTTGGGCATTACCCGTCCTTGCTATCGCAGGCTTAAAAGCAAAAGATATTATGGGGTTTTGTGTTGTGCAGTTGTTTGTGACTGGGGTTTTTATATCGCTGGTATTGAGCTTTTATTAACTGTAAACATAATAAAAAGGCGTGTAATACACACGCCTTGATTGTTTTATGCACTCTCGCTCTGCTGTTGTAGCTCCACCAACCTACCCTCTTTCAGTTGATAGACTTTGCTGGCCATGTTAATGGTTTCTTGGCGATGAGCAATCATAATCCGTGTGATGGGTAAGTGCTGAATTTGTTCACTTATTTTGGCTTCGTTGCCTTTGTCTAAATGACTAGTCGCTTCATCCATAAACAACACGCAGGGCGATTGATACAACGCTCGCGCTAATAATAGCCGCTGCACCTGCCCGCCCGACAAGTTTGATCCCATATCACCTACTAATGAGTTATAACCCATAGTCATTTTGGTAATATCATCATGAATAGCTGCATGTCGGGCACATTGCTCTATTTTTAAGTAATTGGGCTGTGGGTCAAAAAAGCTGATGTTATCGGCGATTGAGCCAGCTAACAATGTGTCATCCTGCATCACTGCAGCTATTTGTTTACGGTAGTTTTTAAGACCAAACTGGGTGATATCTTTACCATCCAGCAGCACTTTACCCGAGGTCGGCTGTAATAACCCCAGCATAATTTTCATTAGCGTAGTTTTACCCGCGCCAGATGGTCCTGTAATCGCAATCGAGTCACCGGTATTCAGCGTTAAATTAACATTATTTAAAATCGGCACTTGCTCTTCACTGTAACTAAAGCAAATATTCTCGAGCGTAAGCTGGCCTCTCACTTTACCTTCGTCATCACCTGTATAGGCCATTTCACCGTCACGATTAGCTTCTTGTTTCGTGAGTGCTATATCTGCAATACGGTCTAAGTGTAAGCGCATCATTTTGAATTGAATAATTTGCTCAATTAAGTTGGCAAAGCGGCTGGTTAACTGGTTTTTATAAGCAATAAACGCCAGTACCATACCAACAGACAAGCTATTGCTCATAACTAGCAATGCAGCAAAGTAAATCACCAATACATTTTCAAGGCCAAATAACAGCTTGTTAAATGAATCAAAGCTAATGTTTAAACGCCCTAAACGAATTTCACTGTTTATTACCTCTGCATAACGGTTTTGCCAAATTCCTTGGCGCTGCGATTCATTACCAAACAATTTTATAGTTTGCATACCCCGAATATTTTCTAAAAAGTTCGATTGCTCTTTGGCAGATGATTGAATCATTTCTTCGGTGGCTTGATGTAGTGGACGATACAGCGCTAAACGTACCAAGGTATATAGTACAATTGCACCAACAACTACCGCAGTGAGTTTTAGCGAATAAATTAGCATCATAATCAATACGGTAATGCCCATTACGCCATCGACCAGTGTTTCTACAAACCCTGTAGTTATGCGCTCCCGTATTTGCGCTAATGAGCCAAAGCGCGAGACAATATCGCCAATATGGCGGGACTCAAAATAGTTCATTGGCAAGCGCAATAAGTGCCTGAGCAAATTCACGCCCATTTGCATATTGAGCAAACTCGAAAGCCGTAAAATTAGCCAACTTCGTACCGCATTAGTCACCACTGAAATTATCGCAATCAGAGCAAAACCCATGGCAAGTACCGTTAATAACGATTCATCAAAACTAATGAGTACTTCATCCACCACCCACTGCATATAATAAGGGGTCATCAAAGCAAATAATTGCAATACCAGTGACAACGCAATCAGTTTTATTAGCCCTGCTTTTAAGCCCTTCATTGAGCTCCAAAGTTGGGTAAACTTCATCTGTGCTTGTTCTTGTTTGGCTTCAAACTGACTGGTTGGAGTCAGCTCTAAACAAATACCGGTAAAGTGTTTACTAAACTCATTACTATTTAAACTGCGTTTACCTACAGCAGGGTCATTAATTGCAAATTTAGCTGCAACACCTTTGCTAGAGACTTTGGTCAGCACCACAAAGTGATTCATATCCCAATGCAATATACACGGCGTTTGCAGTTTATGAACTTCATCAAGCGGGCATTGTAGCGCACGGCTAGCTAGCCCTAAATTATCACCTAGCTCAATCAACTGCTGTAAGTTCATACCCTTTAGATTAGCCGAAAAGCGTTTTCGCATGGCAGGCATATCCAGCTTATGACCGCGATAACATGCCACCATAGCCATTGAGGCAAGGCCGCATTCGGCTATTTCGGATTGGAGAATCACTGGGACTGGTTTTGAGAGTGAAAAAGTTATAAGTCCATTTGCAGAGTTCATAATTACCTTAGTCAAACAACATTTTATTAATCAAGCTCATTTTTTGAGAAAATAGCCATTGAATCTAACTTCAGCATAACTCGTATTACTATCGCGGAGACACCCAAAGTACAAGTAATAATCCAAAAATCAACTAGCTCTAAGGCACCATTGAGGCTTAATCTTAAAATAATAAAATTACCTCCCATAAAGAAAACCATAGAGATAAAAATATATAACGCCCATTTTTTATTTTTATATATACCCGTTAGAATAGCTAAAGAAAACCCAAGAGTTACAGTAAAGAAAGCTAGCTCACCGTATGAAATTACATTATCACTAAGCAGCAAATTGACGTCTTTTATAATTACATATACAGACCCTAGGACTATCAAAGAACACATTGCAAAAATTGATACGATCGCGGATAGCTTCATTTTAAATAAAGAAGGGAATAAATCCCCTTCTATCTCCTCTATTATAATTACTCAGCGGCGTTATGATATACTGCAGCTATACCACCTACAATTGCACCAAAACCAGCTCCAATCCCAATTGCAGTAGCCAAACCGCCTGCAGTAATCGACGAGCTAGCATATAGACCAGCAATAATAAAAGGTAGTGGGCCACCATTTATTTCTTGTATTTCATTACTTGTTAATTCTCTCATTGCAAGACCCTCCTATTTTCTAATTGCATTATAAGTTGCTATACCACTAATGATTGCAGCAAAGCTTGCAACTTCTCCATAGACTGCTATTGCTACAAACAGGGGGAATGGACCACCACTTACTTCTTTAAGTTCATTTACATTTAATTCACGCATAATGTTATACTCCATAAATCCGATGCTTTTTAGTTAAGTCATCGGGTTGTTAATATGCTCCCCTTCAATAAAGGTGAGCGATTAATAGGCTGGCTTTAGCTGCTCGCTAAAGTTAACTAAAGCTGGCCGTCTTTTTCGGTTGTTTGCATTTAGCAAACCACCAAAACTTTCAAATTTTTCTTTATTTCATAAAGCGCTACACTTAACTTACTCGCCCTTTTAGGCTGTACAGTGGCTCGAGTAACCACTCGATTAATGTGCGCTGCTCCAACATAATATCCGCCTCAAACAACATGCCGCTTTTCAGCTCAAACGCCTTACCATAGGCCTGCATTTGTTGTTGGCTGAGTCTTGCTCGCAAGCGATATACTGGCTCTTGCAGTGCTATAGGCAAACGTATTTCATTTGGGGTAATGAGTGCTTTGTCGATGCGGATAATTTTACTGTTAATGAAACCAAAGCGTTGATAAGGGAAAGCATCAAAACGCAGGCGCGTATCGTTACCTAGCTGTATAAAGCCTGCTGAACGTGTTGGTAGCAGCAACTCTGCTACTAGCTCTGAGCCTTCGGGAATAATATGCAACAGTGGTTTGGCTTGGGTAAGTGTTTCGCCTTCAACCACTTGAATGCCAGTAACAACACCGCTGTTACTGGCTGTTATGGTATATTGATAGTTACTTTTAATTTGTGTGAGCTGGTTTTGAATATCCGCTTGTTGGCGTTTAAGACTATTTATACGCAACGTATACTGCTGGGGCACATTGGCAATATTAAAGCTAAGTTGACTTAATTGGTTTTCTTGCTGCATCAGCAAGCGCGCTAGGTTTTGTTTTTCTTGCTTAGCATCTAACAGGGCTTGCTGCTGTTGCTCTCGCTCGATGTTTGATAAAAAGCCATTTTTATTAAGTTGATTAAGGTTGCTTTGTTGGCGGTTAAGTAGCCCTAATTTTTCATCAGCCAGAACTAGTTGACTTTGTAATGCAGCTTGCTCATTAGTAAGTGCACGTTTTTGCGCTTGCAAGTTAAGTGACTCTTGCTTTTTTAGGGTAAGGTTTTGTGTTATCTCATCATTGAGCAACTGTATTTGCATACTTAGCTGCTCAACAAGCTGGGTACTCAAGGCTATGCCTTGGCTGTTATTTTGTTGCACAATAATGGTCGCCAACGGCTGACCTTTAGTAACGGCATCACCCTCTTGTACAAATAGCAGCTCAATCATACCACCTTGACTAGCAAAGCTTTGGATTATCCCTTTATTGGGTATTAAAAACCCCCGAACTGTTTCCTTGCGGGAATACTCTGCTGTAAATAAAAAGCTTATCACTACAATCGCAATACATACCAAAACAAATACGATAAGTTTTATTGATAGTGGTTGTGCTAGCGTAATCACACCAGTTAAACGCTCACTTTGCTGAGCGACAGCTTCCTTTCTAAATAACATCCAGTTGATCCGCTAAGATTGTTCTAATTTATATTACACTAGAATTCAATTAACAATAAATCAACATAAAAGTCGAAAAATAAAATATTAATGCAAAAAACTAACTTATTTAGTTAGAAAAAATAAAAATACTAGCTCGATAAAATAGTCATCGGCAGGCTCAATATTGGATTTTCCGAATCGGCAAAGTGCATCATTACAGCTACATGCCCAGCGACTACAACTGCATACATTACCGCTGAAAAGCCTTGGCCATATTTATCTAGCGGCATTAAGTGTGAGTAGTGACGGCCTCGCCACTCAAATACAATTTCCAGCGCACCTACAAACAAAAAGAATACCAGTAACATTAAGCCAAAGGTGTAGCTCAGCCATAAGCCAAATAGTACGCCTAATAAGCATACGCTTAAACCAATCCATGAACGCATTGAAAAGCTAATACTTTTTAATACATGCCCGCCATCAAGCGGTAAAATAGGTAACAAGTTAAATAAATTTAATAACGCACTAAGAACTGCCACACCTGCAAATATTTCCATCTCGGTGGCGTAATATAAAACGACACCCAGTACCGAGGTAATTAAACCAAATGCAGGCCCCATTAGCGATATAACTACATCTTGCCAACGAGTCGTTATTTTGTCGTCACTTACAGCTAGCCCACCTACAAATGGGATTAAGTAAATACCTTTGGTTTTTATGCCAAAGTATTTCATTGCTCGCACATGGCCGTATTCGTGTACAACTAAACACCCAATTAGCATTAATGCAAATTCTATACTAAATAACCACGCATAGCCTGCAACAGAAGCCCCTGCAAGCACTACTTTAATTACCTTAGCACTTTTAAAAAGCTTAAAACCTAATGCAGCCAGACCTAAAAAGCCTTTTTTAGGTGATCCATTTGTAGGTGCTGGTAACGCAAGTTGTGTCACAAATTGCTCATCCACAAAGAGCGAAATGCTTTGCTCTTCCACTGCCGCTGTATCAATACCTATTACTTTGTTGTCGTAAGTAAATTGAAAATAGTTTTCACGAGGGTTATCAAAGGTAATGGCTTGTTGCGCGTGAAATACCTGCACAATTCTTTGCCCAGACACCATAAGCGAAAATGGTTGCTCGGCTAAAGTAAGATCTATTCTTATCATAATTAAGACCGTTTAAAATAATGGCGCTAGTATACCTAATCAGCTTAAAAACACGAGTGAAGGTGCTAGGTAACTATTTTCAAAATAAAAGTATTTGATACTGACAAAATAAAAAAACACTACTACTTTTATAGTAACTCCAAGCGATACATTGAAAGGGATAACAGTGGACAAAATAGTGCCTAATATTTTAGTTGTTGACGATTCAAAAGCAATTTTGATCGTTATGGAAGCTATACTTAACGAATTGGGTATGTCTAACACTATAACTACGTGCCTGAATGCAAAAGAAGCTCTTGAAAAAGTTAAAGAGGATATCAACTACTTTGATGCTATTTTTACTGATCTCAATATGCCCGAAATGGACGGCATGGAACTAATCCGCCACTTAGGAGAGTTACATTATCAAGGCGGTATTATAATTGTTTCTGAAATGGACCATAAAGTTATTAGCTTAGCTGCCAATCTCGCGAAACAACATAACGCTCACCTCATTGGTAATATTTCAAAGCCAGTGCAACTGTCTCAGGTTAGTAGGTTACTTATTAAAGTGGCGCAATTAAACAGCCACACTTTATTAAAAGAGTCAGCCATTTCACAAGATGAGCTTATTGATGCATTAAAAAACGATGAAATAACGCCTTTTTACCAACCAAAAATAAACGCTGATAACAATAAAATTGAAAGCGTTGAAGTCTTAGCACGTATTTTATCAAGTAAAGACGGCAATATTATTTTACCTAACCGTTTTATAAACACTGCCGAACAACACAACTTAATTAATCAAATTACATTTTCTCTTTTTGAAAAGGCCACCAGCGAATTCAAAAATATGAAAGCGCAACTAGGTCATGATTTTAAAATGGCATTTAATTTATCGCCAACTCAGCTCGACGACTTAAACTGCCCTAATAAATTACTGCTCATTTTAGAATTAAACCAACTCACGCCTAGTAACATAATTATAGAAATAACAGAACAACATGCACTCTCAAGCCTCATGCAATTAGAAACACTAAACAGATTAAGAATGCATGGCTTTGGTATATCGCTAGACGACTTTGGTGTTGGTTTTACTAATATGAATCAGCTTCGAAATCTTCCTTTTACTGAAATTAAAATAGACCGTTCACTTATTAGCCATATAGAAACAGATTTATTTTCTCAAGTGGTCGTAAGTTCGTTATTTAATATTACGAGTAAAGATAATTTAGACTTAGTAGCAGAAGGCGTTGAACGACCAGAAGAGCTCGTTTATTTAAGGCATTATAAAAGAAAACTAGCTATACAAGGTTTTTTATTTAGCCGCCCTAAACCACAAGACGAATTTATATCTTGGGCTAAAGATTGGCTGAAAACTGATGGCAGCCCCGCTTAAAGAGGTATTAATATTTAATCGGGGCTGGTTAACTAATTATCACCCCGAGTGTGTTTATCTTCTTCACTGACTATATGCGCACTACTTGCTAAACGTTTGTGCCAACGCTGCCTTGCTACTGCGCGCATATTAGTAGATTGGTCACGCTCATCTACAATCTCTAGCCCCATTAAAGCTTCAATCATATCCTCTAGCGTTACAATACCTTGCACGTCACCGTACTCATCTACAACTAGGCATATATGCGTGCGCTTTGTTAAAAGAGTTTGCAGTAACGACGATACATTTTGAGAACTCGGCACCGTATAAATAGGCTTAATCAATTTGCTAATTTTGTAATCGGTACCTAAACGGTGAAATGCCAGCATAATATCGTTTTTATGCACAAACCCAACAATATCGTCGCTGTCTTTATCAAATACCAATATACGAGAAAATGACGACGAGCCGTGATCGTTTAAATACTGATTCACTGTTAAGTCTTTGTGGATTTTAAAAATAACCGTTCGAGGCGTCATTAAGTCGCATAATTTTGCATGTCTAAAATGCAATAAATTACGAATTATTTCGGACTCATCCTGATGTAATGCACCCGACTCCGTACCTATATCAGCCATTGCCTCTATCTCTTGACGAATATAGTAAGCCTCATCGTGCTTTGGACCCATTAAATTTGTTAGCTTTTGTGCAAACCATACAAAAGGCTTTAGCAATATAACTAAAAACCTCAAAGCGTAAGTAACACTTGGCGTTAGAGCTCGCCAGTAATTAGCCCCCAAGGTTTTAGGAATAATTTCAGAAAGAATTAATACGAGGAATGTCATAATGGCTGATGCAATGCCTACAGCCGCATCGGAAAACACGACAGCTGCCTGTGCGCCTACCCCAGCAGCACCCGCAGTATGGGCAACCGTATTTAAAGTTAAAATAGCAGCTAAAGGCTGATCTATATTGTTTTTAAGTTTTTCGAGCTGTTTAGCAAGCTCAGGATGATCTTTCCTAAGTGATGCAACATAGCTGGGCGAAATACTTAATAACACAGCCTCCATCACAGAACATAAAAACGAAATAACAATCGCCACTACCATATAAACTATCAGTAAAGTCACTTTCTCTCCTCTATATTGGATATGTGAGCATGGTATCAATACATGCTATATTTGGCCAAACTTCCAATAATAATAGGCATAATAATGAAATTTAGCGCACCATGGTGTCATCAAAATAAGCTATTTAAGTACGCAGCAGCTCTTTTAACGCTTAGCAGCTTAAGCTTTGCTGCAATAGCTGCACCATTGGATAAATCAAAAATTCAGTTTATCGGCCCACTTGCCGAGGACATGCAGTTAAAGCCTTTTCAAACACCTCATGGCAATGCCATTATTAATAACCTATTGCCGCAGCTACAAGCAGACTCAGATAGTTTTTCTGTATTTGGGAAAAAACAAAACTGGCAGCCGTTTAATAAAATCAATGCGCTCACTTTAGGTGGGTTACAGGCACTAAAATTTAATATTGAAACAACCCGCTTTACACAAGGTGCGCTTACCTTAAAAGGGATTGAGCAAGGTCAGTTATTTATTAATGGCGAACTACAAACAGGTGATAAAAATAGCTATAAGTTAGCTTTAAATAACAGTACTCACTCTATTTTAATAGTAGCCCAACAAGTAGCTAATTGGCACGATGTAACGCTTGATTTTGCACCTAAAAGCGACGTTGATAAAATTACGCTTAGCGCCTCACAAACAAAACGCTTATCTGCAAAACAATTGTTTGATGCCCCTACAATCAGTCAATTATCACTCGCACCTAATGCTAAGCAGTACGTTACTACTACTCGCACTTATAGCGATAAAACACAAAACCAAGCAAATACAGTTACTGTACTTAAAGATTCAGATAATCAAACGCTTTATCGCTTCGAAGCAGGCCAACCAAGTAACATTATTTGGAGTCCAGATAACCAATATTTAGTGTATTTGTTAAATGGTGAGCTTAAACAACTTAGCCGTAAAAACTTCTCAATAAAAACATTAGCAAACGATTTAGAAGGAGCCAATGGCTTTACCTTTTATAACGACACCAGTCTTTTGTTTAGCTGGTCTAAATCACCTGAGAGCACTAACAGCTTAACCAAGCACTATAAAGGTCTACAAGATCGCTGGTCGTATGCACGTACCACCAGTCAAATTTACATGCTTGATACTAAAAGTGGTTTAACAAAAGCACTTAGCCAAGGTCCTCTTTCTTACAGCCTTGAAGATTCAAATAGTAACCGTGGCAAAATATTAATGAGCCGCCCAGTAATGGCAATGCAAGCATCAACCCACCCTGAAACAGAGTTAGCCGAACTCGATTTAAAATCAAACAAGCTTTCATCGCTTGGTAAATTCAAAACATTTAATTTAGCCAAATACGCAAATAAAGATATTTATGTAATTGCAGGCCCTGACTTTAAAAATGGCGCAGGCAGAGCTCTACCAAAAGCAATGCTTGCTAATAACTACGACGGGCAACTTTACCTACTTACTGAAGGCGGTAAAAACGTAAAAGCACTTAGTAAACAATTCGATTCTGCTATTGGCCAACTGCACGTTTTAGAAAACGGCGATGCGCTCATTAAAGTAACAGAGCAAGACACTCAACCGCTTTACCTATTTGATTTAAGTAAACAGCGCTTTAAAAAGTTAAATACAGGATTGGATATTGTTGAACAATTTAGTTACTCACACGACCGTAATACCGAAATTTTATTAAGTGGCACTAACGCTTTAGCGCCACAACAGCTAAAACGCCTTAACGTCAGTAAAAATAAAACAGATTTAATATGGGATTCAAAACCAAGTAGCTATGCAAATACACGACTCCCTACATTAGAGGAGTTTAATTTTAAAAATAAACATGGGGTTGAAATAACTGGCCGCGTTTATATTCCTAGCAATTTAGATAAAACTAAAAAGCACCCGGCGCTCGTGTATTACTACGGCGGCACTTCACCAGTTACGCGTGGTTTTACAGGTCGTTATCCGTTTAACTTATGGGCAGAAAATGGCTACGTTGTTTATGTAGTACAGCCTACTGGCGCAACAGGGTTTGGACAAAAGTTTTCAGCGCAGCATGTTAATGCCTGGGGCGACTACACTGCAGACGATATTATCGAAGGCACGCAAGCCTTTTTAAAGAAATACAACTATGTTGATAGTGAAAAGGTAGGAAATTTAGGGGCATCATACGGTGGCTTCATGACCATGTTATTGGCAACTAAAACCGATATATTTAGTGCTTCAATAGCTCATGCGGGTATTTCTAATATTACCTCGTATTGGGGTGAAGGTTGGTGGGGCTACTTATATTCTGGCGAAGCATCAAAAAATAGCTTCCCATGGAATAACCCTGAGCTTTACAGCCAACATAGCCCTGTATTTCATGCCGACAAAGTAACAACACCTATGCTACTTCTTCATGGTGATAGTGATACCAATGTACCTGTTGGCGAAAGCTTAACAATGTACACTGCGCTTAAACTGCTTAATAAGGACGTAGAGTTAATCGAATACAAAGGCGCCGACCACCAAATTTTTGCACGCGATAAACGATTTGATTGGTGGAACACCATGCTCGCATACTTTGATAAAAAGCTAAAAGATGAACCTCAATGGTGGGACTCAATGTATAAAAATAACTGAGCCTGAACCTTTAAAATAACGACTTAATACAGATTTATTAATAGTAGTATTAATTATTTAGCACCTTTTAATTAGTTTAAAGGTGCTAACCTCATCCTCTAATAACGTCTTATACACCTTTGAAATATTAAGTTACTTAAAACTAATAAACCCCCTTCTCAGCATTTACCTAATGGTGCTACCATACAGAGCTATAAGCATTCAAAATAAAGTACTATGGCTATTAATGTTTTATTGGTTGAAGACGATGAACTACTCGTTAAACGCATCCAAAATCACTTTGCAGATACCGAATTTACAATAGAGGTAGACCCAACTGGCGCTGATGCACTTAACATTGTAAGGCAGCGGGTAAACCTGCGCGGTGCTATATCATTAGCCATAATTGACATTGTTTTGCCAAAGCGTGATGGGCTTCAGCTGGCAAAAGAATTAAACACACTTACCGATATTGGCGTTATTGTATTATCGAGTCGTGACTCCCAAGCCGATCGTATTGCAGGCCTTGCACAAGGTGCTGATGACTATATTTGTAAGCCCGTCGATTTACTTGAGTTAGAACTTCGCATGCGCGCGCTCTATAAGCGTGTTGCCGTTAACCTAGAAGACGACGAAAGCGAAGAGTTTATAGAATATGCTGACTTTAAGCTTCACCCCGATAACCGCACATTAATTACTGCTGCAGGCGTTGAATCACGCTTAACTGAAGCCGAACATAAAGTGCTTATTTGCTTAATTAGTAATGCGGGTAAAGCCACATCCCGTGAAAAAATATCAGAAGAAATAGGCCAGCCCGATTGGAGTCCAAACGATCGTACTGTTGATGTGCTGATTGGTCGTTTACGTAAAAAATTAAATGACGAAAAAGATCAAAAACGCATTGTTACCGTACGCGGTAAAGGGTATATGCTTTCTATTTAATACTTAGTTAATTGCGCAATAAGGCGCTCAAATGCGCGGTAATTAAGTGCCTCTTTAAGCTCATTTAAACTAATGTTTTCAGCGCCTTTTAAATCACTAATAGTCCGCGCCACTTTAATCACTCTATGATAAGAGCGTGGCGATAAAGACAACTTCTCGCTTGCTCTGGCTAAAAACTGCAACTCTGCTGGCGCCAGTACACAGTGCACACTCATTTCTTTATTATTAAGCCTCGCATTAACCTTACCTTGACGTTTTAGTTGTAGATAATAAGCCGTTTCAACTCTTGCTCTAACCTCAGCACTACTTTCCTCCGGCTGAGTACTTTGTAGTTCAACACTCGTTAAACGAGGTAGTTCTATTTGCAAATCAATACGGTCAATAAAAGGCCCCGACACGCGCGATAAATAACGCATAACTTGATCGGGAGTTGCCCGCTTATCTGTATGACTTCCTGTTGGGCTTGGATTTAATGCTGTAATAAGCTGAAACTGCGCCGGAAACTCCATTTGCCTAGCTGCACGTGAAATAGTAACTGTACCGGTTTCCATTGGCTCACGCAGTGAATCAAGTACCTTACGCTCGAATTCCGGTAACTCATCTAAGAAGAGCACACCATTATGTGCCAGAGAAATTTCACCAGGTTTGGGATTCGAAGAGCCCCCCACCAAGGCAACAGCTGAACAAGTATGATGTGGATTACGAAATGGCCGCTGTCGCCAATTAGTTAAATCTATGGATTGCCCAATAATAGAGTAAAGCGCAGCTGTCGAAATAGCTTCATCGTCCGACATAGTAGGCATTATAGTTGCCATTCGCTGGGCCAGCATCGATTTACCAGTACCTGGAGGGCCTAAAAATAATAAATTATGCCCGCCAGCTGCAGCAATTTCGAGTACTCGCTTTGCACCGGGCTGACCTTTCACATCGCTTAAATCAAGTAAAAAGTCAGGGGCTTGTGTGCAGTCGGGATATTCTATATTTAATGGTAAGGGTTGTTGATTAAGTAAATCCCCCCACACTTCTTGAATAGAGCTTACGGCTTTGCGTTTAACGCCATTAACTAGGCTTGCTAGGCTGTCGTTTGCAAGAGGTAAAAAGCAGCAACGATCTTGCTCTTTTGCAGCAAGTACCGAAGGTAAAATAGCGTTTACACCACGCACCTCACCATTAAGAGCAAGCTCACCATAAAACTCGTACTTGTGAATATCAGGACACACTATTTGCCCAGAGGCGACTAAAATACCCACCGCAATAGCAAGATCAAACCGTCCGCCATCTTTTGGCAAATCGGCAGGGGCTAAATTTACAGTTATTCGTTGATCGGGAAAACCAAATTGTGAGTTTTCGAGTGCGCTACGTACTCTATCTTTTGATTCTTTAACGGACGCTTCGGGCAGGCCTACTATATGAAAAGCGGGTAAACCATTTCCTAGGTGAACTTCTACAATAACTTCAGGGGCATTTATACCCACTTGAGCACGAGAAAATATACGAGCTAACGACATTCCTTATCCTAGTAAATGGTGTGATTACACCAGTTTAGTCAGGATATTTAAAAACGTGTAATGTGATTTGCCATTTTATAGCAGCTAAACGAAGTAATAAGGTCATTAACATACCTAATACCATCGCCATTTCGGTTACTAACGAAAAACTAATGCCAAGCGTATAAACAGTGCCACCCGCTATACAGGTAATAGCGTAAAGCTCACCTTTTAATAGCATAGGGATCTCGCGTGCAAGCACATCTCGAATTAACCCACCAAAGCAGCCTGTAATTACAGCCATAATTACCGCAGTCATATCGGGCATACCAACAAGCTGCGCTTTTTGCGCCCCCATTACTGCAAAAAAAGCTAAACCAAACGCATCCGCTGTTTGTAAAATATAATGAGGTATCGGCTTTTGTTTATTTATAAGGCGTGTTGTAACAAATACTGAAGCTAGTATGGCAAAAAAGTAACTTTGATCGTGTAACCAAAACACAGGAACATCTAAAATTAGATCTCGCACTGTACCACCACCAATAGCGGTTACCGTCGCTAAAACTACGACTCCAAAGCCATCCATTTTTTTTTCGTACGCTAGCAAAGTGCCCGACACAGCAAACACCGCAATGCCTATTAAATCAAACCAGTGATAAAGTTCTGTCATGTGATGTGTATTGTTACTTAAAATCTTTTAACCGTTTTAACATAAAATACTCTTTTTTAAAAAATAAGTTATTTGTTAAACGTCACAGATATTAGAGTAAAGTCATTAAATAAAGCAGAATATAAGGTATTTTATCAAACTGCTGACACAAAAAATCACTCGATAAAGAGTGCGATTTTGTTTTAAATTTTTAGGTATTTAATTTCAGTGGTTGCGGGAGCTTGAGTTTATAAAAAGCGAACCGACGACCTTCGCTTACTTGTGCAAAGTGTTTTGCGCAGTAACAGTGGGTTTAAATTTATAAGAATTTATTAAACTGCAGACGCAAAAAATCACTCGATAAAGAGTGCTATTTTGTTTTAACTTTTTAGGTATTTAATTTCGGTGGTTGCGGGAGCTTGAGTTTGTAAAAAGCGAACCGACGACCTTCGCTTACTTATGCAAAGTGTTTTGCGCAGTAACGGTGAGTTTTATAATTATAGGAATTTATTAAACTGCAGACGCAAAAAATCACTCGATAAAGAGTGCTATTTTGTTTTGAATTTTTAGATATTTAATTTCAGTGGTTGCGGGAGCTTGAGTTTGTAAAAAGCGAACCGACGACCTTCGCTTACTTATGCAGAGTATTTTGCGTAGTAACGGTGAGTTTTATAATTATAGGAATTAATTAAACTGCAGACGCAAAAAATCACTCGATAAAGAGTGCGATTTTGTTTTAGCTTTTTATGTATTTAATTTCAGTAGTTGCGGGAGCTTGAGTTTGTAAAAAGCGAACCGACGACCTTCGCTTACTTGTGCAAAGTGTTTTGCGCAGTAACGGTGAGTTTTATAATTATAAGAATTTATTAAACTGCAGACGCAAAAAATCACTCGATAAAGAGTGCTATTTTGTTTTAACTTTTTAGGTATTTAATTTCAGTGGTTGCGGGAGCCGGATTTGAACCGACGACCTTCGGGTTATGAGCCCGACGAGCTACCAGACTGCTCCATCCCGCG